>JAWKRT010000001.1:2104703-2405375 GCA_041389495.1 Myxococcota bacterium | reverse complement strand
GCGGGCCCGACGTGCGGCCCCCTGCCGCACACTCCTCGCACACGGCTCGCACACGACTCCCGTGCGGCCGCGCCGCGACGCCGGCCGGACGCGCGACGAGACCGGTCGCTTCGCCGATGCGCTATACGCCGAGCCGGCCCCTGGAGGATCCCATGGCCGACCCCGCACCCGCTTCCGCTCCCGCCGACCGCGCGCACGCGACGAGCGCGATCACCGACGCGATGCTCGCCCACTACTGGGAGCACGGCTTCGTCGTCGCGCGCGGCCTCGTCCCCGAGCGCGACCTCTCCGCCTACCGCGAGCGCCTCGCCGACATCGTCGAAGGGCGCGTCGCGCCCCCGCGCAGCATGCTCGTGATGAAGGACGTGATGGTCGCGAAGGGCGCCGTCGCCGCGGGCTCGCGGATGGAGGCCATCGCCAAGATCCAGGACTTCGAGGACGACCCGGTGCTCGACGGCTACCGCACGCACCCGGCCGTGCTCGACTGCGTCGAGCGCTTCGTCGGGCCCGACGTGATGACCGTCCACACGATGCTGATCAACAAGCCCCCGAACGTCGACGGCCGCCACCCGCTGCACCAGGACCTGCTCTACTTCCCCTTCCGCCCGGCCGACGCGATCTGCGCGGCGTGGACGGCGCTCGAGCCGATCACGCGCGAGAACGGCTGCCTCGTCGCCATCCCGGGCACGCACCGCGGCGAGCTCGTGCCCCACGAGAACCCCGACTGGGAGTTCCTGAACGGCGGCTACTTCGGCGCGAAGGGCGTCGACGACCTGATCGGGAAGCGCGTGTATCTCGAGATGGGGCCCGGCGACACGGCGTTCTTCCATCCCATCCTCCTCCACGGCTCGGGGCGCAACCGCACGCAGGGCTACCGCCGCGCCATCTCCGCGCACTACGCGAACGTCGCCTGCACCTGGGAGTGGACCGAGCAGAAGTTCCTGAACCGGCACTACAAGATCGTGCGCGGCTCGCGCGCCGGCGAGGAATGGGACGGCGAGCGCAACACGAGCGACCCGATCGACCCGCTCCGCTACATCCCCACGAACAACCCGATCGCGCAGAAGCCTCGCTAGGCCTCGCATCGCGCGTCGACACCCTCGAGGAGGACCCGATGGCCCAGGTCAACGTCACGCGAACGCTCTCCGCACCGACCGCCCGCGTCTGGGAGGTGGTGCGCGCCTTCGGCGACGTGCGCTGGATTCCGGGCGGCGAGAACGGGGAGATCCGCGGCAGCGGCCCCGGGATGGTGCGCATCTTCGCGGGCCCGAACGGCAAGATCCACGAGTATCTCGAGAGCGTCGACGACGCGACGCGCACGCTCGTCTACACGATCCCCGAGAACCCGCCCTTCCCCGTCTCCGGCTACCGCGCGACGATGGTCGTCGCCGACGACGGCGGCAGCGGCCGCCTCTCGTGGACGTGCGAGTTCGAGCCGGCCGGCGCGTCGGCCGAGGAAGCGGGCAAGGCGATCGAGACGATGTACGGCGTCATGATCGGCTGGATCCAGGACCTGATCGACAAGGGCTGACGGTCGCCGCGGGCCGCCACGATCCGCTTGAGCGGCGCCCGCGTTCGACCGACGGACCCGCGGTGGCGAGCCGACCCGTGACGCGATCGACCTTCCAGTTCTACTCCCACGTCGACCACCGGCAGGACCGGTGGGTGATCGAGGACGTCTTTCGCGGCAAGCGCGACGGCTTCTTCCTCGACATCGGCGCCGGCCCCGACGGCATCACGAACTCGAACTCCTACGCGCTCGAGTCCGAGCTCGGCTGGAGCGGGATCTGCGTCGAGGCGCACCCCGAGCGCGTCGAGAAGGTCCGTGCGAACCGCTGCTGCGACGTCGAGCACGTCGCGATCTCGGATGTCCCGGGCACGGTCGAGTTCACGCTCAACCTCGACCTCCCGGGCACGAGTGCGGTGCTCTCCGAGCTGTCCGAGCCGAGCCGCCGCGACGACTACGAGGGTGGCCAGCGCACGCGGACGATCTCGATGAAGGCCGTTCCGCTCGCCGACCTCCTCGACGCGCACGGCGCGCCGTCCGTGATCGACTACATGAGCCTCGACATCGAGGGCTCGGAGTGGGTGGCGCTCAAGGACTTCCCGTTCGACCGCTACACGTTCCTCACCATGACGATCGAGCGGAACGCGGGCCGCTACCTCGACCTGCAGCGGCTGCTCGCCTCGAAGGGCTATCGCCTCGCCCACAACTTCTGCGTCGACGACTTCTGGTACCACCCGTCGCTCGACTACCGGCCGGGGCTCGGCGCGCGCATGGCGACGGCGGCGCGGCGCGCGTGGCGCCAGTTCTACGATCGCCCCCCCGGCCTCGCGCTGCGCCGCGTCGGACGCGCACTGCGCGGCGGCAAGCGGCGCGACTGACGCCCCGGGAGCGCGCCGCTCAGGCGGCCTCCACCTCGACCGGGATCCCGTTCGCGACCGCCGTGCCCGACGGTGCGTCGAGCGGCTCGGGATCCGTCAGCGCGTTCGCGTTCACGCCGGGCTGTCGCGCACTCGCGACGCGGGTGCGCGTCCCGCCGCCCGGCGGCGCGTGCCCGAAGCCGTGCGGCAGGCTCACGACGCCGGGCATCATCTCCTGCGAGATCTCGAGCGGCGCGACCACCTCGCCGACGCGCGAGCGGATGCGCGCGAGCGCCCCCTCGGCGAGCCCGCGCGCCCGCGCGTCGTCCGGGTGCATGCGCAGCGTGCAGCGCGGACGCCCCGCCGCGAGCGACTCGACATTGTGCAGCCACGAGTTCATGCCGCGCGCCTGCCGGCGCCCGACGAGCACGAGCCCTTCGCGCGCGGCGAGCGAGGGCAGCCGCTCTCGCAGCCGCGCGACGTCGGCGGTGATGCGCGCGTCGGCGAGCGCGATGCGGCGACCGGGCGTGCGCAGGACGTCGGGGAGGCGCGGCTCGAGCGCGCCCAGATCGACCGCCCGCCGCGCCGCGCGGAGCTTCGCGAGCGTGAGGCCGTCGGGGTCGGCGCCGAACCGATCGCCGTACGGCCCACAGCGGAGCTGCAGGTCGACGAGCCGCATCGGGCCGCGCTCGCCCTCCTTCGCGAGCGTCTCGACGACGCGCTCCGGGTCGAGGCCGAGGCGGCCCGCGAAGCGCGTCGCGTTCGCGAGCAGCATCGCGTCGTCGAACGCCTCGGGCTCGGCGCCGTTCCAGCGCGCGGCGAGGGCGAGGAACACCTCCCACGAGCGCTTGCCGCCGGGCTCGGGCGGGAACACCTGCTCCGAATAGCGCGCGAAGTTCCGCACCGTCGTCGACTGCGCGAGGAAGTCGTAGTTGTCGTGCTCGAGCTGCGGGAGCGTCGGCAGCACGACGTCCGCGTGCCGCGTCGTCTCGTTCAGGTACGGGTCGACCGCGACCATGAAGTCGAGGCCGGCGAGGCCCCGATCGACGGCGTCGCCGGCCGGCAGCGAGAGCACGGGGTTGCCGGCGACGGTGACGAGCGCGCGGATGCGCCGCTCGCCCGCGAGCGAAGGGTCGAGCTCCTCGGCGAAGGCGGACGCGGGCAGCTGTCCCTCGATCGCGGGCAGGCCGCGCACGACGGTGCGCACGTCGCCGACGGCGAGCTCCGGGAGCGCGCGTCCCGGCTCGTGCTGCCCGGTCGCCGGACGCGGGAACATCATCCCGCCCGGCTCGTCGTAGCGCCCGAGCAGCACGTTCACGACGTCGACGAGCCAGCTCGCGAGCGTGCCGAACTCGACCGTGCACGTGCCGATCCGCCCGTACACGCAAGCGCGCGGGTGCGCGGCCAGCTCGCGCGCGATGCGCCGCGTCGTCGCGGCGTCGATGCCGGTCGCGTCCGCGACGTCCTCGGGCGCGAAGTCGCGCGCGAGCTCGCGCACGCGCTCGATGCCGTCGACGAAGGCGCCGAGCCGTCCGGTCTTCACGAGGCCCTCGGCGAAGAGCACGTGGGCGACCGCGAACAGCCAGCAGGCGTCCGTGCCCGGACGGATGAAGAGGTGCTCGTCCGCCTCGCGCGCGCTCTCGGTGCGGCGCGGGTCGACGACGACGAAGCGCCCGCCGCGCGCGCGCAGCGCGCGCAGCCGCGAGCGGATGCCGGGCGCCGACATCAGGCTCCCCTGCGACACGACCGGGTTGCCGCCGAGGCAGAGGAAGTAGTCGCAGCGGTCGACGTCGGGGATCGGCAGCAGCGACCCCTTGCCCAGCATCACGCGCGACGTGAAGAGCTTCGGGAAGTGGTCCATGGTCGCCGCGGAGAACATGCGGCGCGTGCCGAGCGAGCCGAGCACGAAGCCGTTGTAGAGCATCGAGCCGACGTCGAACCCGCTCGGGTTCCCGATGTAGACCGCGAGCGCGTCGGCGCCGTGGGCCTGCTGCACGTCGCGCAGCCCGCGAACGGCGGTGTCGATCGCCTCGTCCCAGCCGACCTCGCGCCAGGCGCCCGACGCGCGGTCGCGCACGATCGGGCGCCGGAGGCGGTCCGGATCCTCGTGGACGCCGCGCAGCGCGAAGGCCTTGGGGCAGAGGTGGCCGCGGCTGATCGGGTCGTCGGCGTCGCCCTCGATCCGCAGCACGCGCCGCGCCTCGACGTCGGCTTCGACGCGCAGCGCGCACGACGCCTCGCAGATCGGACACGAGCGGTGGAACCAGCGGGCCGCCACGCGCGCACTCTACGGCGCGCGCGCCGCCGCCGACAACCGCAGCCGCGCGCGCGCCGGCTGCGGTAGGCTGCGCGCCCCTCGCTCCGCGCGTGCGGCGAGGTCACGACGCGCACGGGCGAGGCGAGGCGGTGGCGAAGCGCGACTACACGGACGACTGGAAGCCGCTGCTCGAGCGCCTCGACGCCGAGCGCACGCGCGCGCGCGCGATGGGCGGGCCCGAGCGCGTCGAGCGCTTCCTGCACGCGCGCGGCAAGCTCGACGCGCGCCAGCGCATCCTGCGCCTCTTCGACCCGGGCACGTTCGTCGAGATCGGCGGGCTCGTCGGCAACCAGGAGGGCGTCCCGGCCGACGCGTTCGTGTGCGGCGCGGGCGCGATCGACGGTCGCCCCGCGATGGCGGGCGTCGAGGACTTCAGCACGCTCGCGGGCTCGATCGGCGCGGGCGGCACGGCGAAGCGCCACCGCATCGCCGAGCTCGCGAAGCAGGAGCGCGTCCCGCTCGTGATGATGCTCGAGGGCGCGGGCCACCGGCTCACCGACACCGGGCACGGCCGCGCGCCCAACGACCTGCTCGCGCTCGCCGACCTGAACGGCCACGTGCCCATGGTGTGTCTCGTCCTCGGCGCATCGGCCGGGCACGGCGCGCTCGCCGCGCCGCTCTCCGACTTCGTCGTGATGAGCGAGGCGGGCGCGATGTTCACGGGCGGGCCTCCGCTCGTGAAGGCGGCGACCGGCGAGGAAGTGACGAAGGAGGAGCTCGGCGGCCCGAAGGTCTGCGCCGAGATCGCGGGCTCCGTGCACAACGTCGCGGCCGACGACGCGGCCGCGATCGATCTCGCGCGCGCGTACCTCTCGCACTTCCCCTCGCATGCGGGCGGCGCGCTGCCGCGTCGCGACGGCGCGGACACGGGGCCGCGGCCGCTCGACGAGCTGCTCGCGATCCTCCCGCCGAACGACCGGCTGCCCTACCGCATGCGCCGCGTCATCGAGCTCGTGGTCGACGACGGCCGCTACCTCGAGGTGCAGCCGGGCTACGGGAAGTCGGTGATCACGGCGCTCGCCTTCGTCGGCGGCCGCGCGGTCGGCATCGTCGCGAACGATCCGTCGCACAAGGCCGGCGCGATGGACAGCGCCGCCGCGATCAAGGCGATGGACTTCCTCGACACGCTCCACCCGTTCGGCCACCCCGTCGTCTTCCTCGCCGACAACCCGGGCGTGATGGCCGGGACGAAGGCCGAGCGCGAGGGCATCCTCAAGTGGGGCGGCAAGATGTTCCGCAGCGAGCGCCGGCTTCGCGGCCCGAAGATCTACGTCGCGATGCGCAAGGCGTTCGGCTTCGGAATGGTCACGATGGCGGGCACGCCGTTCGACCACCAGACGATGACCTTCACCCTCCCCGGCGTGAACCTCGCCTCGATGCCGGCCGCGAGCGGCGGCCGCGCGGCCAAGCTCGACGAGGACGCGCAGCGCGCGGCCGAGGAGGCGCAGCGCGCGGGGCCCTACCGGCTCGCGAACGGGCTCGGCGTCGACGACGTGATCGACCCGCGCGAGCTGCGCAACGCGATCCTCGGGGCGCTCGCGCTCGCGCGCGGGCGCGAGCCGGCGGGTCGCTAGGCGCGCGGCGCGGGCATGCGAAGCGCGCGCGGGCTCGCCCTGCTCCTGTCGAGCGCGCTCTGCGTCCTCGTCGCCGAGGGCGCGCTCCGCCTCGCGTGGTCGAACCCGTACGCGGGCGAGACCGACTACCTGGTGCGCCTGCGCCGCCACTACGGCGACAAGCAGCGCGTGTACGACCGCGGCGCGATCGACCCCGCGCACCCGCGCGTCGCGCTCGCGACCGACGCGCGCGGCTACCTCCGCGGCGCGGCGCGCGGGGACGGGCCGCCCGACCCGACTGCGCTCCGCATCGCCTTCCTCGGCGGCTCGACGACCGAGTGCACGGCGCTCGACGCGGAGGTGCGCTTCCCGGCGCTCGTCGAGGCCGGGCTGCGCGCGCGCGGCGTCCCGGCCGTCGCGTGGAACGCCGCCGTCTCCGGCAACAACCTGCACGACAGCCTCCACGTGCTGCTCGACCACGTCGTCGCCGACGCGCCCGACGTCGTGTTCGTCATGCACGCGACCAACGACACGGGCGTGCTCGCGACGGCCGACGGCTACGCGAGCTCGATGGGCGTCCCGCTCGACGCGCGGGTCGCCGCGCGCTGGCTCGAGACGGTCGCCTCGCGCAGCTCCTTCGTGGTCGCCTTCGCGCGCCACCGTCTCGCGGCCTACGCGCTCGTGCCGCAGCCGCTCGCCGCGGACGTCGCCGCGCGCGAGACGGGGCCCGGCGCCGCGGCGATTCCCGTCGCTCCCTTCGCGCGCCGCCTGCGCGCGTTCGTGGGCGTGGCGCGCGCGTTCGACATCGAGCCCGTCCTCGCGACACAGCCCCTCGCCGCGACGCAGAACGCACTCACGCCGGCCTGGGCGAACGTCGGCGCGCAGGCGCGCTTCAACGCAGCCACCCGCGCAGTCGGCGCGGAGACCGGCGCGCTCGTCGTCGACCTCGACGCCGCGGTCCGCGCGAGCGGCGCCGACTGGGATGCGCCGATGCACCTCTTCTACGACGGCATGCACGTCACCGCGGAAGGCTCGCGGCTCTACGCGCGCACGATCGTCGACTCGCTCGCTCCACGCCTTCGCGCCCGCCACCGTTCCCGGGAGGAACCATGAAGCTCCACACGTTTCCGCTCGCTCCGAACCCGACGAAGGTCGAGGTCTTCCTGAAGGAGAAGGGGCTCGACCTCGCGCGCGAGATCGTCGTGCTGCCGAAGGGCGAGCAGCACGATCCGGCCTTCCTCGCGCGCAATCCGCTCGGGCGCGTCCCCGTGCTCGAGCTCGACGACGGCGAGTTCGTCGCCGAGTCGCTGCCGATCCTCGAGTACCTCGAGGAGCTCCATCCCGAGCCTTCGATGATCGGCCGCACGCCGCTCGAGCGGCTCCGCATCCGCTCGCTCGAGCGGATGATCGACACGTCGATCCTGCTCCCCGTCGGACGACTCGTGCACTCGACGCGCTCGCCGCTGCCGGGGGTCGAGCCGAACGAGGGCATGGCCGCGTGGGCGCGCACTGCGCTCGTGAAGCCGCTCGCCCTGCTCGACGAGCGCGTCGGCGACGCGCCCTTCGTCTTCGGCGATCGCCCGACGATCGCCGACGGGACGCTCTTCGCGGCGATGCGCTTCGGCCGCATGTTCGGCGTCGAGGTGGACGCGAGCCACCGCAACCTGCACCGCTGGTACGCGAGCTTCGAAGAGCGCCACGGAGGAGCGCCCCGGGTGTAGGCTCGCGCGCTCCGAGGGAGGAACGCGCGATGACGACGATCTACCGCTCCTCCGACGCCGACCCGCGCGCGCTCGACGGGCAGCGCGTCGCCGTCGTCGGATACGGCAACCAGGGCCGCTCGTGGGCGCTCAACCTGCGCGACTCGGGCGTCGACGTCGCCGTCCACGCGCGCGCCGACGAGAGCCGCGCGGCGGCGGAAGCCGACGGCTTCGCCGTCGGCGCGATCGCGGACGCGAGCGACGCCGACGTGCTGTGCGTGCTCGTGCCCGACGACGCGATCCCGCGGCTCGGCCTCGCGCCGAAGCCGCACGCGCTCACGATCGTGGCGAGCGGCTACACGCTCGCCTTCGATCGCTTCGCACCCGACGGCGACCTCGCGATGGTCGCGCCGCGCATGCTCGGGCCCGAGGTGCGACGCTGCTACGTCGAGGGCGCGGGCTTCCTGACCGCACTCGGCATCGAGCGCGACGCGACCGGCACCGCGCTCGCGCGCACGCTCGCCGTCGCGCACGCGATCGGGGGCCTCGCGCAGTGCGCGATCGGCCTCACGCCGCGCCAGGAGGCGATCCTCGACCTCTCCGTCGAGCAGGTGCTCTCGCCCGCGCTGACGCATGTGTCGCAGGCGTTCGTCGGCGCGATGCTCGCAGAGGGGATCCCGATCGAGGCGGTGCTGACGGAGCTCCACCTCTCGGGCGAGGTCGAGCGCAACTACCGCCTGCTGCGCGAGGAGGGCTTCGCCGCGCAGCTCGCCCACCACTCGCCGGCGAGCCGCTACGGGCAGCTCTCGCGGCGCGGCCGCTACGACGCGCTCGACTTCGGGCCGGTCATGCGCGAGATCGTCGCGCACATCGCGTCCGGCGCGTTCGCGGACGAGTGGGACGCCGAGAGCGCGGCCGGCCAGCCGCGGCTGCACGCGCTCGAGGAGCAGCACGCGGGGCCCGCGATCCGCGCGTTCGAGGCCGGCGTGCGGCGCACGCTCGGGCTCGACGCCGACTGAGGCGCGGCCCGCACCCGCGCGCGCCGAGACACCCCCGACACCAGGAGGCTCCGTGACCGACCCGACTCCCGAGACCGATCCCGCCCGTGTCCCGACCGATCCGCCGCCCGCCACTGCCCTGCCCCGGCTCGAGCGCCGCGCCTTCCTGCGCGCCGTCGGCGCGGCCGGCGCGCTCTCGGCCCTGCCGCTCTCGGGCGCGCGCGCCGACGCGCACGCCGCGGGTGCGCCGGCGGCCCCCGCGCCCGTCGCATCGGAGAGCCGCGACGCGTGGCGCGACTTCGTCGCGCTGCTCGGCGAGGTCGGCGAACGTTATGCCGGCCCCGAGTACGGCGTCGCGAGTGCGGGCCAGGCGGCGGACACGCACCGCGTGCTCCTCCACTGGCTGTCCGCCGGGCTCGACTTCTACACCGAGCAGAGCCTCGCGCATCCGGTCTTCACGCGGATCGTCTCGCCGACGCGGAAGTTCCTCGGCGACAACCCCGACGCCGTCTACTTCACCACCTCCGTCGACGCAGGCCTCACGTACCGGATCCGCGGGAACACCGCCGGGGCCGTCTACACCTCGTTCACCGTCGAGGACGGCTCGCACGACGGAAGCTATGCGCGGCGCGTCTCGGCCGCGATCCACGACGGCGAGTTCGAGGTCGCGCCCGACGGGAGCTACGAGGTGGTCGCGAGCGCGACGCCGCAGCCGCGCAACTGGCTGCGGCTCGAGGGCAGCGGAACGATCACGACGCGGCACTACTTCGAGGAGCCGACCTCCGTCGCCGCCGATCTCACGAAGCAGATCCCGCTGTCGATCGAGGCGCTCGGCGAACACCCCGCGCCCGCGACGCCGAGCGACGCGTCCGTCGCGGCGGCGATCCGGCGCGTCGCCCGCTACGTGCGCGGGCAGACGCTCGACCAGCCACCGCGCGACCCGTCGAAGATGCCTTCGTGGGTGTCGAGCGTGCCCAACCAGTTCAACGCGCCCGAGAAGCCCGGCGACCTCGCGTTCTCCGCGGTCGACAACGCCTACACGATGGCGCCGTACCAGCTCGGCCCCGACGAGGCGCTCGTGATCGAGGGCCGCTTCCCGAAGTGCCGGATGTCCAACGTCGTGCTCTGGACGCCGACGCTCCAGAGCTACGACTACGCGCACCGCACGATCTCGCGCAATCGCAAGCAGACGACGCTCGGGGCCGACGGGCGCTTCCGCATGGTCGTCGCGCACCGCGACCCGGGCGTTCCGAACTGGCTCGACACCGAGGGCCGACCGTTCGGGATGGTGTACTGGCGCTTCCTGCTGCCGGAGGGCGGGATCGAGACGCCGCGCGGCCGCGTGGTGGCGATGCGCGACGTCGCGAAGGCGGTGCGCGCCTAGCGCGCCGCCGGCGCCTCGACGACGCGTCCGAGCACGACGCGCTCGCACGCCGCGCGATCGATGCGCTCGACGCCGGGGCCCGCCGCACGCGTCGGCGCACCGGATCGGGCATCGGGCAGCTCGTCCACGAGCCCGTGCAGGCGCCCGGCCGCGGCGCTCGTCAGGTTCTCGAACGCGAGCGCGAGCCCGCGCTCCCCGTCGTCGCGCACGACGCGCGCGTCGAGCTCGATCGGCGCGCCGAGCGGGTCGTAGAGCGCGATGCGCAGCGCGTCGCCGACGCGGAGATCGGGCTCGGGATCGACGCGCATCCCGGCGAGCGAGAGGTCGCGGCCGACCAGCACGCGCGCCGCGGCGTGCGCCTCCGCGTCGAGCGCCACGACCTCGCGGTCGAGCGCCGCGCGGCGCAGCTGCCGGCGTTCCTCGAAGGGCGCCTCCTCGATCGCCGCGACCGCGGGCTCGCGGCGACTGCCCGGCGCGTGTGCGGCCCGGCCGCGCCACGACCGGAAGCGCTCGATCCAGCGCTCGATCCACGACGCCGACGGCGCGAGCACCGGCCCGACGGCGCGCCCCGCGAGCACGCGCGAGAGGTTCGCGAGCGCGCGCGGCTCGATCGCCTCGTCGAAGCGCAGCGCGAGCGAGACGACGCCCGGAGCGGAGTCGCCGCGACGCCGCACGACGCGGCATGCGATCGAAGCCGAGCGACCTCCGAGCAGGCGGCGGGGAAGACGCAGCCGCGCGTCCGTCCGCACCGCGACGTCGGCCGCGACGAGCACGCGCGCGCCACCGGCCGAGAACTCGACGAGCGTCGCCGGCAGCGTGCGCCAGCCGACGCGCAGGCCGACGCGCTGGCCCGCCGGACGGCGCACGTCGTGGCGTGCGTCGGCGCCGCGATAGAGCGCGCGCTGCAGGAGCAGCCGCACCACGTCGGGGTGCACGGGGCGCCGCAGCAGGTAGTCGTAGCCGAGCCGGGCGATGCGCCCGAGGAGCGCCTCCGAGCTCGTGTCCGCGACCGCGATGCGCGTGCTGCGCGCGAGTGCGATCGCCTCGGGCAGCTCGATGCGAAGCGCCTCGGCGGCGGGGATGACGAACAGGAGCGGCGGCCGCGACCAGCCGCGGAAGCGCGTCGGGCCCGAGAGGCGAGCGCGCACCGGGCGCGCGCCGAGCTCGTCGAGGAGCGCGTAGACGTCGTCGAGCTCGTGCCCGTCGTAGACGACGAGCACGTCGGGTGCGGGCTCGGCCGCCGGGTCCGTCGCCGCGCGGCGGGGGTGGGATTCCTCGGTCGGCGCCGCTGTGGCGGCCGCGCTCGCGCCGTGCGCGGCGACGGATGCGGGGGTCGGACGCGGCGCGGGCGAAGGAGGCGCGGAGATCGGAGCCGCGGTCGGCGGCGGAGTCGGAGGTGCCCCGGGAGACGGCCCTGGCGCCGAGGTCGCGACGAACGCCGCCGGGAGGTCGGCGTCCTCGGCGCGGCGGCTCGCGTCGGCGGGCCCGACGGGAGCGGGCAGGTCCGCGTCCGCTGCGGCTGCGGAGTCGAGCCGGCCGTCGCCGTCGTCGATCGCGCCCTGGGCCTCGTCCGCTGCCAAGCCGGCCTCCCGTGCATCGGCGCGAACGCGCCACGGGGCCGTTGCGGCGCGCCGCGAGCCTCGCTTGAGGCGCGCAGCGCCGCTCCGGAGCGCGCGCACCGCCTCGGGCGGTCAGACCTCGAGCGCCCTCGCGCGCGCCAGCAGAAGCTTTCCATCCGGCTCGAGGTCTTCGGCGCAAGCGCTCGCGGGAATGTCGATTTCCAGGGCGTGGCCCGGCGCCAGGGTCCGCGCCGCTTCGAGCGCGGCCGGCGGGAGCGGGGCCTCCGCACACGCGCGCTCGGATGCGATCTCCGCGATCAGGGCCGCCGCGACGTCCGCCGCGGTCGCCCCGGGGAGCTCGTTCTCGACGCTGCCGGTCGTCGCGCCGGCGAGCGGGAGGTCGAGCGCCTCGTAGACCTGCTCGAGCACGTCGCGCACGCGCGGCGCGTCGCGCACCACGACGACGCCGCCCACGTGCGCGGCGCCGCGCAGCACGCGCTGGCCGATGCCCGCGAGCTTCACCGCACCGCGCGCGTTCACGCTGAACTCGCCCGGGCAGTACTCGCCCGCCACCTCGCCCGTGCGCGCGTCGATGCCGAGCCGGCGCAGCGCGCGCTCGATGCGCGAGGCGATCGCCGCGAAGCGCGCGCGGATGCCGTCGCGCGGCGACCGCGCGGGCACCGTCCAGGCGAAGGCGAGCGCGCCGCGCTCGAAGACCGCGGCGTGGCCGCCCGCGAGCCGCAGGATCGGCGTGAAGCCGGCGGCGCGCGCGCGCGCGACCGCGAGCGGAAAGCCCGGCCGCGTGCGGTCGAGCACCGAGAACGCGAGCGCGTCTCCCGGCGTGTAGAGCCGCAGCGACTCGCGCCCTCGTCCGGCGTCGGCCTCGCGCAGCAGCGCGTGCGACACGGCCGTGTCGAGGGCCGGGGCGTCGGGGAAGCCCTCGCGATGCAGCGCGATCTGCACGCGCGCTCAGCTCCCGTCGGCCGGGCGGCTGCGCGCCGCGACCTTTGCGAGGTGCTCGACCTGCCCGTCCTCGTTCCCGAGCAGGACGTCGTTGTAGACGCCCTCGCCCCGGTGGTGTGCGAGCGCGCCTTCGCGCGCGAACCCGAGCAGCACGCTCGTGCGGAAGGAGCCGTCGTCCCGCCACGGACCCGCGCGGCGCGGAGGCGGCGCGGCGTGCATGACGTCGCCGTAGTGGAGCGACACGTCTCCGGCATCGACCCGCAGACCGACGCCCTTCGGCGCGCGCGCGTCGGTCGCCTCGAAGAACGGCACCGAGCTGCGCCAGGAGCCCGGAAGCATGCGGAGCTCGCCCGCCTCGGCGTTTCCGGCGGTGAGGTTCACGGTGACGATCAGCAACGGGCACATCACGCCGTGTCCGCCGAGGCCGCAGTCGCGGTGCCACGGCAGGTCGCCCAGGCCCTCCGCCATGTCGGGCTGCTTCCAGAGCACGGAGACGGCCTCGTCGTCGTCGCGCCGGCGCGGCCGCAGGTCGAACTCCGAGAGCGCGACGAGCGAGAGGATGCGCGCGTCGGCGTAGAGCGCGGCCATGCGATCGCGCCGCGCGGCGTCGATCACGCGACAGAGGGTGGCGGCGCCCTGCGCGTCGCGCCCCCACCAGGACGTGCCATCGCCCTCGCGCGCCGCGGCGCGCAGCGCGCGCGCGTCCTCGCGGAGCGCCGCGATCTCGTCCTCCGCGAACACGCCGCGAACGACGAGGTAGCCCGCCTCGCGCAGGAAGTGCGCCATCTCCTCGCGGTCGTCGCCCTGCGCGAAGCGATGCGCGGGGTCGAGCGCACGCCCGCGCCGGTCGACGAGCCGCGGCGGCGCTTCGAGGTCGAACACGGGCCGGCCCGCATAGAGCGCGCGCAGCTTCGGCTCCCAGCGGACGAAGCGCATCGGGTCGCCGCGCACGACGCGGCACGCGCCCGCGTAGAGCAGGCCGGGAGCGGACTCGAGATCGTCGACGAGGTCGCTCCAGCGCTCGCCGTCGAGCTCGACGACGACGTCGGCCTCGGCGTCGCCGCGGCGGAGCGCGACCCCGTCGACCGTCGGTACGTAGGTGAAAGCGCGCGACGCGCCCTCGGCCGAGGAAACGCGCAGCGCGAGCGAGCCGACCGGCGCCGCATCGGCAGCCGCGAGCGCGGCGCGGCCCGATGCGAGGAGTCGCGGCAGCTCGGCCTCGTGGAAGGTCTCGAAGTCGCGCACGGGGAAGCGCTCGCGGAGCGGCGGGGACGGCATGGCGCGCAGTCTACTCCCGCAGCGCGGCGCGCCGACTGCGCGCCGCGGCGCTCCACCCCGCGCGCCGCGGTGGGAAACCCCCCGGAGTCCGGCCGCTTGCCCGGTCGCATGCACCTCAGCTTCCGGCCCACTTCCGCCGATGGGGTGAGCCGTGTCACGGGCACCGCGAGCGCGCGCGGCGATGCGCTGCGCGCCGCGGATGCCGGCCTGGAGGGAAGCCAACGTGTCGTCGACCAGGAACCGAGCCGCTCGCGGCGCGCGCCGCGGGCTCCGCGCTCCCGGAGCTCGCCGCGCACTCCGCGCGCTCGTGCTCGCCACCGTCTGCCAGTCGCTCGTCGCGGCCGACGCGGCCGCGGGCGACTTCTACGCGGCCGGCTCGCTCGCGACCACGCTCGGCATCGTCGAGCCGCACGGACACAACGGCGATCGCGCGGGCGCGAACGACAACCGCGCGAACCGCGGCACCGACACCGACTCCTCGCCGGTCTTCGCCGGCGTCGCCGGCTTCGAGTTCCCGCTCCGCCAGGCGCTCCCGCGCCGTCATCGAATGCCCCGCTGGATGCCCGACGTCGACCTCGACGACTGGGTGATCCGAACGGAGCTCGAGCTCGCGGGCGGACGCAACTACGACGTCGCGATCGGCGCGTCGGGCCTGGCCACGCACCACGTGAGCGTGTCGCAGTGGGCCCTCCTGACGAACGCCTGGCTCGACCTCCCGCTCGGACACGGCCTCGAGGCCATCGGCCTGCGACAGCGCTGGCTTCGCGACGTCACCTTCAACACGGGCCTCGGCATCGGCTACCAGCGCACGCGCGTCGAGTCGACCTCGTTCGACGCGCGCGGCAAGCACAGCGACAACGGCTTCCTCTGGCAGCTCGGCCTCGAGCTCGGCATCCCGCTGAGCGACGCCGTCGTGTTCACCGCAGGCTACCGCTACGTCCCCGTCGGACGGCTCGAGAACGAGATCACCGACACCACGAGCTCGCAGGACTACGGCGTCCAGAAGCTCGACGTCTCGGGGCACGAGCTGCGCACGACGCTGCGCGTGCGGTTCTGGTCCGTGCGCTTCCCGCGTGGCCTCTTCGAGCCCGATCGCGACCGCTACGAGCCCTGATCCGCGTTAGCGGTGCTCGCAGGCCGCCGATAGCCTCCGCGCCATGCGAACGGCCGCTGCGCTCGTGATCGTCGTCGCGTGGCTCGGCGCCGCGGCGACGCCGCGCGCCGCCGCCGCACCGCGCGACGACGCGCCCCGCATCGCGATGCGCTTCCAGAACGCGAACCTCCCCCAGATCCTCGATCGCATCGCGCCCCAGCTCGGATCGCGCTTCATCTACGACACGTCCCTCTCGGGGCGCGTCACGATCTCGCTCGCGCGCCCGGTGACGGTCGACGAGGCCTGGGAGCTCTTGCATGCGGCGCTCGCGATGCGCGGCTTCGCGCTGGCTCCGATCCCGGCGGGCGGCTTCAAGGTCGTCGCCCTCGCCGAAGCCCAGGCGTCCGACCCCTTTCGCGTGCAGGTCCCGACGGGCGACGGCGAGTCGCGGCTCGTCACGCTCCTCGACGTCCAGCACGCCGACGCCGCCGAGCTCCGCGACGTGATCGCGCCGCTCCTCGACGCCCACACGCTCGCCGTCGCCCTCCCCGCCACGAACGCGCTGCTCGTCGCGACGACCGAGCGGCGCCTCGCCGCGATCGCGCGTCTCGTGCGCGCGATCGATGCCGACGCGCGCGACCCGCTCCGCCTGCGGACGCTGCGCGAGCGCGACGCGAGCTTCGTGTTCGGCGTGCTCGACGCGCGCTATGGGGAAGGCAGCGGCGCGGCGCATCCCGTCGAGCTGTGGGTCGACGAGCGGACGAACGCGGTGCTCTACCGCGCGCCCTCGGCGCTCGCCGACGAGATCGAGTCGACGCTCGACGCGCTCGACCACCCGGTCCGCGGCAGCGGCGAGCTCGCCATCCTTCGCCTGCAGCACGCGGACCCGACGGCCGTCGTGGAGGCGCTGCAGGCCCTCGCGGCCGCGCCCGGCGGCGTCGGTCCGGGCGAGGGGAGCGGCCTCGCCGGTGCGCGGCTCAACGTCGTCGCCGAGCCGGCGACGGCGTCGATCGTCGTGAACGCCGCGCCGGAGGTCGTCGAGCGCGTGCGCGCCCTCGTCGCGGCGCTCGATCGGCCGCCGCGACAGATCGCCGTCGACGCGCTCGTGCAGGAGTGGTCCTACTCGCGCGGCTTCGACTTCGAGCTCTCCGCCGCGTCGGAGTTCGGGCTCGACGGCGACGCGATCGGCGCAGTCACCGTGCTCCCCGCCGGCGACCTCGCGCCGGCGCTCGAGCCCTCGGACGCGCTCGCGATCGACGTCGTCCGGGGGCTCAGCCGGCTCGTCGTGGTCGCGAACGCGAACGACGTGGTCGCGAGCACCCTCATGCGGCCTCACCTCCTGGCGCTGAACGGCGAGGAGCAGGTGATCTTCAGCGGCGACAACGTGCCGGTGCCGGTCGCCGCCCCCGCGCAGAACGACCGCGATCAGCTGCTGCGCCAGCGCACGACCATCGAGCGGCGCGACGTCGGCATCGAGCTGCGCGTGCGCCCGACGATCGGCAGCGAGTACGGCGTCGAGCTCGAGGTCGAGATCGAGATCGAGGCGGTCGGCGCGCCGCTCGTCGACGCGGCGCAGGGCCCGACGTTCCAGCAGCGCACGATCCACACCGTGGCGCAGCTCCGCTCGGGCGCCGCCGTCGCCATCGCCACGCCCGTCCAGCTGACGCGGACGACGACGCACGTCGGCATCCCCTTCCTTCGCGATCTGCCCGTGCTCGGACGCCTGTTCGACCGGACGATCGAGAACGAGCGACGGACGCGGCTCGTCATCGCCGTGCAGGCGACGCCGCTGCCGGACTCGGACGCGCTCGCCGCCTACGGGATCCGCCGGCGCGTGGCGTTCGAACGCGCGCTCGCGCGCGAGGAGGTGCTCGCCGGCGCGCCGGAGACGCGCGCGCCGTTCGCGCTGCGCATCCCGTCCGGCTTCCAGCGCGACGACGCCGACGCGCTCGCCGCCCGCCTCGACTCCGAGCTGCACCCGGCGCGCGTCGTCGCCTGGCGCGACGTCGACCGGAGCCCGTCGTACGACGTGCAGCTCTTCGGCTTCGACCGCTACCAGGACGCGGCCGACGAGGCGTTCCGCCTCTTCGCCGACGGCCTGCGCGCCGAGGTCGTCCCGCTGGCCGCGGCGGGGGACGCGATCGGCGGTCCGCCCCGCGCCGGGGGCTCGGCGCCGAACTGAGCGGCGCGCGGCGTGGAGTCGCGCCGACGGTGTGATAGGGTGCGCGCCGCATAACACACGCCGCCGCCCGCGCGCGGCGATGCGACTCGTCGCGCCCGCCCCCAGCCAAGCGCCCTCGGGAGCCTCGATGACGACGTCCGCAGGGCGCAAGGCCCGTGCTGCAGCCCGCCGCCCGTCGGCGCGCGCCGCGCGCCGCCTCTCCACGGTTCTCGCGGCGGTGCTCGCGACCGTCGCGTGCGGCGACGGCGATGCGCCGTCGCGCGCCACGGCGCGCGTCGAGCGCGCCGCGATCGAGCGGATCGTCGTCGCGACGGGAACGATCGAGCCCGCGAAGGAGGTGGAGGTACGACCGCGCATCGCGGGCATCGTCGAGCGCATTCTCGTCGACGACGGCGACGAGGTCGCGGCCGGCCAGGTGCTCGTCGAGATCGAGCGCGAGCTGCTCGCCTCGCAGGTGCGCGAGGCCGAGGCCGCGCTCCGCGAGGCGCAGGCCGGGCTGCGCTTCGCGAAGGTCGAGATCGAGCGCGAGCGCGAGCTGAGCGCGCGCGGCGCGGCCTCGCAGCGCGCGCGCGACGAGGCGAACGCCCGCTACGAGCGATCGGTCGCCGCGGCCGAGGCGGCCCGCGCGCGGCTCGACACGCTCTCGACCCAGCTCTCGTATGCGACGGTGCGATCGCCGCTCGCGGGACGCGTGCTCGAGGTCCACACCGAAGAGGGCAACGCGGTCTCGCCGGTGACCTCGGTGAACGGCGGCACGCTCCTGCTCACGCTCGCGGGCGCGGACACGCTGCATCTCGAGGGGCTCGTCGACGAGAACGAGGTCGCGCGCCTCGCCATCGGGCAGCCTGCGCGCATCCGCACCGAGGCCTTCGGCGAGCGCACGTTCGAGGGCGTGCTCCGGCACGTCGCGCCCCTCGGCAAGCGCATCGAGAACGTCACCTACTTCGAGGTGGAGGTGGACGTGACGGACGCGGACGCGGCGCGGCTTCGTCCGCGCATGTCGGGCGACGCGGAGATCGTCGCCGAGGTCGTTCCCGCCGCGCTCACGATCCCGGAGATGGCGCTGCGCTATCGGGGCGACGCCCTCTACGTCGAGGGACCGCACCTCGCGCCATCGGGCGACGAGGGTGCGGGCGGCGAGCGCGCGATCGAGATCGGCATCGTCGACGGCGACCGCGTCGAGGTGCGCCGCGGGCTCGACGAGGGAGAGGAGGTCTACGTCGAGTGACGGCCCCCCTGCTCCGCCTGCGCGACGTGCACAAGGTCTACGACGTGGGCACGGCTCCCGTGCGCGCGCTCCGCGGCATCGACCTCGAGATCGAGTCGGGCGAATCCGTCGTCGTCATGGGGCCGTCGGGCAGCGGAAAGACGACCCTGCTCGAGATCCTGGGATGTCTGTCGGCGCCGACCTCCGGGCGCTACGAGCTCGCGGGCGAGCCGGTCGAGTCGTACTCGGCCGACGCGCTCGCCCGCGTGCGCGGCGAGCAGATCGGCTTCGTGTTCCAGAGCTTCAACCTGCTGCCGCGCTCGACGCTCGTCGAGAACGTCGAGCTGCCGCTCGGCTACCGGCGCGTGCCGCGCCGCGAGCGGCGCGCGCGCGCCCTCGCCGCGCTCGAGCGCGTCGGCCTCGCGCATCGCGCCGACCACCTCCCGGGCGCCGTCTCGGGCGGCGAGCGGCAGCGCGCCGCCGTCGCCCGCGCGCTCGTGAACCGACCGAGCCTCGTGCTCGCCGACGAGCCGACGGGCAACCTCGACACGCGCACCGGCGAGGAGATCCTCGCGCTGCTCGCCGAGATCCACGGCGAGGGCAACACCGTCGTCGTGGTCACGCACGACCCGCGCATCGGCGAAGCGGCACCGCGCCGGCTGTGGATCCGCGACGGGCGCATCGAACGCGACGAGCGGCGCGGCCCCTCTCCCGGCCGCGGCGCGACGGCGGGCGAAGACGCGCACGCGAGCGCGTCGTGAACGCGCGCGACGCCGTGCGCGAGGCGCTGCGCCTGCTCTGGGCGCACAAGCTCCGTTCGGCGCTCACGATGTTCGGCCTCGTGTGGGGAACGGCGTCGGTGATCCTGCTCGTGAGCTGGGGCGACGGGGTCGTCGTGATGCTCGAGGAGGGCTTCTTCCGCGCAGGGCGCAACATGGGGCAGCTCTGGCCCGGCCGGATCGGCGAGGAGTTCACGCCGGCCGTCGACCGCCGCTCGCTGCGCTTCACCTGGGACGACGTCCTGAGCGTGCGTCGCCGCGCGCGCCTTCCCGAGCTCGTCGCGGGAGAGGCGCGGCGCTACGTGACGGCGGCCTACCGACAGACCGCGCTCAACGTCGACCTGCGCGGCGTCGAGCCCGCCGGCATCGCCATCCGCGGTCCGCGCGTCGTCGCCGGGCGCGCCATCTCGCAGTCGGACCTCGACCACCGTCGCCGCGTCGTCGTGCTCGGCCACGTGCTGCGCCAGCGGCTGCTCGGCCCGAACGGCGGCGTCGGCAGCTGGGTCCGCATCGAGGGCAAGCCGTTCCGCGTCGTCGGCCTCCACGCGCGGGTGGGCACGCAGCTCGCGAACGACGGCGACCCGCTCGACGAGCAGGCCTGGATCCCGATCACGACCGCGATGTCGCTCTGGCCGCATCCGGAGACGGACGAGTGGGTGGTCGCGACGGTGCTCTACCGCATGCGCGATGCGGCGCTCTACGAGCCGACGCGCGACGAGCTGCGCTCCCTGCTCGCCCACCGGCTCGGCGTCTCGGCCGCCGACGAGGAAACGATCCAGGGCTGGAGCGCGGTCGACATGCTCCGGCGACTTCCGCTCGGAGAGCTCGGCACCGCGATGTTCCTGCTCTCGGCGGCGACGCTCGTGATCGGGGGCGTCGGCACGCTCAACATGATGATCGACGCCGTGCGCGAACGACGCCCCGAGATCGGCGTCCGTCTCGCCGTCGGTGCGCGACCGCGCGACGTGCTGCTGCAGCTCTTCCTCGAGTCGGTGGCGGTGGTCGCGCTCGGTGGCGCGCTCGGCCTGGCGCTCGGCATCGGGGGGTGCCTCGCGCTCGCGGGCCTCGACCTCCCGGATCTGATCCCCGTACCGCGTCTCTCGCTCTCGACGGTCGCACTGGCGCTCGGCGTGCTCGGGACCGTCGCGGTCGGCGCGGGCTCCGTTCCCGCGCTGCGCGCGGCGCGCGTCGACCCGGCGCTCACGTTGCGGGGAGAGTGAGGTGACGCGCCTCCTCGACCTCGCACTCGACGCGGCGAACAGCATCCGCGCGCACGCACTCCGCTTCGCGCTCACCGCGAGTGGCGTCGCGTGGGGCGCCTTCCTGCTCACGTTCCTGAGCGCGACCATGCAGGGCATCGACCGTCACTTCGCGAGCGAGTTCCGGGAGCTCGGACCGGACCTCGTCTACTTCGGAGGAGGACGCGTCCTGCGCGACCGCGTCGGCGAGCGCGGCGCGCGCCCCGTCGAGCTCGAACGCGAGGACGTCGAGCGCGTGGACGCACTCGCCGTGGTGCGCGCGGCGACACCCGTCGTCGACCTCGGCACGCGCCTCGTCCGCGCGAACGGACGCACGCGACTGCTGCACGTGGAAGGCGTGGGACCGACCGCGGAGGGCGTGCGCAACCTCGCGCCACGCACGGGTCGCTTCCTTGCGCCGAGCGACGTCGCGCGCCGCGCACGAGCGGCGGTGGTGGGCCCGCGCGTCGCCGAGCGTCTCTTCGGCCGCGGTGCGGACGCGCTCGGGCGGTGGATCCAGATCGAGTCGCTGCGGTTCCGCGTGGTCGGAGTGACTCCCGCCAAGGGCGAGCAGCTGATGAACCCGGGCGACCCGGACGACCTCAAGATCTGGATCCCGTTCACGACGGCACAGCGCTGGTTCGCGCGCGACGACGTGGTGCACGAGGTCGTCTACACGCCGGTCGCCGCGACGCGAAGCCGGGAGTCCGTCCGCCGCGTGCGCGAGGTGACGTCGCTGCACCATGCGTTCACGCCGGACGTCGAGCCCGCGCTCTGGGTGTTCGACACCCACGATGCTCTCGACCCGATCTTCGCGGGTATCGACGCCCTCTCGCTCTTCGTCTCGGCGGCGGGCGCCGTGACGCTCCTCGTCGGCGCGGTCGGCGTCATGAACATCATGCTGGTGGTGGCGGGCGAGAGGCGGCGCGAGATCGGACTCCGCAAGGCCGTGGGCGCGACGTCGCGCGCGATCTTCGCGCAGTTCCTCACCGAGGCGGCGCTCGTCGCGATCGCGGCCGCCGCGGCGGGCACGGCGCTGGGGGTCGCCCTGACGGCGCTGGTCGCGAACCTCGTCCCCGACGACTCGCCGCTCGCGACGGCGGCTGCGGCGACACCGGGAACGATCGCCGGCATTGCGCTCACGCTCGTCGGAGTCGCGGTCGTGGCGGGCGTCGCGCCGGCCCTGCGCGCGGCGCGCACGCCGCCCGCCGAGGCCCTTCGCGCAGGCTAGGCCGTCGCAGCCGCCGATCGCTGCGCGGCGACGCGAGCGGAGTGCTGGCGGCCGAGCGCGGAGGCATCGTCGAGGCACACGAGGAGCCGACCGTAGAGGCGGATCTTCAGCGCCTCGAGGATCGCGAACGCGATCAGGGCGAAGATGCTCGACGTGAGCGCGAGCGCGAGCGCGCCGAGCTCGAGCGACGCGGAAGACGCGTGCATCGAGAAGAACAGGATGAGCATGCCCGTGGTCGTCCCGATGAACCCGAGCGGCGGGAGCAGGTTGGCGTACATGGAGATCAGGCGCGCGTAGTTCTGTTCGTACTCGTTCTGCACGTACTGGCGCGTCGCATCGATCACGAACTCCGCGGGATGCCCCTGGCTCTCGCGAAGCGACTTCGCGAGCACCCGCACCATGAGCAGGGCGAACGAGTCGACCTCGCCCGAGCCGCCCGCGTGGGCGAGCTCCTGGGGCGGCACGCGACGCGTCGCGGCGCGCGCGCGCACGGCGAGCTTAAGCCCGCGGTAGAAGGGGACCCAGACCGCGATCAGGGAGATCGCGCTCACGAAGCTCGTGACGAATGCGTCCGTCGACAGGATCGATCCCATGGCTCTGCTCCGCTCGGGCCGTGTCGCCCTTCTCCGGTGCGCGCCCTGCGGCGCGCGCCTCCGTTCCGCTCCCGCTCCTCGCGCGACCGGGCGCGATCAGCCGCGCCACTTCCCCTGCTGCACCTTCTGCAGTCCTTCGAGCAGCGTCCCCTGCTCGCCGGAGGGGAACTTCACGAGCATGTTCTCGCGACCGGCGTAGCGCGTCAGGATGTCGTCGATCGTGCGCTGTACGCGCGACGTGTCGCGCATGACGATGAAGATCTCGGCCTCGAGGAGCCGCACGTTGGCGTCGAGCGCCATCAGCTCGGGATGCCGGCTCTGCCACTGCCCTTCGAGCATGGGGTCGACGTGCGTCCCGATGTACGCGTCGAGAAAGCCCGAGAAGTTCGTGAAGCCCGCGGAGTCGCGGCGCGACGCGAGGCTCGCGATCGTGCGATGGAAGTGCATGAGGTCGCGCAGCGCGCGCTGCATCTGCGACTTCTTCTGCGCGAGCGCCTCGCCGCCGAGCGGCGCGCTCTCCTCCGCCGCCGTCGCGTCGAGCGCGAACTCGTCGTAGCCCGTCGGCGCACTCGCGCAGGCGAGTCCGACCACCGCGAGCACGGCGGCCGCCACCGCGAGGCGCACGCTGCGAAGATCCGATCCGGACATGGCGCTTCCTCCTGCCGAGCGGCGACTACCGCTGCGCCGAGACGCTCACGCCGCGCGACTCGTGGTACATGCGGCGGAGCAGCGTGTGGATCTTGTGGTCGCGCTGCACGCGCAGCGCGCCTGCGAGGTCCTCCTGCTGGAGGACGTCCTGGAAGAGCGGAAGCGCGCGCGTTCGCGCAGCGATCTGCTTGTCGAGCTTGTCCATGCGCTCGGTCGCGAGCGAGATGCGGCGGTTCAGCTCGGCGATGCCCGGCCCGTCGTCACCGGCGTCGGCCGCGGGCGAAGCCGGGTAGTAGTCGCCCTGTTCCCGCTGCTCGCGCTCGATCGTGAGGCCGTCGAGCTCCCGCTCGATCTCGCCCCGCTTGGCGCGGAGCTCGCCGAGGCTCGCCTCGATGTCGCCCACGCCGTCGCCCGTCGAGAAGCCGAGGTACATGAGCGCGAGGCTGTCGGAGAACGCGCGGCGGTAGGCGGCGAGCGCCGCGAACCCCGGCTCCTCGTTCTCGATCCAGACGTTGACGGCGCGACTGCGCGCGACGGCATCGGCGACGGGACGGGCGATCTCGAGGTAGTCGTTCTCGCGGCCCTGGCGCTCGAGGCCCTCGGTCATGGAGGCCCAGACCGTGTGGTCGAACGGGAAGATCCGGAGCGCGCTCTTGTAGCGCTGCGTCGCGAGATCGACCTCGGCGGGCGTCGGCTTGCGCGTGCCGTAGCGGAGCATCGCGTCGCCGTACCCGCGCGCGGCCTCGAACGCGGCGAAGTACGCCGCTTCGGGCACGCCTTCCTTGTCCTTCGCCGTCGCGAACGCCTTGAAGAACGCGAGGTAGCCGTCGTAGATCCGAGCGGCGTTGCGCGCGTGCTCGTCCGAGCGGAACTTGCTCTTCACGCTGCGCGACAGGTAGTAGTCGGCGGCGTTCAGGCTCGTCTCCTGGATCTCCTCCCAGAGGCCCTGGAGCGTCGTGAGATACGCCTCGCGTCCCACGCTCGCGAACCCGAGCTCCGCCCAGCCACCGTGCAGCCCGCGCTGAAGCTCGCGGTAGGTCTCCATCGCGCCCTCGAGCGTGAACGGGATCTCGATGTCGGGGTCGACGCCGAGCCGCTGCTTCGCCGCGTAGACCTCGCCGAGCTGGCGCAGCACACGCGCGTAGACCGCCGCCTGTCCCTGCACCGTCTCCGCCCGGTTCAGGGCCGTCTCGTAGGCCCCCGCGGCGAGCTCGATCGCGCGCACCGTCTCGCCGTCGAGTCCGTGCGTCGCGAGGAGGCCGCGCGCCGCGTCGTGGTACTTGGTCGCTTCGAAGAGCGCGAGCGTGAACGTGAGGCTTCCGTTGTCGGACTCCGGACCGTCGAGCCGCGCCACGATGCGGTCGAGGTACGCGTACGACGAGGCGTCGACCGGAATCACGTCGGGGTGCGAGCCGACGCGACCGTCGTGGAGCAGGCGCACCACCGCCGCGAGCGGGTCGAGGTCGCGCGTCATGCCCATTTCCTGGCTGCGGATCAGCACGAGTCGCGAGAGGTTCTCGAACACGTAGGGAAGTGCGGAGACGAAGCCGGAGTTCGGCGAGTCCGAGAGCGAGAGCGTGTGGAGCGTCTCGTACGGCGTCTCGAGGGGAACGACGACGCCGAGCCAGAGATCGAGCACCTCGCCCACGAATGCGAACGAGTCGCCGCGGTCGAGCGCCCGGTGCGCCATCACGTAGTGGTACCAGTAGCGGTTCTCGTGCCGACCGAGATGATCCTCGAGCGCGACGACCGCATCGACCGAACGCTCGAGCGCCGTCGGTTCGCCGACCGCGAGATAGTGGAGCAGGAACGCGATCGCCTCGCGTCGCTTCTTCGCCTCGTCGAAGGGGGCGCCGTCGTCGGCGTCGCCACCCGGAAACTCCCTCGAGATGTACTTCTCGAGCGGCATCCCCGCTTCGCGTCCGTATTCGTTGAGGCGCGCGCGCAGTGCGTCGGCATCGGCCGACGAGTAGACGTAGGCATAGTCGAGATAGGCGGCCCACACGTCGTCGGCCGCCGCCGCGGGCGACGCGAGCAGGAGCCCGGCCCAGAGCACCGACAGCAGCGCCCCCACCCGTCGCTTGTCGTTAGGCATCATGAAGTTCGGTTCCTCGTGCGCGGACTGCGCTCCAGACAGTCGAGTGCGTGGCGAAGCTCGACGCAGCGATCGGACTCGCCGCGGCCGGGCGCTCGCTCGACGAACATCAGGAACGAGTTCAGGTTCTTCGTCTGAAGGAATCGGTAGTGCCCCGCCTCACTTACGCATTCCTTCTGCGTCGTAACGGCAGCGATGACCTGCTGCTTGAGTGCGTCCTCGCGGGCATCCGAGACGCACGCCGCCAGCGATCCGAGCGGCACGCCGGCGAGCTGCTCCTCGGCGTCGGAGCGGCGCGGCCCCGCGCTCGGTGCGGCGATCGGCTCCGAACGGGCGACACGGGGCGGCGGCGCCGCGGCGCGGGGTGCCGCCGAGGGCGCGCGTCCGAGCGGAGCGACGTCGACATCGGCGCGGCGAGCATCGCGGCCCGGCTCGAGCGCGGGCGCGACGCGCGCGGTCCTCGCTCGCGCGCCATCCTCCGAAGGGAGCGCGACGGCGGGGCGCGCCGCCGGAGCGAGATCGGGCCGCGGCGGCGCCGGTCTCGCGCTCGCAGGGGCGTCGCGCCGGGGCGGAACGCGCGGCGAAGGCGCGGCCGGTGGAGTCTCCGCGGGCGGGCGAAGCGGGTCGACGCGCACTGTCGGTCGGGCCGCGGCCGGAGCGGCCGAAGCCAGACGGAAGCGCTCGCGAGCGGGCTCCGGCGGCGGTGCGAGGTCCGGAGCCGGCGCGGCCGCGAGCGGTGCGACATCGACCCGCGGCCGCGGCGCGCTGTCGCTCGGATTCGCGCGGGCGACGAGCGGGCGGGCCGCCGGCGGCTCGGGCTGCGCAGCGCGAGCGACGGAGTCGATCTGCACGCGCGGGCGCGGCGGCGGCTCGGGAGCGGTCTTCGGCGGCGGCGGCGCGCGGCGCGGCGCGGGCGCCGGCGGCTCGGGCGGGCGCTGCGCGACGACGGGAGGCGGCTTCGGCATCTCGCGAACGACCGGGGGTGGCGGCGGAGCGGGCGCGGGCTCGACCGCGACCTCCGGCTCCGGGGCAGGCTCCGGCGCAGGCGCAGGCTCCTCGAGCGCGGGCTCGAGCGGTTCGGCCTGGGCCACCTCGAACGGAACGAGCTCGATGTCGGTGTCGTCGAGGCGCGGTCGCGACAGCACGGTCGCGAGCGCGAGGAGCGCGACGAGCGCAAGGCCGAGCAACGGCGCACTGCCGTAGCGGAGCGACCGCGCGAGCCCCTCGGCGCGCAGGTCGCGACCGAACATCTCGAATGCGCGCCGCAGTGCGTGATCGGGCTCGCCGACGTGGATCGGCTCCGCGCACAGGGCGACGTGCGCGGCGCCGTGGCCGTACAGCTCCTCGATGCGGCGGCGCATCATCGCGTCGCGACGACCCGCTCGACGAGGGCGCGGCGCCGCGTCGGCCACTGCTCCTCGAGCAGCTCGACCGCCTTCAGCAGATCGTGGCTGCGCGAATCCTCGTGCGGCGCGAGTGCGGGCTTCTCCTCGCCCTGCTCGCGGAGCACCGCGAGCTCACGACGGAGCTCCGCCTCGTCGACCCGCACGACGTCGGCCGTCGGCGCGTCGGTCGACCGCACGAGCTGGAAGGGAGCGATGCCCTCCTCGGGCGGATGCACGCGCAGCTGGAATCCGTCGCGGACTGCCGCCGTGGCGGGCTCCGTGCGCTCCTCCGCGATCTTCGGGACGATCAGCTCGCCGAGCTGCACGGCGCCCGGATTCGCGAGCTGCGTCATCGCGAGCAGGAGGAGGAACGCGAGGTCGACGAAGCTGAAGAGCCACGCGGGCGCGTCGCTCTGGCCGGAGGGGGCACTCATGGGCGAGCCTTTCGACGGATTCGCACTTCGGGTGTAGGCCGCACTGCGCACCTCCTGCGCGGTGCGGAGTCGGTCATGCGGCAGCGACGGCGGGACGCGATGCGACGGTTTCGGCGACGCGCGGCGCGAGCGTTCCCGCAACCTGGCCGTCTGCGAGCACGCTCACGTGCGGAAGGCCGAGATCCGCGAGCCACGGACCGCACCGCTCCCGACCGAGCAGCATCGCGATCGTCGACACGCTGCCCGCGACCGTGCAGTGCGGCGCGACGACGGTGACGCTCGCGACGCCCTCGACCGGCCACCCGGTTCGCGCGTCGAGCACATGCGTGTAGCGCCGGTCGCCGATCGTCATTCCGCGCTCGTAGTCCCCGCTCGTCGCGACGGCGCCGCGCGCGATGTCGATCGTGAGCAGCGCTTCGCCGCGCTCGAACGGATCGCGGACGCCGATGGTCCAGGGTGCGCCGTCGGGATGCGGTCCCGCGATGCCGAGATCACCGCCGAGATCGACGAGCGCGTGCTCGACCCCGAGGTCCCGGAGCAGACCGACACAGCGATCGACGGCGTACTCCTTCACGACGCCACCGAGGTCCAGCTCCATGCCCGGGCGCGGCAGCCGGAGACGCGGACGCGCCCAGACGACGCGCTCCCAGCCGACGAGCTCGAGCACCGCGTCGACCTCGCGCTGGTCGGGAACCCGACCCGAGCGGAAGTCCCACGCGCGCCTCAGCACGCCCGAGGTGACGTCGAAGCGGCCCTCGCTCTGCGCGAAGCACGTCGCTGCGTGGTCGAGCAGCGAAGCCGTCTCGTCGTCGACGTCGATGCCGCTCGCGGAGCCCGCGGATCGCGCGATCGCAGAGACGAGGCTGTCGTCGCGGTAGCGCGAATACTTCGCTTCGAGGCGGCGCACCTCGCCGACCACCCCGTCCGCGACCCGCTTCGCGTCGATCCGGGACGGGGCATGGAAGTGCAGAACGCACGGGCTCCCCATCGCGCGGAAGCGCACGCGCTCGAGCTCGAGCCCCATTTCAGAACCGGCCGGTCAGACGAACGGAGACGAGGTGGTAGGCGACGAGGCCGGGATGCTCGACGCCGACGCTGCCGAGCGCCAGATCGGCATCGCTCACGTACCGGTCGTAGGAGATCGCGACGTCCCAGTCGGTCCTCCACATGCCGCGAAAGTTCGTCTCGGCGCGGAGTCCGTACGTGAACGCGCCGAAGGGCGACAGCCGGTAGTCGCTCGAGAAGTGGCGCGGCGCCGTCGGCCCTGGGAAGAAGGTGTCGTAGAAGTCCGCCTGACTCTGCGAGTAGTAGCGGAATTGCGGAACGAGCCTCAGCGCTTCGAAGACGCTCTGGTGCCAGGCCAGCTCGAGCGTCACCGCGTTGATGCCCCAGTCGTCGAACGCGTACTGGAAATCGCCGTGCAGGGTGCCGTTCACCTGCTCGAAGTGCTTGCGCGCGCGGACGAGCACCGCGACCTGGTTCCGCTGGTCCGGACGGCTCTCCGCGAGCGGGCCACCTCCGACGAACGCCTGCTTGTACGGGTCGGACAAGTAGCCGGTCGAGTAGCGGTAGGTCGCCGTCGCCTGGAGCGCCGCCGTCCGGCTCAGGAGCTGCGCGATGCCCGCGAACACGGTGTAGGACTGCTTGTCCTCGGAGGCCAGCGCTCCGTTCGGTCCGCCCGACGTCGGATCGACCTCGTCGAACGACATCGCGAGGCCACCGAGGAGCGTCGTCGCGCCGCCGTTCACGTTGCGCGATCCGTCGACACCGAGGCTCACCGCCAGGTAGTCGTTCTCGGTCGACACGCCGAAAGAGCCGCCGAGGCGCCCCTCGTCGAAGTAGTAGTTGGCATCGCCGCGCACATCGATGCGCTCTTCCTCGATCGTGGCGCCGCTCATCACGACGCGGTTCGCCGTGCTGACGCTGATCGGGCTCGCCCCGCTCATCGTCTCCCATACGAAGTTGACGCCGACGTCCGACCGCGCGCCCAACGGAGTGCGGAACTCGAGCTGGAGGATGTCGATCGCGTAGCGCTCGGAGGCCTGGCCGCCCTCGACGCGATGACCGGGAAGATCGTCCTCTCGATACAGGGAGTAGCCGCCGCGAAGCTCTGCCCGCTCGGGCGGCGCGTCGGCGCGCGCGGGGCTCGACACGCCCGGCAGGGCGAGCGCACTCGTCGCGAGCGCCCGGAGTGCGCGCGCGCCCGCATCGCGTCGTCGACGCCCTCTCCGCTCGCAGCCGTTCGCGTTCGCGGATCCCCGATTCCGCTCAGCCATGCTCTCGCTCGCCTCTCGTCAGTTGCAGCCGCAGCCGCCGCCGCCCGTCCCGCCGCCGACGAGGGCGGCTTCCTTGCTGAACGCGATGTGCCCGTCGAGCTGCGCCTCGAGCGGGTCGGGCTCCCACGCCATGTCGGGACGCGCGAGCACCTCGCGCTCCCACGGCTGCACGGCGACGCACCCCGACGAGGCCATGGCGACCCACGCCGCGAGCGCGACGACACCCCCGTGGAGGATTCGCTTGTCCACGATCGTCCTCCCCTTCAGCGGGCCGGTGCGGCGGGCACGCTCAGCAGCTCGCGGATGCGACCCCGGAGCTCGCCGACGTCGCCCTGTCGGAAGCCCTCGTGCACGTACCGGACGACGCCGTTCGCATCGATCAGGAACGACGTCGGCATCGTCGAGATCTGGTAGGTCGACGGGACGGTTCCCTTCGGATCCGTCGCGCTCGGATAGGCGACGCCGAACTTCGCGAGAAAGCGGCGCGCCTTGTCGGGGTCGGTGTCGACGTTGACCGCGACGACCTGGAAGCCATCGTCGCCGAGCTCGCGCTGCAGCTCGTCGAGCTGCGGCAGGGAGGTGAGGCACGGCGCGCACCAGGAGGCCCAGAAGTCGAGATACACGACCTTGCCTCGATAGGCCTCGAGCCGGATGTCGGCGCCGCCGTCGATGGCGGGCACCGCGAACGCCGGCGCCGGATCGCCAGGCTCGACGGCACTCGCTCCCGAGGCCACGAGCGCGAGGGCGAGTGCGAGTGCGAGCACATAGGCAACCGGGCGACGGCGCTGCCGCCCACGAGCGAGGTCCATCCGCATTCGATCGATCTCCCCTGGCGGCGCTGCACGCCACCGCGGCCACCGCTGACCGGGCCGCGCAATGCGCGAACGGTCGTGCAGCGTCGGCGCAACCTGATCGACCTGCGGGCCCGCCACCTTGTGCGCACCGTCACCGCGCGGACCGCCATCGAGCGGCTTTGCGCGCGCCGAGTGCGTCGCTCCGCTCGCTTGCCGAGAGGCTGCGCAGGTGCTGCGCCATCGCCGCCCGCTTCGGGGCGCATACCGGGCGAGGTGAGCGAGATCACCAGTTTCGTGGGGAAATCACCGATGAGGCCCGGCGGCCGGCTCGCTCCCGTCGCGCGGCGCGATCCGCCGATCGACGACGAGCCTCTGCGGGCTCCGAACGGCCCGCCCGCGCGAGGACGAAGGCACGAGATGGCGGATCACACCTGCGCTCTCTTCCGTTCGCACCGACGCCGCGCGCACGCGCGCGGCCTGCTCGGCGTGCTCGGGCTCGGGGTCGCCCTGCTGCTCGTCGGCGCGACGGCCGCGATGGCGGGGCCGGTCGAGCGCGATCGAGCCAAGCGCATCCACGATCGCCTCGTCGGTGTCCCCCCCGACGAGACGACGCTGACACTGATGGAGCAGGACATCGTCGCGACCGACGTGCGCGGTGCCGCCTTCCGCGCCATGGCGCATCCCGAGTTCTTCACGACGTCGCTCAAGAACTGGATCACGCCGTGGACGAACGAGGAGCAGACCTCGTTCGCTCCGCTCAACGACTACACGGCCACCGTGATCGGCATCGTCCGCGACGGCCGTCCGTTCACCGAGGTGCTCTACGACGACGTGCTCTACGTGGGCGCCTCGAGCCTCGGCCTCACGCCCTACTCGCACGACGACAACTTCCACTACGAGGAGCTCGAGGCCGCACACGTCGACCTCTCGAACCCGACGCTCCTCGTGCGGCAGACGCAGTCGGGCCAGTCGGGCTCGCAGGTGCAGGCCTCGGAGGCTGCAGGCGTGCTCACGACGCGCGCCGCGGGGAAGGCGTTCTTCCGGGCCGGCACCAATCGCCGGATGTGGCGCTACACGGCGATGAACTTCCTGTGCCGCGACATGGAGCAGCTGAGCGACAACACGCGTCCCGCCGACCGCGTGCGCCAGGACGTGAGCCGATCGCCCGGCGGCGACAGCAGCGTGTTCCTGAACATGTGCGTGGGCTGCCATGCGCCGATGGACGCCGTCGCCGGCGCGTTCGCGTACTTCGAGTGGGTGCCGGATCCGAACGACCCCGACCTCGGTCGCGTCGTCCACACGCCGGGCGCGGTGCAGGGCAAGTACCTGATCAACGCGACGACCTTCCCGTTCGGGTATCTCACGACCGACAACCGCTGGGACAACTACTGGCGCGAGGGCGACTACAGCGTCCTCGGCTGGAACGGTCCGTCGAGCGGAGGCTGGGGCGCGAAGAGCCTCGGTCAGGAGATCGCGCTGAGCGACGCGTTCGCGGAGTGCCAGGTGCAGAAGATCTGGAAGCGCGTGTGCTTCCGGGAGCCGGCGAACCTCGCGGAGCGGCAGGAGGTGTCGCGCATCGCGACCGACGTCTTCGCTGCCAACAGCTACGACATCCGCGAGGCCTTCGCGGCCGTCGCCGAATACTGCATGGACGACTGACGGGCACGCGCGCGGCGAGAGGTCGCGCCCTGCCCTGCTCCCGCATCGGCATCGAGCGTTCGTCCAGAGGGAATCGAGGAGTGCCCGCATGAAGTCCGCGCACGCCTGCAACGAGAGGAAGTCGCCCCGACTCCGCGGCATCGGGCTCGCGCTCGGAATCGCGTTCGTGGTCGCGGGCGCGACGGCCTGCGGCGACTACGGCGGCGGCAGCCCCGGCTCGGGAGGCTCGTCGTCGAGCGGAAGCACGCTCCCGGGCGGCGGCGGGGGCTCCGCTCCCGACCCGGCACAGTCGATCCCCGCGTTCGAGACGACCGTGCTGCCGATCCTCCAGGCCCAGTGTGCCTCCTGCCACGCGGGCTCGGGCCCGGGCACCCCCGCGATCGCGCATGCCGACACGGCGACCGCCTACTACGCCTCGATGAACAACCAGAAGGTGAACCTCGGCAATCCGCTCGCATCGCGCCTGGTGCAGCGCCTCGCGGTGGACCTCCACTACTGCTGGGGCGTGTGCACGGTGAACGCCGAGGAGATGCGCGCCGCGATCGCCGACTGGGCGACGCAGATCAGCTACACGGGCGCCGGCGTCGACCCCGGAACGATTCGCACGAGTCAGCAGATGATGGCGGACGGCGTCGAGCTCGACTCGAGCGACGAACGCTATGCCAACAATCTGATCGCGCTGTGGGAGTTCAAGGAGGGCACGGGAACGACCGTGGCCGACACGAGCGGCATGGCTCCGGCCATCGACCTCACGCTCGAAGGCGCCGACGTGTCGTGGCTCCCGAGCTACGGCATCGACATCGTCGACGGCCGCGCGATCGCGGGGCCCGCCACCTCGCGCAAGCTCTACGACCGCATCGCGGCGCCGGGGACCGGCACGCAGCAGTACACCGTCGAGGCCTGGATCGTGCCTGCGAACATCGACCAGGGCGACAACACGCCCCGCATCATCAGCTACTCGCAGAACACGTCGAGCCGGAACTTCACGCTCGGCCAGGTCTTCTACCAGTACGCGTTCCGCAACCGCAACACCTCGGCGAACATCTCCACCAACGGCACGCCCGACCTCATCACCTACGACATGGACCGCGACGCCCAGGCCACGCTGCAGCACGTCGTGCTCACGTACAGCCTCGGTGCGGGCCGCCGCATCTACGTCGACGGCCTGTTCACCGACGACGTCGATCCGGTCGAGGCCCAGCCCATGTGGAACTGGGCGAGCGACTACTCGTTCCTCCTCGGCAACGAGCGCACCAACAACCGCCAGTGGAAGGGCAAGATCCAGCTCGTCGCGATCTACGACCAGGCGCTCACGCCCCAGCAGATCAACCAGAACTACCTCGCCGGCGTCGGCCGGAAGGTCGTGCTGCGCTTCGACGTCAGCCAGTGGGCGGGCCCGGGCGCCTATCTCGAGTTCCTCGTGAGCGAGCTCGACTCGAACAGCTACCTGTTCTGTCAGCCGGTCTTCTACGCGAACGCCGCGAACGGGCTCCGCATCGCCGGGCTGCGCATCGCGGTGAACGGCGTGATGCCCGTGAACGGCCAGGCGTTCGCGAACGTGGACGCGGCATCGTTCGGACAGCCCACGCAGATCTCGCGCCTCTGCTCGGTCATCGCCCAGGACCAGGGAGCCGGGCTCGACGTATTCGAGATCGACATCGAGATCGTCGACGGCTACGAGCACGACTTCGTCGAGACGGTGACGCCGGCCGGTGTCGACACGAGCGTGCTGCCGCCCGTGCCCGCCGAGGGGCTCCGCAACTTCGAGCTCGTGAACGCGAGCATGGCGACGCTCACGGGCGTGAGCCCGGCGACGCCGGCGGTGCAGTCCCAGTTCGTCGCCCTCCAGGAGCAGCTCCCGGCCGGCTTCGACCTGCGCACGTTCGTCTCCTCGAACCAGATGGGCATCTCGAAGCTCGCGCTCGAGTACTGCGACGAGCTCGTCGAGGACCCGGTGGCGCGCGACGCGTTCTTCGGCCCGGGCAGCACGTTCGCGTTCGACGCGCCGGTCGCCACCGCCTTCGCAGGCGCGAACGCCGACCTGGTCGTCGACCCGATCGTCGACAAGATGATGGGCGTCGGCATCCCGAACCAGCCGAGCACCGCAGGGGTGAAGGCCGAGGTGCACGCACTGATCTCGAGCCTGAATGCGAGCTGCACGGTGTGCGACGCGCAGCGGACGAAGGACACCGTGAAGGCCGCGTGCACCGCGGTCCTCGGCAGCGCCGTGGTGACGCTCCACTGAACGACCCCGCCGCCGCGGCCCGTCGCGCGCGCCCGCGCCGCGCGACCCGTCGCGAAGTTCGAAGAGGACGAACCGCATGAACCCGAAGCTCCGCGATCTCGAGCGCCGCTCCCTGGAGAGCTCCCGCCGGCTCGGCCACCGAAAGCCCGTCACGCGGCGCGAGTTCCTCGGCCGGGGGCTGCTCGGCGGCCTCGGCATGGCACTCGTCCCCTCGCTCTCGACGATCATCGCCCGTCACGCGAGCGCGGCTCCCAGCTGTGGCGGGTCGCTCGGCGGCGCCGGCAAGATCCCGTTCATCTGCTTCGACCTGGCGGGCGGTGCCAACATCGCCGGCGGAAACGTGCTGGTCGGCGACCAGGCCGGGCAGCTCGGTCCGCTCGGCGTCGACGGCTACGTGAAGCTCGGCATCCCCACCGACATGCTGCCGACCGATCCGGCCTTCGTCGATCAGACGCTCGGGCTCGCGTTCCACACCGACTCCGCGATGCTGCGCGGCATCGTCCAGCGCGCGCAGGCCACGACGCTCGCGCAGACGAACGGCGTGGTCGTGTGCGCGCGTTCCGAGAACGACACGCAGAACAATCCGCACAACCCGATGTACGGCATCGCCGCCGCGGGCGCGGATGGCGAGCTCCTCACGCTCATCGGCACGGACAACACCGACTCGGGGGGACGCTCGATCGCACCGATGGCGATGATCGACCCCGCGATCCGGCCGACCAAGATCGACCGTCCGTCCGATGCGACGGGCCTCGTCGACACGGGCAAGCTCGTCAACATGCTGGGTCAGGCGGACGCCGGCGCGGTGATGTCGGCCGTCGAGCAGATCAGCGCGCTCAAGCTCGGAACGATCGACGAGGATCAGCTGATCGAGGACCTCGTGCACTGCGGCTACATCCAGAGCGCGAGCCTCGTCCAGACGTTCGGCAGCCCGACGGCGCTCGACCCTTCGAACGATCCGGTGCTGAACCAGGTCATCACGCCCGCGGAGATCAACTCGAACGGCGACCTGCGCAAGACCGCGAGCGTCATGAAGCTCGTGCTGAACGGGTTCGCGGGCGCGGGAACGATCGAGCTCGGCGGCTACGACTACCACGACAGCACGCGCTCGACGGGCGAGCGTCGCGACGAGTCGGCCGGCCAGTGCATCGGCGCGATCCTCGAGTACGCCGCGCTGCTCAACCAGCAGGTGATGATCTACGTCTTCAGCGACGGCGCCGTGTCGAGCAACGGCGAGAACGACGACTCGGCGCAGGGTCGCGGGAAGGGCATCTGGAAGTCCGACAACGCGTCGACGTCGTCGGTGTTCATGCTCGCCTACAACCCGCCGCTCCTCGGGCCGCGGCCCGCGCTGACGCCCCAGACGGTGGGAAACCAGATCGGGTACTTCCGCTCGAACGGCTCGCTCGAGACCGCGGCGACGCTCGTCAGCAACTCGGTCGACCGCCTCGCCGAGGCCGTGGTGCTGAACTACCTGGCTCTCCACAACGATCTCGCGAGCTTCGACGGGGCCCTGCCCTTCAACGGACTCACGCCCTCCCAGCGGGCGGGCCTCACGGCGTTCGAGCCCATCCGGTAGCAGCGTCGCCGAACGTGCTCGCCGGCTTTCCTGAGTTCTTCCGAATTGTTGAGGCGCGAATTTCGCGTCTCGCATGAATCCCCTGGGCGCGTCCGATCCGCCCCGCGCCGGATGCCGGGTGGGCCGCCGTCTGGTACCCAGCCCCAATGGCAGGCCGGTACTTCGAAGAGCTCTCGGTCGGACAGGTGTTCGAGCACGCGCCCTCGCGCACCGTGACCGAGACCGACAACCTCCTCTTCTCCACGCTCACCATGAACCCGCAGCCGCTCCACCTGGACGCGGAGTTCGCGAAGTCGTCGCACTTCGGAGAGCGGCTCGTGAACAGCCTCTTCACGCTCGGGTTGCTCGTCGGCCTGAGCGTCTCGGACACCACGCTCGGAACGACCGTCGGCAACCTCGGCTTCGAGAAGGTCGAGTTCCCGAAGCCCGTGCTTCTCGGTGACACGTTGACCGCCTCGACCGAGGTGCTCGACAAGCGCGAGTCGCGCTCGAACCCGGGCTGGGGAATCGTGACGTTCGAGCACCGCGCGCGGAACCAGCGCGGCGAGATCGTGGCGCGTTGTCGACGCGCGGCGATGATGCTGCGCCGCCCGTGAGTCTCGAAGCGCTCCGCGCGCGCGCCCGCAGCTGGCGCACCTGGCACTTCGTCCCCGCCGCGAGCGACCGCATGCTCGCGCGAGCGGCGTCGCTCGAGGCGGACGCGCTGATCCTCGACCTCGAGGACTCCGTCGCGCCGGCGGACAAGCCCGCGGCGCGCGACCGCGCGCGAGCGTGGCTCTCCGCGACGAGCGTCCGCGCAGCCCGCGTCGTGCGCGTGAACCCCGCGTCGACACCGTGGAACGAGGACGACGTCGCGATGGCCGGCGCGCACGCCGACGTCGTGCTCGCGCCGAAGGTCGAATCCGCTCGCGATCTCGCCGCGCTCGACGAGCGAATCGAGGCCGCCGAGCGAGCTGCCGGACGACCGTCGCGCTCCGTCGGCGTCGCCGCGATCGCGACCGAGACGCCGCGCGCCGTCTTCCGCCTCGAAGAGATCGCCGACGGGCCGCGCCTCGTCGCGCTCACCTGGGGCGCCGAGGATCTGTCGGCCGCGCTCGGCGCGCGCGCGACGCGCGACGACGGCGGCGCGTACCTCGAGGTGTTCCGGCTCGCGCGTTCCCTCGCCCTGCTCGCCGCGGCGAGCGCCGGAATCGCCGCCGTCGACGGCGTCTTCACCGCGCTCGACGACGACGAGGGTCTCCGCGGCGAGGCGCATGCGGCGGCCGCGATGGGGTTCACGGGCAAGCTCACGATCCATCCGCGGCAGATCCCGGTCGTGAACGCGGCGTTCGGGCCGGATGCGCGCGCCGTCGCCGAGGCGCGCGAACTCGTCGCCGCCTACGAAGCGCACGCGGCGACGGGCCGCGGCGCGTTCGCCTTCCGCGGCGAGATGGTCGATGCTCCGCACCTCGCGCGCGCGCGGGCGCTGCTCGCGCGCGCCGAAGGCGGCGAACGGGCCTGACGCGGGCCGCACGTTCCGCGACGGAGGAATCGCGTGTTCGATCGCGAGCGCTACGAGCGATGGATCGCGGAGACACCGCCGGAGGGCCGGCCGGGCGTGCCCGCGGCGACCGTCATCCTCCTCCGCGATTGCGAGGACGGCGCCGGGGGGCTCGAGACGCTCATGCTCCGCCGCAACTCGAAGCTCGCGTTCGTGGGCGGAATGTGGGTCTTCCCGGGAGGCCGCGTCGACGATGCCGACCGCGAAGGGCTCGCGCGCAACGACGATCTCGCGTGCGCGCGCCGCGCGGCCGTGCGCGAGGCCGGCGAGGAGGCCGGGCTCGACGTCGACGAGCGGACGCTGGTGCCGTTCTCGCACTGGACGCCGCCGTCGATGACGCCCAAGCGGTTCCTCACCTGGTTCTTCGTGGCGCGCGCGCCGCACGGGCTCGTGACGATCGACGACGGCGAGATCAAGGCGCACCGCTGGATCCGGCCCGCCGACGCCATGGCCCGCAGGCAGGCGGGGGAGATCGAGCTCGCGCCCCCCACGTGGATCACCCTCGAGCGCCTCGCTCGCTATGCCAGCGTCGACGACGCGCTCGACCGCTCGCAGGCCGCGGTGCCCGAGATCTACGAGACCCGCATCGTCATGAGCGACACCGGTGCGGTCGCACTCTACGACGGCGACGCGGGCTACGAGGCCGCGGACGCGAGCCTGGCGGGCGGCCGGCACCGGCTCGAGATGCGCGACACGGGCTGGGTCTACCTGCGCGACGACTGGACGGTCTGACGAGACGACTCGACGGTCTGACGAGACGACTCGACGGTCTGACGCGACGGGCTAGCGACCGAGGTTCGCCTCGATCTGGGCGAGGGCCTCGAACGCGTAGGTGTCGTCGGCGAGCACGTACATCGTCGAGCGCCGGGCGACCGCACCGAAGCGACGCTTCTCGAGGTCGGACCCGTAGCCCAGGTGGACGCGCGGCAGTCCGAGCTCGGCCGCGCGCAGCAGCGCGTGGCGGAGCATCTGGCGGTACAGCCCCGCGGTCCGCGCGTAGCGATCGTCCATGCCGAGGACGGTCGGCACGTAGACGCCGCGACCCACGAAGCACGCGCCGACCGCGCACGGGAGGTCGCGCCCCTCGACGCCGCCGCCCGCGAGTTCCTCGCGCGGGTGGAGCAGCGTGAGCTCCCAGCTCGGGTCCGCCTCGGCGAGGCGGAACACGTCGTCCGGCAGGTCGAACGTATTGAACGCGAGACTGCGGCGCTTGACCTGGCAGTACAGATCCCACAGGTGCGCGTGCTCGTCGTCGCGCAGCCGGCGCGTTCCCTTGCCGACGATCTCGCGCTCGTAGTGCGCGTCGAAGGGCATCACCTGTCGACGCTGCGCGTAGCGGCTCTTCGGCGTGAGCCCCGCCAGGAACTCCTCTTCGGTCCGCCACGCGATCTCGACGGCGTGCGAGGTCGGCCCCTCGCGCGCCACGAAGCCCTCGCCCTCGAGGAAGGCGCGCAGCTCGTCGTCGTCGGCCGGCAGGTCGCGCAGCACGATCATCTCGGCCTCGAGAGCGCGCGCGTCGCGCCGCACGGCTTCGAGCATGCGGGCGAGCCCGTCGCGCCACTCGTCGCCGCTCTCGCGGTCGAGGAACAGGTGGTCGCCCTCGGAGAGCAGCGTTCCGGCCGCGAAGGCGCGCACCGTCAGGTACTCGGGGTCCTCGCGCCGTCGCTCCTCGACGACGCGCGACACGGCCTCGTCCGCGTCGACGTCGACCTTCCAGCGGAAGCACGAGAAGGGCGCGGCGACGACCGTCCGGCCGCGCGCGTCGACGCCGCGGTAGTAGCGGAACGTCGACGCGTTCGGTCCGGCCGCCTCGCGGCCGAGCAGCCGCTCGGCGAAGCGCTGGCCGGCGACGTCGAACGCGCCCCGGCCGCCGAAGCACTGGTTCCACGTCACCTCGGGCACGTCGGCGATGGTCGCCGCGCACGCGAGCTCCACGTGGCGCGCGCGCGCGGCCGCGCGCGGCGTCGCCGTTCCCGACGTCGCGAAGCGATGCGTCTCGGGGAGGCGGAAGTCCGCGAACACCTCCGTCGGCGAATCACCCGTCTCGCGGAAGGCCGCCTCGAAGTGCCGATCGATCGCGTCGACGAGCGCCTCGATGTCGCCGGGCTCGAGGTGGCGCGTCAAGGTGAAGCGGATGCCGGTGCGACGCGTGGAGACGGCCGGGAACCCGACCGCGTTCACGTGGAAGCCCTCGCGCGTGAGCCGCTGGCCGAGCGCGTATGCGACCCGCACCGGTCCGCACGCGACGAATCGCACCGGCGTGCGCTGCGACGACGCGAGCGGGATGCCCGCGCTCGCCAGGCGATCGTTGCAGAGCTCGAGACGCGCCTGCAGGTCCGCCTGCAGCGACTCGATCTCGGGCGAGAGATGGATGCGCGCCGACGCGATCGCCGCTCCGAGCAGCGCTGGCTGCATGGGACCGCCGAAGATCAGCGACGGGCCGAGCAGCCGGAGGCGCCGCGCGAGCTGAGGATCGGGGACGACGATCGCCGCCCCCCCGCCCGCGAACGACTTCGACAGGCTCGTCGTGACGACCATGCGCGGGTGCAGCGCGTACTTCTCGAGCGCGACGCCGCGCCCGTGCCGTCCCCGCCAGCTCATCCCATGCGCGTCGTCGACATAGAGGTGCAGCTGCGGATGCCGATCGAGCAGCGCCTGCAGGGCGCCGATCGGCGCGGTGTCGCCCGCCATGCTGTACACGCCGTCGGCCAGGTACCAGACGCGATCGCACTCGCGCGAGAGCGCCTCGACACGCTCTTCGAGCATCGCGAGGTCGCTGTGCCGGACCGTCTCGATGCGCGTCCCGCCCGAGCGCAGCATCGAGGACGTGAGCTGCACGCTCGCGTGCACGCTCTGGTCGAGCAGCACGACGTCGCGCCCGCCGATCAGCACGGGGAACGCGGAGAAGTGCGCGAGGGTCGTCGTCGCCGTCGTCACGACGTGCGCGTCGAAGATCCGTTCGAGCAGATGCTCGAGCTCGAGGTACTGCGGCGACGACACGTAGGTGCGCGACGACGAGATCTGCGTGCCGTAGCGCTCGACCGCGTCGATCGACGCGCGCTTGAGGCGCTCGTCGAGCTCGAGGCCGAGATAGCTGCACGATCCGAAGTTGAGCCGCCGCTCCCCATCGATCGTCACGAAGCGGCCGTCGAGCCGCTCGTCCTCGAGGACGAGGTGGCCGAGGCCGCGCTGCACGCCCGAGTCGATGTGCGATTCGATCAACGCGAGCTGCGCGGAGTGGTCCACGCCTTCCCCCCTCGGCGGCACACGCGCCGTTCGCCCGGGCGACGCGGGCGGCGCCTCCATCGGCAGGAGTCGGGCGACTCCTTGAGCAGGAGACACGCAACTCGGAGGAACTTCGGTATGGTCGCCGGGGCTTTGCCCAGGGTCCGCGGCATCGAGGCCGCTGCCGTCGGCCGCCGATGCGCACCGAGGGATTCGCTTGGCGGAGGTCTCCTACCGATCGCTCGGCTTCGTCGTCGACGTCCTCGCACGCCGCGGCGTGGACGTCGCTCCGCTCGTCCACGGGCTGCCGATCTCGGTCGACGACGCGTCGCGCCTGCGCGGCGGCTTCGCGTGGTCGACGTTCGCGGAGCTGATCCGCCGCGCGACGGTCGCGCTCGAGCCCCACGGCGGCATCGAGCGCGCCGTCTACGAGCACGCCGAGGCCCCCCTCCCCGCCTGGCTGTCGCCCGTCGTCCGCGCCCTCGTCCGCCCGCGCGACATCCTGTGGATGGGCGCGCGTTGGATGGGGCGGAGCATGTGGCCCATCACGCGGGCCACGTTCGAGGACATCTCGCGCTCGCGCGTGCGCGAGACGATCGAGATCCCGCCCGAGTACGAGGACGTCCCGGAGTTCTTCGTCGCGGTCCGCGGTGCGATCCGCTCCGCGCCGCGCGTGCTCGGCTACGCCGACGCCCTCGTCGACATGGAGCTGCAGCCGCGTCGCGCGATCTACACGATCGAGCTCCCGACGCGCGCGATCGCCGCGTCGCCGCGTTCCGCGCCGGACGAGGAGATCCTGAAGGCGATCGAGGAGATGGGCGCGCAGCTCGACGAGCTCCAGGCCACCCAGGACGCACTGCGCGCGATCAACGCGGACCTCGAGGAGCGCGTGCGCGACCGGACGCGCGAGCTGCTCGTCTCGCGCGCGCGTCTCGAGGAGTCGCACCGGCTCGCGTCGCTCGGCACGCTCGCCGCCGGTATCGCACACGAGATCAACAATCCGCTGGCCGCGATCCAGGCGACGGCGCAGCTGGCGCAGGCGCAGCAGCGGCGGGACCCCTCCCACCGGGTCGAGGACGAGGTCCTGTCGCGCATCGTCGACGAAGCGCGGCGCGGGTCGCGCATCGTCCGCGGGCTCCTGCAGTTCGCACGCGGCGAGCCGGCCGAGCGCTGGCCGACGCAGCTGGCGCTCGTCGTCGACCGCGCGCTCGTGGTCGCGAGCGACCTCGCCGAGCAGGCGGGCGTGCGCGTCGTCCTCGAGCCGAGCGACGCCTCGCTCTCGGTCGTCGCGAACCCGGTACAGCTCGAGCAGGCGCTCCTGTGCCTGGTGAGCAACGCGATCGAGGCGACCGCGCCGACGGGCGCCGTGGTGGTGCGCTGGGCGCGCACCGAGGCGGGTGTGCGCATCAGCGTCGTCGACGCCGGCGCGGGCATCGCGGCCGACGTCCTGCCGCGCGTGCTCGAGCCGTTCTTCACGACGCGCATCGACGAGGGCGCGAGCGGGCTCGGCCTCAGCACCGCGCACGGCATCGTCGAGCAGCACGGCGGCCGCATCGAGATCGAGACCGCGCCCGGCGCGGGCACGTCCGTGCACGTCGACCTCCCCGCGCACTCGCCCGAGCCCTGATCGCGTTCGCTAGCGTGCGCGCCGCATGACGCAGAACCGGCCCCCGGTGCCCGCCAGCCCCGCCTACCGCGCCTGGGTGCTGTTCGTGCTGTTCCTCGTCTACGTCGTCAACTTCGTCGACCGACAGATCCTCTCGAGCCTCGTCGGACCGATCCGCGCGGAGCTCGGCGCGAGCGACTTCCAGATGGGGCTGCTCGGCGGGCTCGCGTTCGCCGTGCTGTACTCGATCGCCGGCATCCCGATCGCGCGGCTCGCCGACACGGGCAACCGGCGCAACGTCGTGACGTTCGCGCTCGCCGCGTGGAGCGCACTGACGGCGCTCTGCGGCACGGCGACGAGCTACGGCCAGCTGCTCCTCTACCGGATCGGCGTCGGCATCGGCGAGGCGGGCGGGAGCGCGCCCTCGCACGCGCTCGTGGCCGACTACTTCCCCGCCGCGCAGCGCGGGCGCGCGCTCGCACTGCTGGCCACGGGAATCCACGTCGGCATCTTCGTCGGCCTCGTCACGGGCTCGCAGTTCTCGGAGGACTGGCGCGACGCGTTCGTCGTCGTCGGGCTGCCCGGGCTCGCGCTCGCCCTGCTCGTCCGCTTCACCGTCCGCGAGCCCGAGCGCGGCGGGACCGACGCGGCGCCGCCGCCCGTCGAGGTCCCGACCTTCGCCGAGACCCTCCGCACGCTGCTTCGCTCGCCGACCGTCGTGCTCGTGCTCGCGGGCGCGTCGGTCGCCGCACTCTCGGGCTACGCGTTCGCGTTCTGGGGATACGAGTTCTTCGCGCGCGTCCACGACCTCGACCGCCCGACGATCGGGTGGAGCCTCGGCCTCGCGACCGCCGTCGGCGGCGGCCTCGGGACGGCGGCGGGCGGCCAGCTCGGCGACCGGCTCGGCCTGCGCGACCCGCGCTGGTACGGGTTCGTGTGCGCGGCGGGCATGCTCGCGACGCTCCCGCTCGGCGCCGCCGCGCTCTACGCAGAGAGCGTGCCCGCCGCGCTCGCCTTCGCCGCCGCCTTCCTGTTCGCGGGCGCGGTCTACGCCGGGCCGATGTACGCGATCCTCCAGGGTCTCGCGCCCGCACGCATGCGCACGATGGCCGCGGCGCTCTTGTTCCTCTGCACGAACCTGATCGGGCTCGGCGCCGGCCCGCCCATCGTCGGCGCGCTCAACCCCCTGCTCGAGCCCGCCGCGGGCCGCGACGCGATCCGTCACTCGCTCGCGATCGTCACCGCGCTCAACCTTCCCGTCGCAGTCGTGTTCGTCGCGATCGGGCGCCGGCTCGGCCGCGCGTCGCCTGCCCCGGGAGCGCCCGAGGTGCCGGCCGCCGGCAGCGCGCGGACGAGCCGCCGCGCATAGCGCGCGTGCGCGAGCGGGCTCGGGTGGCCGTCGTGCGGAAGATTGCGCATGCCCGGCGCGTCGAGGTCGATGGCCAGGTCGAGCCCCGTCGCGCCGGCGCGCTCCGCGTGCGCGCGCATCGCTTCGGAGTGCGCGTTGCGCGTGAGCGTCGCGAACACGACGCGCGCGCCGCTCGCCCGCGCCTCGGCGACGAAGCGGTCGACGATCGCGCGCGTCACGGCCGCGCTGTCGACCCGGCGCCGCTCGAGCTCGTTCCACGCCTGCTCGAGCCGGTGGACGAGCGCCGACGCGGTCATGCCCGGCCACGGCCGATACGCGACGCGCGCCATCTCGACCTCGAGCGCGCCGTCGCGGCCGAGGCGCGCGAACGGCTGCACGAGCGGGCCGAGCCGCTGGAAGGGCGCGACGCGCTTGCGCCGCCGCCGCGTGAACGTGTTGCGCTCGTCGTGGAACGACGCGTAGGCGAGCACGACGACCGCGGGCGCCGGCCGCTCGCGCAGCGCGCGCTCGAGCTGGAGCAGCGACTGCAGCGTCCCGTAGCCGCTCACCGCGAAGTTGCGCACGTCGAGGTCGGGCCGCAGCCGCTCGAGCTGCCACGCGTAGGTCGCGTCGTCGTCGACGGCCCAGCCGTACGTGAACGAGCAGCCGAAGATCCAGAGCCCGGGCGCGTCCAGCGCCGGCGCCTCGCCCGGCGGACGCGTCGCGCGCAGGCCGTCCGCGTCGACCGTCGTCGTGAACGCGAGGCCGGTCGGGAAGCGGATGCGGTAGCGGCCCGGGAGGCTCGCGTAGCCGAGGACGGGGTCCGCGCGGTAGAGCCGCCCGCCCGGCTCGACGAGCAGCTCGGCCGGCCGCGCGTCCCACGGCCTTCCCCCGCGCAGCCGCACGATCCCCTCGCCGACGCCCGCGGTCGCGACGCCCAGCGCGAGGACGAAGAGCGCGTAGGCGACGCGCACGCGCGCCGTCGGTGCGCGGGTCACGGCGCGCGTCAGACCGGCGGGCGCAGATCCGAGGGCATGTTGTCGACGTAGCAGCGCTCCTCGACGCGCTGCCGGATGCGCCATCCGTCCGCGGTGCGCACGAGCTCGTCGACGTACCACAGGCCGCACACGAAGACGTGCTCCTTGCCGCCGCGGTCCATCACCATCGGGTTGTGGCAGATCGTTCGCGCGCTCGCGCGGTCGCCGTCGAGCTCGAGCACCGTGTTCGCGATCATGTGCTGGAAGCTCTTGAACATCACCATCGAGCGTTCGAGGAAGGCCTTCGTCTCGGCGAGCGTTCCCTTCGAGCCCCCGAGCGCGGTGTAGTCGATGTGGGCATCGGGCGTGAAGACGCGATCGAGCCCGTCGAAGTCGCGCGTGTCGATGCAGTGCGAGTAGCGGACGAGGAGCTCCTGGATCTCGATGCGGTCGGAGATCTCCTGAAGACTGAGCGGCACGGCGGCCTCCTCCTGGGTACGGCGGGTTTCGGGCACTCTCGGTCGGACACGCGGTGTCCGCCTCGCGCGGCGGTGCGGCGCGAGCGCTCGAGTATAGTCGCCGCGCGATGACGCAGGGCGAGCGGGCCGGACGAGATCGCGCGCCGCGCGGCCGCCGCGTGGCGCTGCGCGTCGCGAGCGCGGCGCTCGGGACGGTGCTCGGCATCGCGCTCGTCGGCGCCGCGCTCGTCGCGCTCGACGGCGCCCTCCTCCTCGAAGACTTCGCCGCGGCGCGCGCCAACGCGACCTCGTGGCACGATCCGAACACGCGCTTCGATCCCGAGCTCGGATGGGCGCCGATCCCGTCTCGCCGCGTCGAGCTCGACTGGGGCACGATCGAGACCGACGAGCACGGCTATCGCTCGCCGCCGCTGCGGCCGGGGAGCGCGCGCATCGCCGTGCTCGGCGACTCGGTCGCCTGGGGCTTCGGCGTCGACGGCGACGCGGCGTTCCCCGCGCGCCTCTCCCGCGCGCTCGCGCCCTTCGGCGTCGACGTCGCGAACCTCGCCGTCTCGGGCTACGGGCTCGACCAGACGTGGCTGTGGTTCGCGCGCCAGCGCGAGGCGCTGCCCGCGCTGCGCCACGTCGTGCTCGCGCTGTGCGCGCGCAACGACGTCGCCGACACGCAGTCGAACGCGCGCTACGGACGCCGCAAGCCGCTCTTCCGGCGCGCGCGAACCGGCGAGGCGTCGGACGACGGCATCGTCCTCGACGACGGGCCGATCCGCCGTCACAGCCTGCGCCACTGGTACGCCGACAGCCGCTTCCTGCGCGGTGCGCTCGCGCGCGTTCCCGCCCTCGACGCGTTCGTGCGCGCGCGCCTCGGCGACGTGCTGCTCGACCGCGCGGAGACCGACGCCGTGATCGGCGCGCTGCTCGCGCGCATCGACCGCGAGACGCGCGCGCGCGGAGGCGAGCTGCACGTCGTGCTGCTGCCCGCGCGCGACGACCTCGACGGCGAGGGCGACGACTACCGCCTCCTGCGCGCGCGCACGCTGAGCGCTCGCCTGCCGCTGGTCGAGGTGCTCGCCCGGCTTCGCGCCGCGACGCTCGGCGGCGCGCGGAGCCAGGCGGTCTTCCTCGACGCGATGCACCTGCGCGCGCGCGGCCACGCGATCGTGGCGCGCGCGCTGCTCGATCACCTCGCCGCCGTCGACCCCGCGCTCGCGCCCGACGCGCGCACGCGCGCGAGGTCCCAGACGACGAGCCCACCCCCGCGCGCGTCGGGAGGGCCGTAGGCGCGCTCGAGATCGCGGCGCGCGCGCGCGCGCGCGCGCGCGCAGTACGCGCCACACGTCGCCGTGCGCGCGCGGGCGGGCGCCGCCGCGCCGCGCGCCGCGCGGAGCGCCGTCTCCTCCCGCTCGAGGTCGAGGTGCAGGACGAGCCAGCGCGCGCGCGTGCGCAGCACCGGCGCAGGAGCGAGCGCGACGGCGTTGCGCCAGGCGAAGGCGTCCGTGCGCGCGTAGTCCTCGTCGTTCGCGACGATCACGTCCTCACCGTGCACCTCCTGGTAGGCGGGCACCGCATGGCCGAAGCCCCAGAACGGGTGCCACGGCGCCTCGACGACGGCGCCGCGCTCGCGCGCACCCGACGCGAGCTCCGCGTAGAAGCGGGGGAGCGCGGGCGGCGCGAGACGCGCGCGCGAGCGCGTGAACAGGAGGTAGTCGTCGTGATGCCGGAACGCGCTGCGCCAGCGGCCCGCGTCCGGAAGCGGCCCGGCGGCGACGAGCGCCGCGATCGCCGCGGCCGCGACGAGCGCCGTCCGACGCGTGCGCGCCGCGACCGCCTCGACGCCGAACGCGACGCAGAGCGCCGCGGCGGGAAGCGCGACGAGCCACGCGCGCGCGGCGACGACGGGCGAGTCGAGCTTGGGCGCGAGCACGGCGAGCCCGACGAGCTGCGCGGCGATGCCGCCGACCGCGCAGCCGACGAGCGCGCGCCCCCCGCCGCCCCGCCGCCATCCGATCGCGGCGCCGAGCACGGCGAGCGCGCCGACGACGAGCGCGCCCGGCCCTGCCACGCCCGCGTGCAGCTGCGCGACCTCGAGCGCGATCGCGAGCGTCGCACCCGGTGCGCCGCGCTTGCGCGCGACGAGCTCGGCGAGCGAGCCCGCCGCCGGCGCGAGGAGCGCGCCGCCCGCCAGCGCGAGGCCGAGCGCGGACGCGCCGACGTGCGCGAGACGCCGCGGCCCGCCGGCGTCGCCCGCCCGCACGCGGCCGGTCTCGTCGCGACCGCGCGGCGCGCGCAGCGCGGACGCGGCTCCGAAGGCGAGCGGCCCGAGCGCGAACGGCCCCGCGCCGAGATGCAGCCAGATCGCGAGCGCGCCGAGCGCGGCGAAGCCCGCCGCGAAGCGCGCGCCCTCCCCGCTCCAGAAGCGCGCGAAGCACACGAGCGCGAGCGTCGCTGCGGGGAGCACGAGCGCGTAGGAGCGCACCATCGACCCGTACGCCACGAGCATCGGGAGGACGGCGAGCAGCCACGCCCAGACGACGGCGACGCGCCGCCCGACGAGCGGCGCGGCGAGCGCCGGCGCGAGCGCGAGCAGCGCGAGCGAGCCCGCGAGCGGCGGCGCGCGCAGCGCGAGCTCCGAGAGCGGAACGCCGGCGTCGAGCGCGAGGCGATACAGCGCGGTGAGCGGAAGGCTGTGATCGGTGACGCGATAGGTCGAGAGGATCTCGCCCACCGGCATCGCGAGCGCGGCGCGCACGGCGTGGAGCTCGTCGTCGCCGACGACCTGCCGCGCGAGGCCCGCGCAGCGGAGCGCCATGCCGACGGCGACCGGCGCGGCGAGAGGGAGCGCCAGGTGCGCGCGCAGTCGCGCCACGTCGCCGTCCTGCATGCGCGGCAGCTTCCGTCAGCCGCCCTTCGCGCGCCACCCGGACGGCGCGCGCTGCTACGCTCGCGCGCCATGGAGTTCGCCGCGTTCGCGCTGCTCGTGGCCTACCTCGCGCCGTGGATCGCGGCGGTCGGCCGCGGTCACGAGCGCGCGCCGCTGCTGCTCGCCGCGAACCTCGCGCTCGGATGGACGGTCGTCGGCTGGGTCGCGCTGCTCGTCGCGGCGCTGCGCAGCGATGCCCACCCGTCGCGGACGCGCGCCCTCGCCCGGCGCCCCGCGCTCGTCGCGCTTCCCGGGGACGGCGGCGTGCGTCGGCGCCGACGCGAGGGGCACCTCGCCCTCGCCGAGCCTCGTTAGTCGCACCGACGGCGCCGCGCGCGTCGCCCGCACCCACCGGAGGACCGCTTGGCCTACGAAGACATCCGCTTCGCGCTCGAGGACGGCGTCGCGACGATCACGCTGCACCGTCCCGACGCGCTCAACTCCTTCAGCGGGCGGATGGGCGACGAGCTCGGGGACGCCTACCGCCGCTGCGACGCCGACGACGCGGTGCGCGCGATCGTGCTCACGGGCGCCGGTCGGGCGTTCTGCGCGGGCGCCGACATGACGGCGGGCGAGGACACCTTCGCGAAGCAGGACGGCGCCGACTTCAGCGCCGCGGCGGTCGACCCGCCTGCGTTCGCGCTGCGCAAGCCCGTCATCGCCGCGGTGAACGGCCACGCGATCGGCCTCGGGCTCACGCTCGCGCTGCAGGCCGACCTCCGCGTGATCGCGCGCGAGGGCAAGTACGGCATCGTGCAGGTGCGCCGCGGCGTGATGCCCGACGCCTACGCGAACTGGACGCTGCAGCGCATCGTCGGCATCGAGCGCGCGGCCGAGATCCTCCTGACGGGGCGGCGCATGAGCGGCGACGAGGCGTTCGCGATGGGCATCGCGAGCCGCTGCGTGCCCGCCGACGAGGTGCTCCCCACCGCCCTCGCGATCGCACGCGACATCGCCGTCCACACGGCCCCGGTCTCGGTCGCGGTCACGAAGAAGCTCCTGTGGCAGAGCCCGATGCTGTCGCCGCAGCAGACCGAACGCCTCGAGACCGCGCTCCATCACCACCTGATGGGCAGGCCGGATGCGATCGAGGGCGTCATGGCATACCTCGAGCGGCGCGACCCGCGGTGGAGCCTGCGCGTGAGCGCGGACTGGCCCGAGTGGCCGGACGTGTGAGCGGCGCGTCCGCGCCGCGCGTGACGGGCCTGCCGCCCGTCGCCGCGCCCGACGCCCACACGCTCGTGCTCGGAACGATGCCGAGCGTCGCGTCGCTCGCCGCGGGCGAGTACTACGGGCACCCGCGCAACGCGTTCTGGGACGTGGTCGACGCGATCGGCGTCGAGCGCGATCGCCCGTACCGCGAGCGCTGCGCGGCGCTGTGCGAGCGCGGGTTCGCGCTCTGGGACGTGCTCGCGGAGTGCGTCCGTGCCGGCTCGCTCGACGCCGCGATCCGCGATCCCGCGCCGAACGACCTCGCGCGATTCGTGCGCGCGCACCGCGCGCTGCGCCGGGTCTGGTTCAACGGCCAGACCGCGCGGCGCCTCTTCGAGCGGCACGCGGCCGGCCCGCTGCAGCCGCTGCTCGACGAGCGCGCGATCGCGCTCGCGACCCTCCCGAGCACGAGCCCCGCGAACACCGCGCGCGCGAAGCGCGACGTCTGGCGGGCCGCCCTCGTCGACGCGCTCGCATCCGCGCAGCCGCCCGCGCCGGCTCGCCCCGCCGGCCGCGGCTCCGCGCGCTGAGGGCTCGCCGCCGCCCGCGCCGCGCTATGGTCGGCCCGCGCCACCCGCACGCATTCCGCGCAACGCCGGAGACTCCGTGAGCGATCGTCTCGAAGACCGCGAGGGCCCTGCGGCCTCGCTGGGCGCCCTCTCCGCGCGCGCACTCGCCGAGCCCGCCCCGGAGCTGCACGCGGAGTACGACGCGGAGAGCGGCATTCCGCCCGCGAGCGCGGCGACCGCGCGCCCCACGGTGTTCCAGCTCGCGTGGCCGTCGATCGCGACCAACGTGCTGCAGTCGATCGTCGGCATCGTCGACACCGCGATCGTCGGGCGCGTGAGCGTCGATGCGCAGGCCGCCGTCGGCAGCGGCAACCGCATCTTCTTCTTCGGGCAGGCCGTGATGATGGCGGTGACGGCGGGAACGACGGCGCTCGTCGCCCGCGCCTGGGGGGCGGGCGACCGCGCCGAGGCGGAGCGCGTGACGTTCGCGTCGCTCGCGCTCTGCGCCTCGCTCGGGCTCGTCTTCTCCGCCGTGACGATCTGGCTGTCGGACCCGCTCGCGGCGAGCTTCGGCCTGCCGCCGGAGACGACCGCGCGCACGGCCGACTTCCTGCGCTGGCTGATGGCCTTCTACGTCGGGTTCACCGTGCAGTTCGTGCTGGGCACGGCGCTGCGCGCGGCGGGCGACGTGCTGACACCGCTCGCGATCGGCGCGCTCATGAACATCGTGAACGTCGTGCTCGTGTACGCGCTCGTGTTCGGCGAGCTGCCCGGCCTTCCGCTCCCCATCGCGCCGATGGGCGTGCGCGGCGCGGCGATCGCGACCGGGATCGCGTTCAGCGTCGGCGCCGCGGCGATGCTCGTGCAGTTCGCGCGTCGCAGGCTCTGCCTCGCGCCGCGCGTGCGCGGCGCGCTCACGCGCGAGCGGCTCGCCCGGATCGCGCAGATCGGCTGGCCGTCCGGCATCGAGCAGGCCGTCTTCCAGGGCGGCTTCTTCGCCTTCCTCGTCATCGTGTCGACCTACGGAACGGCGCCGAACGCCGCGTACAACATCGGCGTCCAGCTGCTCTCGATCTCCTTCGTGGTCGGCTTCGCGTACTCGATCGCCGCTTCGACCCTCGTGGGCCAGCACCTCGGCGCGGGCGAGCCGGAGGAGGCGATGGTGGCGGGCTGGCGCTGCACGCGGCTCGCGATCTACGCGATGGTCGTGCTCGGCGTCGCGGTGATCGCGAGTGCGCAGACCGTCGCGCCGCTCTTCAACGCCGACCCCGAGGTGCAGCGGCTCACCGTCGTCTTCATCTGGGTGCTCGGCGTCGTGCAGCCGCTGATGGCGATCGAGTTCGCGCTGTCCGGGGCGCTCCGCGGCGCGGGCGACACCCGCTGGCCGCTGATCTCGGTGATGAGCGGCTTCCTCGGCGTGCGCCTCACGCTCGCGTTCGCGTTCCGGCTGGCCGGGCTGCCCGTCGAGTGGGTCTACGCGGCCCTGATCGGCGACTACGTGGTGAAGGCGTTCGTGTTGACGACGCGCTTCCGCTCCGGACGCTGGCAGGCACTCCGCGCCTGACGCGCGTCGGCGACGCGACGCAGCGCGTCTCGCCGACGCATCACGGAGCCCGCGCATGACGCGGTGCGTGAACGAGGAGGCCCGCCCGGTGGGGCCTCCTGCGCGCGGAGGCTGCCGGGCGGGCCGAGGGTTCCGCTCCGTCGCTCTGGGAAGGAATGGGCCCGCCGAGTGCGGACTCCGGAAGACGTTATGCGTGGTGGCGGCGTCTTCCCCTCTGCGGGCCCCTGCGTCGAGCGGTCGACCTCACCACCATGGATACCGACACGGGACGCGCAGCTGCATCCCTCAGTTGGGTGACCCTTCGCGACTTTTCCGATGCCGATGCGCCGGGGGGCCGCCCGTCTACCCCATTTCGGGATCCAGCGGTCTACTATCCCGTCGACAGGGGATCGAGCGAGCGCTCATCGATGTCCGAGCCCACCGACGACCGACGACTCGCGGAGCAGCGCCTCCTCCCGCTGCTCGACGCGATCTACCGCGCCGCGACCGACCGCGAGGCCTGGTCCGACGTCGCGAAGGGCATCTCCGAGCTGTTCGGGGGCGCCGCCGTCTTCCTCAACATCCAGACGCCTGCGCTCAACCAGCCCGCCGCGCAGTTCTACGCGGGCACCGACCCGCTGCCGTCGCCGATCTCGCTGCGCCACGCGCGGGCCGGCCTCCCCTGGCTCGCGAACGCGGGCGACGACCTCGGCCGCCGCTTCGTGCGCATGAGCGAGCACTACCCGCCCGAGATGATGCCCGGCAGCGAGTTCGACGAGGACTTCCTCCGGCCGCGCGGCCTCGCTCCGGAGCCGCCGATCCTCCACCTCGTGTCGCCCGAGGAGGCGATCCTCTCCTCGCTGATCGTCGTCTACCGCCGCGGCGACCAGCCGGCGATCTCCGACGCGCTGCTCGGCGTCGCGGATCGTCTCGTTCCCCACCTCGGCCGCGCGGTCGACATCTTCGGGCGCCTGCAGAGCACCGAGGGCCAGCAGCTCGCGCTGCACGAGGTCATCGACCGCATCCCGACCGGCGTCGTCGTGCTCGATGCGAACCGCGCGCCGCTGATCCGCAACCGGATGGCGCTCCGCATCGCCGCGGCGGAGGACGGCTTCACGTTCGCCGACGACGGGCCGCGCGCGAGCGACCGCGAGACGACCGCCGCGCTCCACCAGCTGATCGACTCCGCGACCATGCCGGAGCGCGGACGCGAGCTCTCCGGCGGCGGCTTCATGTCGCTCGCCCGGCCTTCGGGGCTGCGCGCCTATCCCGTGCTCGTGACGCCCGTGCTCGGGCGGGTCCACGACCGCGCGATGGCCGGGGCCGCCGCGGTGATCTTCATCAGCGACCCCGAGTACCGCGACCTCTCGCTCACGACGGTGCTCACGACCGTGTACGGGCTGACGCCGGCCGAGGCCGACCTCGCGCAGCTGCTCGCGCAGGGGCACTCGCTCGAGGACGCGGCGGGCATCCGCGGCGTCACGCTCAACACGGCGCGCAGCCAGCTCAAGCAGGTCTTCGCGAAGACGGAGACGAACCGGCAGGGCGAGCTGCTGCAGCTGATCCTGAGCGGCGTCGCGACGATCGACGAGGGCGGAGCGGCGCGGGCGCGTCAGGCGCGCGGGTCGAAGTAGATCCCGCGCACCCAGCGCGCGCCCGTGAACGCTTCGCGCGCGTGCAGCATCCGGAAGTTGTCGTAGAGCAGGAAATCGCCCGCCTCGAGGCGGAAGGCGACGCGGTGGCGCTCGTCGTTCACGAGCCGCACGAAGCGCGCGTACGCGCGGTACCACGCCTCCATGCGCTCGAACGGCAGCATCGGCGTCCCGAGCGTGAAGTAGCTCGCGCGCACGCGCACGGGCTCGTCGTCCACCACCTCGAGCACGGGCGTCACGAGGCGCTTCGTGTACCGCTTCTGGCGCCGGTCGAACACGATCGGCGTTCCGGCGAGCACGTCGAAGTCCTCGCGCGCCGTGTCGCGCAGCACGCGCGCCGCGGCGAACGCATCGGCGATCGCGCTCGCCCCGCCCTCGTCGGCGGCGCGCACGCAGTGGAGCGCCTGGTAGCGCGGCGGCCGCTCGAGGAAGGGCTGGTCGGTGTGGAGGTCGACGGGCGCGTTCGTGTAGCCGAGCTGGTCGGTGTTCTCGTTCGTCGTGTTGTCGGTGCGCAGATCCTCGATGCGCCCGAAGTGCGTCGGCACGACGACGAGGCCCAGCGCCTCGAACTGCGCGATCAGGCCCTCGGTGTCGTCGCCGGCGCCGAACACGACGGCCGCCCCGCGCTCGGCGACGCGCGCGAGACAGCGCGCCGCCAGCTCGGGCCCGGGCTCGACGCGGTGGTCGTCGACGCGCGCCGCCGCCGCACCGCCCGACCGCTCGGGTGCGTAGGCGTGCGCGGCGAGCCACGAGGTCGCGAACCGCGACGCGTGGCCGTCGGGCCATGCGAGCTCGACGGCGCCGCCGTCGGGCGTCGCCGCCGCGCGCACCGGCCGGAGCGCGAGGTCGACGTGCGACGGGCACACGACGCGCTCGCCGGTGGTCGGATGGCAGCAGCACGGGCACTGGTGGCGGAGCCAGAAGTAGTGGTAGTCGGCCGACGCGGCGCCCTCCGGGCCGGCGCCGGGCTCGAAGTGGACGCGGAGCGCCTCGGGCAGGCACTCGACGCGCGCGGCGCGGGCGGAATCGGTCGTCGTCGCGGGGCTCGTCACGGCGCAGAGCCTAATGCATCGCGGGCCAACCGGCGCAGCCGGACGCGCGCCTCGGCGTCGAGCGGGTCCACCGCCAGGATCGCCTCGTACTGCGCGCGCGCGGCGTCGACGTCGCCGCGCTGCGCGAGCAGCTCGGCCAGCGTGTGGCGCGCCTTGCCCGACGACGGCCGCAGCGCCACGGCCTCCTCGTAGAGCGCGAGCGCCTCGTCGTCGCGCCCCGCGTCGCGCAGCAGGTTGCCGAGGTTGAGCCGCACGACGTAGGCGGACGGCTCGGCGCGCAGCGCGGCGCGGTAGGCCCGCTCGGCGTCGTCGAGGCGACCGAGGTCGCGGTACACGTTGCCGAGCTGGTTGTGCGCGAGCGCGAGGCCGGGCTGCAGCGCGAGGGCCCGCTCGAGCGCGCCCGCCGCCTCGTGATCCCGCCCGAGCTGGTGGAGCACGACACCCAATCCGTTCCACGCGCGCGCCGAGCGCGGCTGCCGCGCGAGCACGGCGCGGTAGTGCGCGAGCGCGAGCGCGTCCTCGCCGCGCGCGCGGTACTCGCCCGCGAGGCTGAAGTGCGCGGCGAGATTGCCGGGGTCGACCTCGAGCGAGCGGCGGTAGATCGCGAGCGAGTCGCGCCAGGTGCGGATCTGCAACGCGCTCGCGAGCGCGAGCAGCGCGATCGCCGCCGCGATGGCGGCGGCTCCGGCGCGGCGGAGCCCGCGCGAGCGGCCGACGCGCGCCGCGAGGGGCGCGCCGACGCCGAACACGACGGCGATCCAGAACCCGATCGAAGGCAGGTACGTGTAGCGGTCGGCGAGCGCGTACGGGCCGACCTGCACGATGCCGCTCACGGGGACGAGCATGCCCAGGAACCAGAGCCAGCCGACGCCCACCGCGCGACCCGCCGCGAGCGCGCCCGCCGTCAGCGCGCCGAGCAGCGCGAGCGCGCCGACGACCTGCCCCGCGCCGAGCCCCCGCCCGCCCTCCATCGGGAGGAACGGATGCGGCACCTGCGAGGCGAGACCGACGGGCCACAGCTGCGCGCTCGCGTAGCGCGCGAAGGCGACGACCGCGTTCGCGAGGCGCTCGGGCGCGGCGAGGTCGCCGCCCACGACCATCGCGCCCCGCCCCTCCTGGGCCGCGAACGTGATCGCGCTCGCCGCCGCGACGAGCGCGAAGAGCGGGAGCTTCTCGCGCACGAGGTCGGCGAGCGGCGCCGCGCGGAAGCGACCCGGCCGCTCCGCGCCGCCCCAGCGCGCGAGCGCGCGCTCGAGTGCGCCGGCGTCCGCCCGCGCGCCCGCGACGCGGCCGAGCGGCCAGACGTCGAGCAGGAGCAGCACGAACGGCAGCGTCACGAGCATCGACTTCGCCATCAGGCCGGCGGCGAGCGCGGCGATCACGCCGGCGCGCCGCGCGGCTCCGCCCGTGCGCGCGAAGGACGCGTGCGCGGCGATCGCGAGCAGCGCGAACGTCCCGCTCAGGACGTCCTTGCGCTCGGCGACCCAGGCCACCGACTCGACGCGCAGCGGGTGCAGCGCGAAGAGCGCGGCGACGAGCGCCGCGGGTGCGGCCCGTCCCGTCATCGCGACGAGCGCGGCGAACACGAGCGCGGCGTTCAGCGCGTGCAGCCAGCGACTCGTCCGGTGGTGCCGGCCCGCGTCGAGCCCGTACAGCTCGACGTCGAGCATGTGCGAGAGCCAGGTCGCCGGGAGCCAGTTGCCGTCGCTCGTGCTGGTGAGCGCCCAGCGCAGCCCGTCGAGATCGAGCCCGGCCTGCACGCGCGGGTTGCCGGTGACGTAGAGCGAGTCGTCGATCGACGCGAACGGGTAGCCGTCGACGGGCGCGTACAGCGTGAGGACGGCGCCGACGAGCAGCGCGGCGATCGCGATCCGGCGGGCCATCGGCGCGGCAGGGTACGGAATCGGCGGGCCGCGCGTATGGCATGCTGCGCGCGTGCGGCCCCGTGCGATCGAGTCTCGACCCGGCGCGCCGCGGCCGCTCCGGCCCGCGCGCGCGGCGCGCGCCGCTGCGGCGGCCCTCGTCGGCGCGCTCGTCGGCCCCCTGGTCGGGGCTGCGCCCGCGTGCGGCGTGCTGCTCGCCGTCGGCGACGCGGCGACCAACACGCAGCCGCCGCCGGCGAGCGCGACGGGCCGCGCGCGGCTCCCCTTCGAGCACCTCGCGCGACGCGGCCCGTACAGCGCCGTCTACCTCGGCCACCGCTGGGTGCTCACGGCCGCCCACGTCGGCGCCTTCCCGGTCGAGATCGGCGGCGTCGTCGGTTCCCCGATCGATGCGACGCGCACGCGCCTCCGCAACGAAGACGGCAGCGCGAGCGACCTGCTCGCGTTCCGCATCGACAGCGACCCGCACCTGCCCGTGCTGCCGATCGCGCGCGCGCGCCCTCCGCGGGGGGCGCGCGTGTGGCTCGTCGGCCAGGGGCTCGACCGCGGTGCGCGCGCCGCGTGGAGCGCGCCCGGCGGCGCTGCGTTCGAGGGCTTCCGCTGGGCGGCGACGCGCGCCATGCGCTGGGGAACGAACCGGATCGAGGCCGGCCCCTTCCGCGTCGCCACCGGCGGCGTGCACACGCACGTGCTCGCGATGGACTTCACGCCGCCCGGCGCGCCGGGCGCGACGCGCTTCGAGGCGCAGGCGACGACGGGCGACTCGGGCGGCGCGCTCTTCGCCCGGCGCGGCGACCGCTTCGAGCTCGCGGGCATCCTCGTCGTGCGCACCTTCGAGAAGCGCCAGCCGCGCGCGACGAGCTTCTACGGAAATCGCACGCTGGCCGCGGACCTGAGCCTCTACCGCGCCCAGCTCGTCGCGCTGGTGCGCCCCGCCTGCAGCGACGAGATCGACGACGACGGCGACGGCGCGATCGACTACCCGGCCGATCCCGACTGCGCGTCGCCCGAGGACGACCGCGAGGACGGCCTCGGCCCCGGCCTCGCCCCGGCGCCCTAGCGACTACACTCGGCGCGCATGGCGAGCCGGGCGATCGAGCTGCTGCGCGACTACGTGGCGATCCCGTCGGTGAATCCGATGGGGCGCGACGACGTGCCGCCCTCGATCGCCGGCGAGGCGCGCTATGCCGAGCACGTCGCCGCGCAGCTGCGCGCGATGGCCCTCGACGCCGTGGTGGTCGGCGCAGGCGACCGCCGGAGCGTGGTCGCCGAGGCGACCGCGGCCGGCGCGCGCGACACGGTCCTCGTGGCGTCGCACCTCGACACCGTGCCCGTCGACGGCATGGAGATCGACCCGTTCGACCCGCGCATCGCGAACGAGCGCCTCTACGGGCGCGGCGCGTGCGACACCAAGGCCGGCATGGCGGCCCTCGTGGCCGCGCTCCAGGGCGTGCTCGCGCGCGGGACGCTCCGGCGCAACGTCGTCGTCGTGGGCGAGGCCGACGAGGAGCTCGGCAGCGCGGGCGTCGCCGACGTGCTCGCGCATCTCGGCGGGCGCCGGCCCGACTGGGTGCTCGCCACCGAGCCGACGAGCCTGCGCGTCGTGAACGAGCACAAGGGCATCGCGCTCGCGCGCGTCGCCGCGCGCGGCGTCGCCTGCCACGGGTCGAACCCGCGCGCGGGGCGCAACGCGCTCGGCCTGCTCGCGCGCGCGATCCTCGCGTTCGAGGAGCTCGCGGACGAGCTCGCCGCGCGCCCGCACGGCGCCCTCGGGCCGGCGACGCTCTCGCCCGGCATCGGCGCCGGCGGACACGCGCCCAACATCGTCCCCGACCGCGCGTGGGTCGTGCTCGACCGCCGGATGGTGCCCGGCGAGACGGTCGACGGCGTGCGCGCCGAGCTCGAGGCGGCGCTCGCGCGCCGCGGCCTCGAGCACGTCGTCGTCGAGCGCTGCGAGAGCGAGAAGGGCCCGCTCGGCACGCCCGCCGACCACGTCTGCGTGCGCCGGTGCCGCAACGCGCTCGCCGCGTGCGGCGCGCGCGCCGAGCTCGGCCACGTCGCGTTCGGCACCGACGCCGGCGCCTTCGCCCTGCACGGAATTCCGGGCGTCGTCATGGGCCCGGGCTCGATCGAACGCGCCCACACGGCGGCCGAGTACGTCGAGACGCCCGAGGTCGAGGCGATGACGCGCTTCTTCACCGCCCTGCTCGAGAGCGCCGACTGAGGGCGCGCGACGCGCGCCGGCCGCCCCGCCTCGTCCGCGCCTCGTCGGACTAACGACGGCCGGACCTCGCGATCGCGGCCGCCTCCGGCGTTCCCCGCGGCGGCAGGCCGGCCGCGCGATAGAGCGCGTCGATCACGACCATGTTCGCGACGCCGTCGTTCCCGTCCGTCGGAATCGCCGCGCCCTCGTCCACCGCGCGCACGAAGGCGCGCAGCTGCGCGGTGTACGTGGGCTCGCCCGCCGCGCGCTCGGTGCGCGTGCCGCTGCGCGTGCGCACGCGCAGGCGGTGCAGGAGCTGCGGCATGACGGGGTTCAGGAAGCGCAGCTCGCCCTCGCTCCCGACGACGCGCGCGCTCAGGTCGAGGAGCCGCGCCGACCACATCGACGCGCGCACGCGCCCGCTCGCACCGCTCGGGAACGCGAGCTCGCCGACGAGCGCGCGGTCGACGCCCGGGGAGCGGAGCTTCGCGCGCGCGGACGCGACGGCCGGCTCCTCGCCCGCGAGGTGCCGCGCGATCGAGACCGCATAGCATCCCGCGTCCATCGTCGCGCCGCCGGCGAGGTCGAGCCGGTAGCGGATGTCGCCGAACAGCGGCAGCGGGAAGCACATCGCGGCTTCGACGCGCTCGACGCGGCCGAGCTCTCCCGAGCGCACGATCTCGATCGCCCGCTCCGCGGCGCGGTGGTAGCGCCAGTGGAAGGCCTCCATCAGCACCCGCCCGGTGCGCGCCGCGGCCGCCGCCATCGCCCGCGCCTCGTCCGCGTTCGCCGCCAGCGGCTTCTCGCACAGCACGTGCTTCCCGGCCTCGAGCGCGCGGATCGTCCACTCGGCGTGGAGGCCGTTCGGGAGCGGGTTGTAGATGGCGTCGAGCTCGCGGTCCTCGACGAGCTCGGCGTAGTCGCGCGCGACGCGCGCGATGCCGTGCTTGCGCGCGAAGGCCTCGGCCCGCGCCGCGTCGCGGGCGGCCACGGCCGCGACGATCGCGCCGTCGACGCTCCGCGCGGGCGTGACGAGCGCGGCCGGCGCGATGCGCGCGGCGCCGAGGATGCCGATCCGAAGCGCTCGCTCCGCCATTCCGCGGCCTCCTCCGCCGCCGACGCCGCCGCCGACGCCGCCTACGCGCCGTCCGCCGCGCCGCCGTCCGCCGCCGCGCGCTCGGCGAGCGCGCGCGCCGCCTTGTAGTCGGGCTTCCCGTTCGGTGCGCGGAGCAACGCGGCCTCGGCCGCGACGACGCGCTTGGGCGTCTTGTAGCCCGCGAGCCGATCGCGCACGTGGGCGCGCAGCGCCGCGTCGTCGATCGCGCGTCCGCGCCGCGCGGCAACGACGGCCGTCACGGCCTGTCCCCATTTCGGGTCGGGGAGGCCGACGACGAGCGCGTCCGCGACGTCCGGGTGCTGCTTCAGCACCTCCTCGACCTCCTCGGGATACACCTTCTCGCCGGCCGTGTTGATGCAGGCGCTCCCGCGCCCGAGCAGCGTCAGCGTGCCGTCCGCCTCGACCGTGCACCAGTCGCCCGGAATCGAGTAGCGGACGCCGCCGATCGTCGGGAACGTCTTCGCGGACTTCTCCGGATCCTTGTAGTAGCCGAGCGGGATCGGCCCGCGGCGCGCGATGAAGCCGCGCTCGCCGCTCCCGGGCGCGACCTCGCGCAGGTCCTCGGTGAAGACGCGGCAGTCGTCGCCGATGCGGAACTTCGCGGTGCGGCCCTTCCCCGCCTTGCGGCTCGTCACCGAGGACCCGAAGCCGACGGCCTCGGACGAGCCGAACAGGTCGGCGAGCGTGAGGTTCGGCTGGTGCGCGAGCAGCGCGTCCTTCGTCTCGCGGCTCCACATCACGCCCGACGACATGACGACCTTGAGCGACGCGAGGCTCCAGCGGCCGGGGTGCGCATCGAGCGCGTCGACGATCGGCCGTGCGAACGCGTCGCCGACGATCACCATCGATTCCGCGCGCGCGCGGTCGACGAAGTCGAGCGCGGCCTCGGCCTCGAAGCGCTCGCCGCCCGTCGTGAGCGTCACGCCGCCGCCGACGAAGTTTCCGATCGCGGTGAGCAGCCCCGTCCCGTGCATGAGCGGGCACGCCGTGTACTGCCGCGGCCCGACGCCGTGCGCCTTCACGTTCGCGACGTGCTCGGCCGGCGTCGCGGGCCGCGCGCCGCGGTTCGCGCGCGCGTTCGCGCCGTACCCGAGCGCCCCCCACAGGTCGCCGTGGCGCCACATCACGCCCTTCGGCATGCCCGTGGTGCCGCCCGTGTAGATGAAGAGCAGGTCGTCCGCCGAGCGCGCGACGTCGAGCGCGGCGTCGGGCCGCTCGCCGGCGAGCGCGGCGAACGACTCGGCGAACGCGGGCGGCTCGCCCGGGCCGACGCGCACCCACGCGCGCACCTTGCCGGCGCGTTCGCGCACGCGCGCGATGCGCTCGTCGAACTCCGCCGCGTACACGACGACCGCCGCGTCGGAGTCGTCGAGGATGTAGAGCAGCTCGTCGTCGAGGTAGCGGTAGTTGACGTTGACGTGGACGTACGCGCCCTTGAAGCAGGCGGCGAGCGTCAGCATGTAGGCGGGCTGGTTGCGCATGTAGAAGGCGACCTTGTCGCCGGGCTTCGCGCCGCGCGCGGCGAAGGCCGCGGCGAGCGAGCGCGACGCGCGCGCGAGCGCGCTCCACGACACGACCTCGTCGTCGTGGACGAGCGCCGGCGCGTCGGGCGGCAGCACCGCTTCGACGCCCTCGATCAGATCGCCCAGGCTCCACATCTCGTCGTCGGTCACGGGCCGCCCCTCGGCTGTGGATCTCCATCGCACGCCCGGGCGCGCGGCGCGGCTAGAGGAACAGCACCGCGCGCTCGAAGCACCAGTAGGCGGCGAGCGATCCGATCGCATACGCGGGCGCGCGGCGTACGAAGTCGGGAAGCCGCGCCATCCGCGGCCCTGCCATGTACCCGAGCGCGACGAGCGGCGCCACGATCAGGAGCTGTCCCGCCTCGACGCCGACGTTGAACGCGACGAGCGCGAGCGGGATGTCGCCGTGCGGCAGGCCGATCTCGGCGAGCGCCCCGGCGAAGCCGAGGCCGTGCAGCAGGCCGAACGAGAAGGCCATGACCCACGGGCGACGGCGCAACCAGGAGACGCCCGCGTCGCCGTCGGGCGGGACGTCGCGCCGCGCGAGCTCGGCGCCGAGCAGCAGGATGCTCACGGCGATCAGCAGCTCGAAGAGCATCGCCGGCACCTCGACGACGCCGAGCGTCGCGAGCGACAGCGTGACGGAGTGGCCTAGCGTGAACGACGTGATCGTCGCGACGAGCCGCCGCCCCCCCGGCACGAGCAGCACGAGCCCGGCGACGAACAGCACGTGGTCGAGCCCGGTGAGCAGGTGCTCGACGCCGAGCCCGAAGTAGCCGTGCGCGACCGCGGCCGCGCTCTCGCGCTCGGGCACGACGTAGGTGGGCTCGCGCTCGCTCACGAGCCCGCGCAGCGAGCGTCCGTCGGCGAGCCGCACGTGCAGGAGCGCGTCCGTGCGGCTGCGGTCGAGCCCGGCGACCGCGATGCGCGCGCCGACGAGCCCGCGCTCGCCGCAGTCGACCCGGAACCGTTCCGTCACGTCGAGCTCGCTGACCGCGATCTCCGGCGCACCGGGCAGTCGCGCGCAGTGCGCGGGCAGCACGGGCGCCACGTCGCTGCCCGTCGGGCGCAGGCGCGAGACCTTCCACGTCACCGCGACGACGCCGTCGGCGCCCTCCTCGAGCGAGAGCAGCGCGGGAGCGAGCGGGTGTGCGCGCGCGGCGCCGCTCGCGAGCGCTGCTGCGGCGGCGATCGCGAGCGCGGCCGCGCGGCACGCGCGGCGCGCGATCACGAGGCGTCGCTCGCGGCGCGCGCCGCTTCGGAGGCGTGGCGCGCATCCCCGGCGCGCGGCGCGGATGCGCCCTTCGCGTCGACGTAGCGCGCGCGCAGGCGGGCGAGGCCGGCCTCGAATGCCTCGGCGTCGCGCTCGGCCTGCAGCGCGGAGAGCGCCGAGCGGCGGACGCTCTCGAGATCCGGGTCCTCGGCGTCGCGCCGCTCGCGCACCCACACGAGGTGCATGCCGTAGGCCGACTCGACGGGCCCCTGCCAGCCGCCGGGCGCGAGCGCGAGCGCGGCGCGCGCGAAGTCCGGGCCGAGCTGCTTCGCGAGCTGCGCCTCGGTCTGCAGACCGAGATCGGTCGGGTGGAGGAACGGGTCACCGAGCCCGCGCGCGGCGTCGGGCGGGACGGCGTCGCGTTCGAGGCGCGCGCGCAGCGCGCGCGCGTCGGCCTCGAGCGCGTCGCCGCGCCGATCGCGGCTCAGGTAGACGTGCGTGAGCCGCACGCGCGGCGGGATGCGATAGCGCTCGGGCCGGCTCGCGACGTACGCGCGCAGCTCGTCGTCGCTCGGCGCGGCCGCCGGCGCCGCGCCCTCGAGCAGGAAGCGCATCTGCTGCACGAGTCGCCTTCGCACGACGATGTCGCTGCGATCCATGCCGACCGCCAGCGCCTCCGCGTAGAGCTCCTCGTCGGTGCGCGGATCGTCCTCGCCGGCGAGGAAGCGCATGTTCCGCACGAGCCGCGCGCGGACGACGGGGTCGATGCGGTCGAGCCCGAGCCGCACGGCCTCGCGGTGGAGGACCTCGTCGTCGACCCAGGCGTCGACGCGCGCCGCGAGCTCGCGCTCGCTCGGGCGCCGGCCCGTCTCGGCGATCGCGTCGCGCTCGATGCGCTCGACGACGTCGGGCGTGACCTCGACGCGCTCGATCGGCGCGCCGGCGTCGACGTCCTGCAGCGCGCCCCGCACCGCGTCGAGCGCGAACAGCAGCGCGCCGATCGCGAGGAAGTGGACTAGCGGCCGCAGCACGTCGAGCCGCTTCCCGCCGGGCGCGCCGACCCGCCGCGCTCAGCGACCACCGGCGACCGCCCCCATCGCGCGTGCGCGCAGCTCGCGCGCGGTCGCCGTCGAGCCGTCCGGGCTCCAGCCCGGCGCGCGGAACGCGCGCCCGAAGGCCTCGCCGAGGCTCCGCGCGCGCGCGACGTCGCGCGCAAGATCGACCCACTCGTGGAACGCGACGCGCACCGGGTCGAACGTCTCGATGTTCTTCGTGAGTCCGTAGTCGACGGGCGCGCGCTCGGGCTCGAACGTGCCGAAGAGGCGATCCCACACGATCAGGATGCCCGCGTAGTTGCGGTCGAGGTACTCGACGTTGCGCCCGTGGTGCACGCGGTGGTGCGAAGGCGTGTTGAACAGCCACTCGAACGGGCCCATGCGCGTGATCAGCTCCGTGTGCAGCCAGTACTGATACACGAGGCTCACCGTGGAGAGCACGAGGATCATCGCCGGGTCGAAGCCGATCAGCGCGAGCGGCGCCCAGAAGATCGGGCCCGTGAAGGGCGTCGTCCACGACTGGCGCAGCGCCGTCGACAGGTTGTAGTGCCGGCTCGAGTGGTGGTTGACGTGCGCTGCCCAGAAGAAGCGCGACTCGTGCCCGACGCGGTGGAAGACGTAGTAGCAGAGGTCCTCGGCGAAGAAGCCCGCGACCCACACCCACCACGCGTGCGAGAGGTCGAGCAGGCGGAACTGGTAGAGCCACACCCACATCCCGTAGCCGGCGAACTTCGCTGCGAATCCGATGACGAGGTTGCCGACGCCCATGATCAGGCTCGTGCGCGTGTCGCGGCGCTCGTAGCCCGCGAGCGCGCGGTGCTCGGGCCGGCGCAGCAGCGCCCCCTCGATCCACATCGTCACGAGGAAGAACGGGATCGCGTACAGGATCGGATTCACGGCTTCTCGCTCCTCGCGTGCGCATCCGCGCGGGCCCCCGGCGCACCGCCGAGCTCGCGGCGGACGAGCCGGTACAACGTGACGAGCTCGCGGACGTCGGCCCGCGCGTCCGGCGCGACGAGGCCGCCGAGCGCGCGGCCCTGCATCGTCGACACGACGACGTCGACGAACGCGTCGAACTCGGGGTTCGTCGCCGCCGCGTGCGGGAAGAGGCGCCGCGCCTCCTCGCGCAGCCGCTCGCGATGATCGCGGACGACGGGGTCGAGCGCCGCGCGCAGCTCGGCGTCGTGGCGACTCACGAGGTAGAGCTCGAAGGCCGCGTGCAGGCGCGGCTGCCGGAAGCTGCGGTCGAGGAGTCGCACGGCCGCGGCCGAGGGATCCTCGTGGCCCTCGATCTCGCGGAACGCGGCGCGGAACTCCTCGATGAGCTCGGCGAACAGGTGTGCGGCCGCGGCCACGATGAGCGCGGCCTTCGACGGGAAGTGCTTGAAGAGCGCGCCCTGGGAGACGCGCGCGCGCTGGCAGACGGCCGCCGTCGTGGTCGCGGCGTAGCCGTCCTCGACGAGGCACTCGATCGCGGCGGCGAGCAGGCGGCGCCGGGTGGCCCGGCTTCGCGCCTGCTGCGGCTCCCCGATCGCGGACGCGGCGCCGGGCGCGGTGGTCACGGCGCGCAGCATACCGAAAGAAAGCGAAGAGTCACTTCTTTATTCCGGAAGCGGAACAAGAGAATACGCACTGCCGATGCGTACGCAGGAGTGCGCAGCCCCAGAAGAACGCAACCGGTCACTTCCGTTCGAGGCCGCCGCCGCGGCGAACCCGGTAGATCCACACGTGCGGCCCGCCGGTCGCGACGCCCGAGAACCCCGCGATCGGCAGGTAGTAGGCGTCGTTCACCTCGAAGACCGGCGTCGCGTCGGAGGCCCCGGCGCGCGGGTCGAACTCGGCCACGAGCTCGAGCGCGCGGCCCTGCGCGGCGAGCCAGCCCGGGTCCACCGTCGACCAGAAGAGCTCGTGGTCGTGCGCGACGACGAAGTCGATGCCCGCCCGCGCGAGGCCCGCTCCGCGCGCCGGGAGCGCGGCCTGGACGAGGCCCTTCGGCACCTGCGGCGCGCCCCACGGAAAGAAGACCGTCCCGACCACGAGCACGCGGCTGCCGGGCGCCGCGTTCGCCGCCAGCCACTGCTGCGCCGCGACCCGCGTGTCGACGCGCGACGCGAGACGCTCGTGCGCGACGGCGCTCCGCAGCGACCCCGCCATCGCGACGACGGTGAGCGCGAGCGCCGCGAGCGCGCGCCGCCCCGTGCCCTCGCCGAGCGCGCCGCGCACGGCCGCGCTCCGGCGCGCGGCGGCGTCGACCGCGCCCGCGACGAGCGCTCCCTCGAGCAGCGCGAGCGCCGGCAGGAGGGGCGTCATGTACCGCGCGAGCATCACGGGCGACGCCGCAACCACCGCGAACCACGACACGACCATCACGGCCGCCAGCCGCAGCAGCCACTCGCGCGATGCGAAGCCGAATGCGAGCGCCGGCGCGGCGAGCAGCGTCGGCACGGCGCCGATGCCGTACCAGAGCGAGAACGCGACGTGGTACCAGGCCGTGCCGAACGGGCCGAGCCGCGTCGCCCACGCGGGCGGGTCGGGGCCCACGACGTTCGCAAAGCGATCGACGAGCGAGGCGGTCGGCGCACCGAAGAGCTGCGGGAAGACGGCGCGCAGCGTGTCGTCGAGCATGCGCAGCGACGATTCGTTGAAGAGCACGAACGGCGACGTCGCGACGAAGAACGCGGCCGACGCGAGCCCGGCGACGAGCAGCGTGCGCGGCAGCGCGAGGCCGACGCCGCGCGCTCCGCCGCGGCGCGCTCCCGCCCAGGCCGCGACCGCGACGACGGCGGCCGTGACGACGCCGTTGTACTTCGCGGCGGCGGCCGCGCCGACGGCGAGGCCCGCCCACGCCGCCCGCCCGAGCGACGGCGCGCGCGCGAGCCGCGCCGACAGCACGACGACCGCGAGCGCGACGAGCGCGAGCAGCGCGTCCGGCTTGATCGCGTGGCTGTCGCGCGCGTGGAGGAAGCAGAGCGCGAGCCACGCGGCGACCGACGCCGCGGCCGCGCGCCCGAGGCGCCGCCACGCCGCGATGCCCGCGAGCGCCACCGTCGCGACGCCGCACAGCGCGCTCAGCGCGCGCTGGATCAGATACAGACGCGGCGCGTCGTCGCGCCAGAGCGCGACGTAGTCGCTCGTCGGAAGGAGGCCGAACGCGGCGCCGACGTGGACCCAGAGCTCGCCCCACAGCCAGTGCAGGTAGAGATAGGCCGGCGGATAGACGCCCCAGTCGAAGTCGAACCGGCCCTGCGCGGCCTCGACCGTCCGCTCGAGGATCGGGAACTCGTCGGGCCGCGCGCGCAGATGGGGGAGCCCGAGATCGAGGGCGAAGACGCGCAGCGCGGTGGCGGCGAGCAGCAGGACGGCGAGCCCGCCCCAGTCGAGCGCCGTCGGCGCGGCGGGCGAGGAGGGCCTGGGAGCGCGCACGCGCGGCACGGTACCACCGCGCCGCCCCGCGTCCGAGCCCTGCTCGCACCCCGGGACGGGCCGCTTGCCTCACCTGCCCGCGCGCAGGTAGAAGACGGCCATGGCCCCGTCGCTCGCCGAGCCGGCCCTTCCGCTCGCGCGCTCGCAGCGCGCGCGCCGGACGCGCGCGGCGATCCTCGACGCCGCCGAGCGCGCCTTCGCGGAGAGCGGCTTCGAGTCGACGCGGCTCGAGGACGTCGCGAGCGCCGTCGGCATCCGGCGCGCGTCGATCGTCTACTACTTCGCCGACAAGCGCGCGCTCTACGACGCCGTGCTGGCGGCGTCGATCGCGCCGATCGAGCGCGCCGTCGCCGCCGCGCTCGCCGAGCCCGGGCCGCCGCCGATTCGCGTCGAGCGCTGCATCGCCGCGTGGCTCGACGCGGTCGCCGCGCGCCCGACCTTCGCGCGCCTGCTGCTGCGCGAGATGGCGAACCGCGCGGACGACGGGGCGCAGCCGTTCGACGGGCACGGCGGCGGCATCGAGCTCGCGATCCGCCGCTTCCTCCTCGAGCTGCGCAGCCGCGACGAGCACTTCCCCTCCCCCATCGATCCGGCCTGCTTCGCGAGCGCGATCGTCGGCGCCACGATCGCCTACGTCCGCCGCGCGCCGCGCGCGCGCGACGAGGACGCGCGACACCGCGACGAGATCCTCCGCATGGCGCGGCGGATGCTAGGCGCCGCCCCGAACGACACACCCGAGGTCGCCCATGGCGCAGTCCGCTGACTACGATCCGTTCGCGGAGTTCGACCGCGCCCAGGGCGCCGGCGAGGTCGACGACGCCTACGCGATCTTCGCCGCGCGCCGCGCGCGCGGCCCCATCGTCGAGGTCGACCCCGCCATCGCCGGGCCGATGGCGGCCGTCGCGGGCGCCGGCGCGCCCGCCTTCCTCGAGGCCGTCACCTACGAGGCCGTGCAGGAGGTGCTGCGCGACGGCGAGCGCTTCTCGTCGGCCGCGTACGGGAAGACCATGGGGCTCGTGATGGGCCACTCGATCCTCGAGATGGACGAGCCCGAGCACCAGCGACACCGCGCGCTCCTCGCGCAGGCCTTCCAGAAGCGCGCGCTCGAACGCTGGGAGCGCGACCTCGTGCGGCCGGCGATCGACCGGCGCATCGACTCGTTCGCCGAGCGCGGGCGCGTCGACCTCGTCTCGCAGCTCACGTTCCCGTTCCCGGTCGAGGTCATCTGCGGAATGATCGGCGTGCCGGAGTCGCGCCACGCCGACTTCCACCGCTTCGCGGTCGAGCTGATCAGCATCCAGATCGACATCGAGCGCGGCTTCGCCGCGTCCGGCCAGCTGCGCACGCTCTTCGCCGAGCTGCTCGAGGAGCGGCGCAGCGCGCCCCGCGACGACCTCGTGAGCGTGCTCGCGCACGCCGAGCTCGACGGCGAGCGCCTCGACGACGAGTCGATCTTCGCGTTCCTGCGGCTGCTCGCGCCCGCCGGCGCCGAGACGACCTATCGCTCGTCGAGCAACCTCCTGTGCGGGCTGCTCGCGCACCCCGACCAGCTCGACGCGCTCCGCCGCGACCCGTCGCTCGTCGCGAACGCGATCGACGAGGGGCTCCGCTGGGAGTGCCCGCTCACGGGCATCACGCGCACCGCGACGCGCGACACCGAGGTGTGCGGCGTGCCCATCCCGCGCGACGCCTCCGTGCTCGTGAACCTCGGCGCCGCGAACCGCGACCCGGCCAAGTTCCCGGACCCCGACCGCTTCGACATCCGACGCGCGAACGCGCGCCAGCACCTCGCCTTCGCGTTCGGTCCGCATCGCTGCCTCGGCCAGCACCTCGCCGTGATGGAGACGCGCGTGCTGCTCGAGCAGCTGTTCGCGCGACTGCCCGGCCTGCGCAGCGACCCGGATGCGCCGCCGCCGCACATCACCGGCCTGATGTTCCGCTCGCCGCCGTCGCTGCCCGTGGCGTTCGACGCGGCGTGACGGCGATGGCCCGCGACGTCCTCCTCGGGCTCGACTTCGGCGGCGGCGGGGTCCGCTGCCTGGCCCTCGACGCGCGCTCGCGCGCGACGTGGTGCGAGCATCGCGCGCTCGCGCCGCTCCCGGCCGAGCCCGCGGGCCTCGGCTTCGCGCTCGATCTCGCCGGCGCCGAGCGCGCGCTCGCGGACGCCGTTCGCGCATGCCTCGCGCGCGCGGGCGCGAGCGCGCGCGACGTGCGCGGCATCGCGTGCACGAGCCAGCGCCACACGACGGTCGCGCTCGACGCGCGCGGCGAGGTGCTGCTCGCCGCGCCGAACCGCGACGCGCGCGCGGCCGGCGAGGGGCTCCGCCTCGCCGCCGAGCACGGCGAGGCGCTCGCCGCGCGGACGGGGCACTGGCCGCTGCCCATCTTCACCGCGGCGCGCCTGCTCTGGATGCGCGCGCAGGCCGCGGACGCGTTCGCGCGCGTCGCGAAGGTCGCGAGCCTCTCCGAGTGGATGGCGCTGCGCCTGTGCGGCGAGCTCGCGACCGACCCGACGCAGGCGGGCGAGACGCTGCTCTTCGATCTCGCGGCGCGGAGCTGGTCGGACGACGCGCTCGCGCGGCTCGGTCTGGCGCGCGCGCTCTTCGCCGACGTCGCCGAGCCCGGCGCGAGGCTCGGCGCGCTCTCCGATGGCGCCGCACGCGCACTGGGCCTCGCGCCCGGGACACCGGTCGCCGCGGGAGTCGCCGACACGCAGGCCGCCCTGCTCGCGTGCGGCGCGCTCGCCCCCGGCGCGACCGCGGTCGTCGCGGGCACGACGATGCCGCTCCAGCGCGCGATCGCTTCGCGCGAGCCCGACCCCGATGCGCGGCTCTGGACGGGACAACACGCCCTTCCGGGCCTCCGCGTGCGCGAGAGCAACGCCGGGCCGGCGGGCGAGGCGCTCGCATGGATGGCCGAGCTGCTCTGCGGCGACGTGCCGACCGCCGTGCCCGCGCTGCTCGCGCTCGTGCGCGGCGCGGCGCCCGGCGCCGGCGGCGCGCTCTCGACCGTCGGTGCGAGCGTGATGGACGCGCGCGCGCAGGGCCTCCCGTTCGCGACGCTCGGCTTCTCGCCGCTCGCGCTGCCGCGCGCGGGTGCGCGCGCCGCGCTCGCGCGCGCCGCGCTCGAGGGCCTCGCGTGCGCGATCCGCGCCAACCTCGACCAGCTCGACGCGCTCGACCCGCCCGCGAACGCGAGCGACGGCGAGCCGCCCGCGATCGCGCTGACCGGCGGCCTCGCGCGCAGCGCCACCTTCGCGCAGGTGGTCGCCGACGTCGCCGATCGCGCGGTCGACGTCGCGGCCTGCCGCGAGGGCAGCGCGCTCGGCGCCGCGCTGTGCGCGGCGGTCGGCGCCGGCCTCTGCGCGAGCCTCGACGAAGCGGCGCGCACGCTCGTCGCTCCGCCCGCGCGCATCGCTCCGCGCGCCGAGCTGCGCGACGTGCACGCCGAGCTCCGCGCCGCCTGGCAGCGCCAGCGCACTGCGCGCGCCGGCGCGGACGCGGAGGCCGCGGGGCGCGCGATCGCCGCGCTGCTCGCGGGCGCGCGGCGCGCGCCGGCGGCGGCGGCGGCCGAGCGCGCACCGCACATCCTCGTCACCGCCGACCTCGCCCCGAGCGGCGTCGAGCGATTCGCCGCGCTCGGCGAGCTCGAGTACGCGAGCTACCGCGACGCGAAGCGCATGCTGAGCGGCGCCGCGCTCGTCGACGCGGCGCGCGAGGCCGACGTGCTCGTGACCGAGATCGACGTCGTCGCCGCCGACGCCGTCGCCGCGCTCCCGCGCCTGCGCGTCGTCGCGAGCTGCCGCGGCGACGCGGTGAACGTCGACGTCGCCGCGTGCACGCTGCACGGCATCCCCGTGCTGAACGCGCCCGGCCGCAACGCGGACGCCGTCGCCGACCTCGCGGTCGCGTTCGCGCTCCTGCTCGCGCGCCGGCTCCCCGGCGCGACCGCCTTCCTGCGCAGCGGCGACGTCGTGGCCGGCGACTTCGGCAAGATGGGCCAGGCCTTCGCCGCCTTCCGGGGCCGCGAGCTGTCGGGCCTCGCCATCGGGCTCGTCGGTCTCGGCGCGGTCGGCCGCAAGGTCGCGGAACGCCTGCGCGGCTTCGGCGGGCGCGTGCTCGCGACCGATCCGTTCGCCGACGCCGAGCAGGCGGCGCTCGTCGGCGCCGAGCTCGTCGCGCTCGACGAGCTGCTCGCGCGCGCCGACGTCGTGAGCCTGCACGCGCCGGTGACGGACGCGACGCGGGGGCTCGTCGACGCCGCCGCGATCGCGCGCATGAAGCCCGGCGCGATGCTCGTCAACACGGCGCGCGCGGCGCTCGTCGACGAGGACGCGCTCGCCGACGCGCTCGAGCGCGGGCACCTCGGCGGCGCGGCGCTCGACGTGTTCGGCGTCGAGCCGCCCGGCGCCGACCACCCGCTGCTGCGCGCGCCGAACGTGATCGCGACGCCGCACATCGGCGGCAACGCGGTCGAGGTCGCCGCGCACCAGGGCGCGATCATCGGCGCCGACCTCGAGCGCCTCCTGCGCGGCGAGCGCCCGCTCCACTGCCTGAACCCCGAGGTGCTCGACGGCTTCGACTGGCGCGCGCCGCGGCGGACGCCGAGCGCGGCCGAGCTCGAGGCGCTGCGCGATGCGCCGCCGCCCGCCGTCACCGATCTCGCGCGCGACGCGAAGCGCGCGGCGCCCGCGACGCGGGCGGCGAAGACCGGCGCGGCCGCGACGATCGCCGGCGCGCCGCCCGCCGCCGCCGCGCCGTCGCTTCCCGGCGACGTGCTCGCGGCGCTCGACCGCGCGCTCGACCGCTTCGTCGCGGCCATCGAGCGCGACGCGGCGTTCGCGGCCGCGGCGCGGAGCGCCGACGCGACGCTCGCCTTCCGCCTCACGGATGCCGACCGCCGCTTCGCGATCGCGCTCGCGGGCGGGGTGCGCGCGGCCGTGGGCGAGCCGCCGACGCCGCCGGACGTCGAGCTGCGCCTCCGCGCCGCCACGCTCGACGGGATGTTCACCGGGCGCCTCGACGCGATGAGCGCCGCGATGCAGGGCGACATCTCGTTCACGGGCGACGCGACGCGCGCGATGGCCCTGCAGCAGCTGCAGGCCGACCTCGAGCGCCTCTGGCGCGAAGCGCGCGCGGCCGACGCCGCCGCGCTCGACCGCCTCGCCGAGGGTGCGCCCGCCTAGCCTTCGCTGCCGAGCGCCTCGTCGACCACGCGCTTGAAGCTCGCGTACGGCTGCGCGCCGGACAGGAAGCGGCCGTTGATGAAGAAGGCGGGCGTGCCGCTCACGCCGAGCGCCTCGGCCTCCGCGAGGTCGCGGTCGATCGTCGCGGCGACCTCGCTCGACGTGCGCGCCGCTTCGAAGGCGTCGACGTCGAGGCCGATCTCGCGCGCCCAGTCCGCGTACTGCGCGTCCGAGAGCAGGCGCTGGTGCTCGAACATCCGGTTGTGCATCTCCCAGAACCGGCCCTGCCGGTCCGCGGCGATCGCGGCCGCGTGCGCGCCGCGCGCGCGCCGGTGCATCGGGAGCGGGAGGTGCTTGAACACGACGCGCAGGTCGTCGCCGTACTCCTGGCGCAGCCGCTGGAGCGTCGGGTATACGCGCGCGCAGTACGGGCACTCGAAGTCCGAGAACTCGACCACCGTGACCTTGGCCGTCTCCGGCCCCCAGGACGGTGCTCCCTCGGTGCGCACTTCGTAGCGGCGATCGTCGCTCGGCCGGGCGGCGCGCGCCTGCGACGGCGCCGCGCCGCGCTGCGCGCCGTCGAGCTGCTCGCTGAGGTCGGCGACCGCGAGCTCGAGGTCGCCCATCGCGTCGGTCGCCCGCGCGACGGCGTCGGCGACCCACCAGCCGGCACCGAGGACCGCGAGCGCGACGACGAGTGCCGCGGCGATCGTCGCGCCGCCGCTGCCCGCCGCGCCCGCGCGCGAACCGCCCGCCCCGTTGGTCTCGTCCGCCACGCTTCCGCCTCCTCTCGCGATCCGACGATGCGCCGCGCGCCCGCCGGCGCCTTCGCGCGGCGCGCGACCGGCGCGTGCCGTCGTCGATGCCGCGCCGAGCGCGGGGTCGCACTCTACGGGCGACCCGCGCGCTCCGCTACCGTGCCGCGATGCCTGCCACGGGCGCCGCCGACGCGAGCGGAACGGGCGTCTCGCACGACGCGAGCGCACGCGGCGTGCGCGACGTCGCGGCGCACCTTCCCGAGCGCATCGTCTTCTTCGACGCCGTGTGCGGCTTCTGCGACGCCGCCGTGCAGGCGCTCCTCGCGCGCGACCCGGACGGCCGGCTGCACTTCGCGCCGCTCCAGGGCGAGGCCGCCGCCGCGCTCCGCGCGGCGCGTCCCGATGCCTTCCCGCCCGGCATCGACACGTTCGTGTACGCCGCGCGCGAGCGCGGAGCGCTGCGCGTGCGCGTGCGCTCGGAGGCCGCGCTCGCGGTCGCGCGCGAGCTCGGCGTCGCGCCGCGCGCCATCGCGCTGCTGGCGCTCGTGCCGCGCCCGCTCCTCGACCTCGCCTACCGCGCGTTCGCCGCGGTCCGCTATCGCGTCTTCGGCAGGCTCGATGCATGTCGGGTTCCCACGCCGGCAGAGCGCGCGCGCTTCCTCGACTGAGCGCCCGCGTCGGCGCGCGCGCGTCACCTGGCGCGTCGCAGTGCGACTCACCGCTCGACGCGCCGGGCGTCGGCTCGGCGCCGCCGAGCCTTCGAGCGAAGCGCGCGAGGAGCCCCCGATGACGCCCTCCCCCGTCCGCCCGTGCAGCAGCGACCCCGCCGTGCGCAGCGCCGTCGCGCGCGCGCTCGACACGCGCCGACGCGTCCTCCGCGCGCGCCTGCTCGCACCGGACTGCGGCGCCGCCGAGGTGCTCGCGCTGTGCGACGGGCTCGCCGCGCTCGAGCGCGAGCGCGCGTCGAGCGTCGCTCGCCCGACCGAACGCTAGTCGCGCCCCCGCTCGGCGAGCGCGCGCGCAGCACGCGCGCGCCGTCGCTCCACCCGTCTCGTCCTCGATCGCGCGGCAGCGCGCGAGGACGCGGCCGACCTCCGGGCCGGGCGGCACGCCGCGCGCGACCACGTCGCGCCCGCGCACGGCCGCAGGCCGCGGCGCGCGCTCGATCGCGAGCGCGCGCACGCGCGCGAGGAACGCGTCGCCCGCCGCGAAGCGACGCGCGAGCGCGTCGGGCGTCGTGCGCCCGAGCGCGTCGGCGCGCGCGAGCCGCTCGAGCAGCGCGGCGTCGACGCCCGCGCCCGCGAGCGCGCGCACGAGGCGTCGATGCGCCGCGTCGCCCACGCGCTGGCGCGCGAGCTGCGAGGGCGCGAGGTGGTGCCGCACGAGCGCGGCGACGGCGCGCGCGAGCCCCGCCGGCGCGCGCAGCGATGCGAGCCACTCGCGCGCGATCCGCTCCCCCACCACCTCGTGCCCGAGCGCGCGCACGGCGTCGCCGTCGCGCCGCGTCGTCGCCGGCTTCCCGAGGTCGTGACAGAGCGCGCCCCAGAGCAGCGCGCGGTCGCGATCGCGATCGCCGGTGCGAAGGCGCCCGGCCTCGCGCACGACCAGGACGGTGTGCGTCCACACGCAGCCCTCGGGATGCCAGCGCGCGTCCTGCGGAACGCCCGCGAGCGCTATGAGCGGCGCGAAGAAGCGCAGCACCCGCGTGCGCGCGAGGACGTCGAGGCCGCGCGCGGGATCGTCCGCGAGGAGCAGGCGGTCGAGCTCGGCGAAGACGCGCTCGGCGGGAATGCCGGCGAGATCCTGGCGCGCGCACAGCGCCTCGAGCTCGCCGTCGGGCTCGGCGTCGAGGACGGCGGCGAGCCGCGCGACCCGCAGCGCGCGCAGCGGGTCGTCGCCGAAGCGCGCCGCGTCGGTCGCGCGGAGCCTGCGCGCGGCGAGGTCGGCGCGGCCCTCCCACGGGTCGAGCCACGCGCGCGCGAGCGGGTCGAAGCCGATCGCGTTGCAGCGCAGGTCGCGGCGGCGCGCCGCGCGCGCGAAGGCCGCGTCGTCCGCGTGTTCGCCGCCGAGCGAGATCTCGACGACGCGCCCGTCGTCGAGCACGACGAGCCAGACCGGGAACGCCGCACCGACGGACGGGGGCGCGCCGAGCGCGCGGTGCGCGTCGACCGGCGCGAGCCCGAAGAGCTCGAGGTCGAGGTCGCGCGACGCGCGGCCGAGCAGCGCATCGCGCACGCCACCCCCGACGGCGAGGATTCGCCCGCCGGCGTCGCGCACGCGGCGACACAGCGCGACGAGCGCCACGTCCCCCGCGAGCGCGGCCGCGGCGCGCACGGCTGCGGCCGAGTCGTCCGTCGGGCGGGCGTCCTCCGCGTCGGCGCGGCCGGGCCCGGCCACCGCGCTAGAGCTCTTCGTCCGCGTCGACCGCGTCGAGGCGCAGCGGGTGCGGCGCGTGCGCGAGCCCGCTCTCCCAGCCAGGGATGCGCGCCGCCTGCGCGAGCACCGACTCGGCGAGCGCGTCGTCGAGCAGGACCGAGTTGTTGTCGAAGCCCTCGATCAGGCTCTCCCACAGGTCGCGGCCGCCGTTCTCCCACCACGCGTCGGCCGTGCACTCGAAGTCGATCGCGATGCGAATCACGTGCGCCTTCCCCGCGGCGTGCCGCCGCGCTCGGCGCGCGGCCGCCACTGCTGCCGCGCGAGATCGATGCGCCCGTTCGCGTCGAAGCGCACGCCTTCGGATTCGAGCAGCGCGCGCTGCACGCGCTCCATCCCCGCCACCGCGCGCGCGCTCACCTCGCCGCGCCGGTTCACGACGCGCTGCCACGGCACCGACGCGGACGCGGCGAGCCGGTGCAGCGCGTAGCCGACCTGTCGCGCGTGGTCGCCGAGGCCGGCGAGCGACGCCACCTGTCCGTAGGTCGCCACGCGCCCGCGCGGGATGCGCCGCACGACGGCGTAGATGCGCTCGTACACCGCGGCCCGCGGGTCGCGCGGCGCGCGCCGCTCCATCAGGCGGCCTCGAGCCCCGCGTGGCGGAGCAGCGCTTCGGTGCGCGGCTCGCGGCCGCGGAACGCGACGAAGACCTCCATCGGCGGCCGGCTCCCGCCGAGTGCGAGCACCGTGTCGCGGAAGCGCGCGCCGGTCGCGTGGAGGGCGTCGTCGGTCTCGAGCCCCGCCTCCTCGAACGCGGCGAACGCGTCGGCCGACAGCACCTCGGCCCACTTGTAGCTGTAGTACCCGGCCGCATAGCCACCCGCGAAGATGTGGCCGAAGCTGCACAGGAAGCGGTCCTCGGGAAGCGGCGGCAGGACGGTCGTCGCGCGCGCGATGCGCCGCTGCACGTCGAAGGGCGTCTCGCCGCCCGCCTCGCCCGGCGACTCGCGGTGGTGCAGCGCGAGATCGGTGAGTGCGAAGTAGAGCTGCCGCAGCATGTCGCTCCCCGCGCGGTACGTGCGCGCGGCGCGGAGCTTCTCGAAGAGCGCGTCGGGCAGCGGCTCGCCCGTCTCGACGTGGCCCGACAGGCCGACCAGCGTGTCGCGGTGGTAGCACCAGTTCTCCATGAACTGGCTCGGCAGCTCGACCGCGTCCCACTCGATGTTGCGGATGCCCGAGGCGAGCCCGTGGTCGACGCGCGTGAGCATGTGCTGCAGGCCGTGGCCGAACTCGTGGAAGAGCGTGAGCACCTCGTCGAAGCTCATGAGCGAGGGCTTCGCACCGACCGGCCGCGTCTGGTTGCAGACGAGGTGCGCGACCGGAAGGCGCAGCGCGTCGCCGCTCTCGCCCGCGACGCGCGCGCGCGCGACGCACTCGTCCATCCACGCGCCGCCGCGCTTCTCCGCCGGACGGCTGTACGGGTCGAGGTAGAACGCGGCGATCGGCGCGCCCGCCGCGTCGCGCACGCGGAAGAAGCGCACGTCCGCGTGCCAGACGGGCGCCTCGCCGTCGGCCGGCGCGATGCGCACGTCGAACAACCGCTCGGCCAGCCGGAAGAGTCCGTCGAGCACGCGCGGGAGCGGGAAGTACGGGCGCAGCTCCTCCTCGGAGTACGCATAGCGATGCTCGCGCAGCCGCTCGGCCCAGTACGGGACGTCCCACAGCGCGAGCGACGACGCCTCCGCGGCGCCGCGCTCGGCGGCGAAGGCGCGCAGGTCGGCGAGGTCGCGCTCCGCGGCCGGGAGCGACGCGCGCCGCAGCTGCTCGAGCAGCCGCTCCACGCCCGCGACGTCGGGCGCCATCTTCGCGTCGAGCGACAGCTCGGCGAACGTCGCGAAGCCGAGCAGCCGCGCCGACTCGCCGCGCAGCGCGAGGATGCGCTCGATCAGCGGCGCGTTGTCGAGGCTTCCCTCGCTCGCGCGCGTCACGTACGCGCGGTAGAGACGCTCGCGCAGGTCGCGCCGCGGCGAGTGCTCGAGGAAGGGCACGTAGCTCGGTGCGTCGAGCGTCACGCGCCACGGGCCGGCCTCGGCGGTCGCGCCCTCCGCGCCGGCCTCGCGCGCCGCCTGCGCCGCCCCTTCGCGCCACGCGTCCGGCAGCCCCTCGACGTCGCCCGGCGCCGCGAGCTCGAGCGAGAACGCGCGCGTCGCGTCGAGCACGTGGTTGCTGAAGTGCGTGGTGAGCTCGGCGAGCTCGCGCGCGATCGCGTTGAAGCGCTCGCGCGCCGCGCCCTCGAGGCCGACGCCCGCGTGCCGCGCGTCGCGAAGCAGGCTCTCGACGATGCGCCGCTGCGCGCCGTCGAGCTGCGGCCACGCCGCGCCTTCGCGCAGCGCGCGCAGCGCGTCGTAGAGCGGGCGGCTCTGCGCGAGGCGCAGGCCGAACTCGACGACCTCGGGCTGCACGGCCTCGTGCGCGGCGCGCAGCGCCTCGCTGTTCCGCACGCCCATCAGATGCCCGACGACGCCCCAGACCCAGCCGAATGCGTCGTGGATGCGCTCGAGCGGCTCGACGACCGTCTCCCAGGTGGCCGGCGCGCCGTCGGCGAGCGCGGACTCGAGCGCCTCGAAGGCCTCGGTCTGCGCGGCGAGCATCGCGCGCACGCCGGGCTCGACGTGCTCGGGCGCGACGCGGTCGAAGCGCGGGAGCTCGCCGCGCTCGAGCAGCGGGTTGGGCGCGCCGCTCGAGGCGACGTTCGCGTCCGCAGCGGGTTCGGACGAGCGCATGGATCCTCCTGGGGCGGGCGCGCGGCAACGTAGCGAAGCGCGGACGCGCCGCGGTGCGCGACGGCGGCGCGCCGCGGCCCGCGCGCGTCAGAAGCGGAACGTCCAGCCGAGCTTGGCGACCGCGACCGTCGGGCCGCGGCGCGGGTCCGCATCGACGTCGAGCACGTCCTGCGTGAGCACGAAGTACACCTCGCGCCCGGGCGTCACGATCCACTGCGCGCGCGACTGGATGCCGACGCGGTCCGAGTCGTCGCGCCACTGCACGAGCGTGCTCCAGAGGAAGTCGGGCGTCGGCTGCCAGCCGAGGCGCGCACTCGCCGTGCGCACCGTGCCCGACCCGGCCGGCAGCTCGACCCACACGTTGCGCATCGCGAGCGCGAGCACCCAGTGCGGGCCGGCCCGCGCGACGAGCGACGGCTCGACGTCGTAGCGCTCGCCGTCGTAGAACGCGCCGGCGCCGACGAGCAGCGTCACCTGCAAGGGACGCGCGGCCGCGCTCGTCGCCACGAGCGCGCCGGAGTGCCACGTGTAGTCGCCGGGTGCGACGGGGACGCCGGCGACCGCGAAGGCCGGCGTCGTCGCCGGAACCCGATCGAATCGCTGCGCATAGCGAAGCTCGAGCCGGTCGCCGATGCGGCCCTCGACGGCCGCGAACGCGTCGACGTCGCGCGTCTGCGCGACGTTGTCGAGGTCGGTGAAGAGGCCCGCGCTCGCGCCGCCCTCGACGAAGCGCAGCGCGCCCTCCGTGCGCTGGCGCAGCTGCAGGGAGCCGCCGTAGCTGCGGGTGCCGGGCCGCGGCGCGCGGCCGAGCGCGGGCGCGAAGCGCTCCTGCAGCTCGCGGTACTCGAGCGAGAAGCTCACGGCGTCGTTCGGATACGCGATGCGCGCGCCCCACGCGAGGTCGCGACCGCCCGCGCCCTCGGTGTCGCTCTTCAGGATCCACAGGCGCTGGTCGAGCTGCTGGTCGCCGAAGAGCCGGCTCGTGCGGAAGAGCCAGTCCGCGCCGACGAGCCACGCGTCGAGGTCGCGGTGCGGGTGTCCGACCGTCGCGATCGCGCCGATGCGCGACTCCTCGAGCACGTCGACCGTCGCGCGGGCGACGCCCAGGTTCTGCGAGCCGACGCGGTCGATCGCGCCGGAGGCGTCCGCGCGCCGGAACGAGCGCTGCTGCACGTCGAGCAGCCCGAAGCTCACGCGCCCCACGCGCCCCGTCCACTTCGTGCCGCCCCACAGGTCGACGGGCTCGCCGTTCGGCGCGAGCCCGATGCGCCGCGAGTAGAACGGGCGGCCGTTCGCCGCGTCGGCGAGCCCGCCGAAGTCGAAGATCCCGGCGTCCTGCAGGAAGAAGTCGCGCTTCTCCGGGAAGAAGAGCGGAAAGCGCGTCAGGTTGACGGCGAAGTCGTCGACCTCCGTCTCCGAGAAGTCCGTGTTCACGGTGACGACGCCCGTCACGCGCGGCGACGGCTTCACGAAGACGTCGAGCGACGGATCGAACGAGAACGTCGAGCGGCCCGTGTTGCCCGGGTCGTCGCGCACGCGCGCGGTCGCCGTCGGGATGGCGTCGATGCCGAGGCCCTGCTCGAGGTCGCGCATCCCGGCGAGCTCGCCCATCTCGATGAAGTGGATGAAGCGGCGGTCCACGTCGTGCGACGCCCAGCGCACGATCTCGAGGTCGCGACGGATCACGCGCTGGACGTTGAGCCCCCAGACCTCCTCGCCGCGCTCGAACGCGACCGTCGCGAACGGGATCGCGATCTCGGCCGTCCAGCCGCGCGCGTCGATGCGCGCCTTCGCGCGCCAGATGCCGTCCCACTCGACGCGCTGCGCCTGGTCCTCGACGAGCGCGTCGCGCCGCGCGCCGAGCGCGTTCACCTGGAACAGGTACCCGGTGCGGCGGTCGTGGAACGGCGAGAGCGCGATGCTGACGAGATCGTCCTCGCCGAGCACGACGTCGCGCGCGAGGAGCTGGGCCACGATGCGCTCGGGCTGGTCGTCGAAGCAGCGCACACCGACGAAGAGCGTGCGGCCGTCGGTCGCGAGGCGGACGTCGGTCGCCTGGCTCGCGGGCGCGCCCTCGACGGGCTCGACCTGCACGAAGTCGGCGATGCGCGCCGCGCGCGTCCAGACCGGGTCGTCGAGGCGCCCGTCGATGCGCGGCGCCTCGGACGGCGCGATGCGCGCGATCTCGACGCGCGGCGGCGCACCGCCGTCCGCGGTCGCGCCGACCGCGGCGCGCGCGGCGAGCGCGAGCGCGGCCACGGCCACGGCCACGGCCACGGCCACGAGCGGGGCCGTGCGATCGCGCACGGCCGCGACGCGCGGGCGCAGCGCGCGCGCGGCGGTCGCGCACCGCACGGCGTCCACCGCTCACGCGCGCGCGGCGAGTGCGCGCGGCGCGCCCGCGGCGCTCCCCGCCACCGCGATCGCCGCGTTCAGCGCGAGCCCGATCATCCCGACGTGCACACCGCCGACGAGGGCGACACCCGCGAGCGTGAGCCCGACCGCGAACACCGTGCCCGCGGCGACCCCGGCGAGCGCGGGCGCCGCCCGCAGCCCGCGCCAGTGGAGCCCGAGCAGGAACGCGGGCGCGCACTGCACGAGCAGCTCCATCTTGAGCTCGATCAGCCGCCACAGTGTCGTGTCGCGATCGAGCGCGAGCGGCACCATCGCGACCAGCACCGCCGCGGCGATCGCCTTCCCGACGCGCGTCGTGCGCGCGTCGGCGCCCTCGCCGCCGAGCAGGTCGCGCGCGACGACCGCGCCGAGCGAGAGCAGGCACGAATCCGCGGTCGACATGATCGCGGCGAGCGCGCCGAGGAAGACCGCCACCGCGCCCGCCATCGCCGCCGGCCCGGCCTCCGCCCAGTGCCCGAGCACGAGCGGCATCACCTGGTCGGCGTCGACGTCGGGCACGCCTTCGAGCCGCGCGATCGCCGCGATGCCGATCAGCGTGACGACCAGCGTCGTGGCGAGCGGCATGAACGTCATGAGCGCGAACGAGGCGCGCAGCGCGGCGCCGCTGCGCGCGGCGTAGATGCGCTGGATGGCCTGCGGGTAGAGCACGCTCCCGATGCCGAGCAGACCGATCGTGCTGAACCAGTTCGCCTGCGTCGTCGCGCTCGGAACGAGCACGGCCTGCGGCCGCACGCGCGCGACGTCGCGCGTCACCGAGGCGAGGCCGCCCGCGTCGCCGAGCAGCCACGCGAGGAGCGCGCCGAGCCCGACGAACATCAGCACGCCCTGCGCGGCGTCCGTCCACGCGACCGCGCGCATGCCGCCGCGCGTCTCGTAGAAGAGGATCAGCAGCGCGAGGCCCGCGACGCCCCAGGCGTAGGGAATCGCGCCGTCGGTCACGATCGCCGCGACCTCGCCCATCGCCTTCAGCTGCGCGAGCAGGAAGTTCGCGAGCGCGACGGCCATCAGCGCGCCGATCGCGAGCGCGAGCGCCCGCGCGCCGCGCTCGCCCTCGAAGCGCAGCCGCACGTAGTCGCACGGCGTCACGAACGCGTGGCGCACCGACAGCGGCCGCAGCTTCGGGACGAGCGCGTGGAAGACGACGATGATCGCCATCATGAAGCCCGTCGACATCACGAACGAGTAGCCGCGTCGATAGGCGGCGCCCGGGTAGCCGAGCAGCGAGTTGCCGCTGTAGGCGGTGGCGTAGAGCGTGAGGAAGAGGACGAACGCGCCGAGCTCGCGGCCGGCGAGGAAGTGGTCGCTCGGCGTGTGGTCGCGCCGCGCGCGGCGCGCGAGCTCGGCGAGCACGAGCAGCGCGACGAGGTAGACGCCGAGCGCGGCGAGCCCGAGCGTTCCGAGCGTCATCGCCGCTCCGCGCCCGGCGCGGCGCTCGCCCCGCCCTCGCCGACCGGCGCGTCCTCGACCGTCGTCCACGACCACGCGAGCGCGTTCAGGACGGCGACGGCGACATAGCAGGCGATCGCGACCGTCACCCAGCTCGGCAGCCCGAGCCAGAGCGTCGGCGCGGCACCCGGCTCGCGGTACCAGGGAACGGAGAGCACGTAGAGCACGCCGATCGCGGCGAGCGCGACGCGGCGCCGGCGGGCGCGCGACGCGCCCGACGCGGCGGCGCGGGACGGGGACCCGGGCGCGGACTCGGCCATGCGCGCGTGTGTAGCGCACGCGCTCGCCGCCCCGGCGCGGCGCGCCTCAGTCGAAGAGCGAGCCCTGCGCGCTCGGTCGCGGCGCGTCCTCGAGCAGCAGCTCCGGCCCCTCGGCGCGCGCGTCGTTGACGCGCGGCGAGACGCGGCGCTCGGCGGTGTCGTCCGCGGGCCACGGCGCGAGGAGCGGCGCGAGCGCGCGCGCGTCGTCGATGCGGCGGTCGAGCCAGCGCTGCACGCCGGCGCCGTCGAGCAGCACCGGCATCCGGTCGTGCACGCGCGCGACGACCTCGTTGGCGCTCGTCGTCAGGATCGCGAACGTGGCGAGCGCACCGCCGTCCGGGCCGCGCCACTCCTCCCACAGCCCGGCGGCCGCCCACAGCGCGGCGCCCGCGCCGCCGCGCTCCGGCGGGTGGAACCACGTCGGCGCTCTCGCCCGGCCGCCGCGGCGCGCGCGCGGCCACTCGTAGAAGCCGGTCATCGGCACGATGCAGCGGCGCTGGCGGAGCGCCGCGCGGAACGCCGGCTTCTCGGCCGCGGTCTCGGCGCGCGCGTTGATCATGCGGGCCCCGACGCGCGGGTCGTCCGCCCACGCGGGCACGAGCCCGAAGCGGTGCGCGGCGACGAGGCGGCGCCCGTCGCCCGTCGCGCGCACGACGGGCGCCGGCTGCGCGGGTGCGACGTTGTAGCGGGGAAGCGCGAAGGCGCGCGCGGCGTCGGTCGCCTCGGCCGGCGCGAGCTCGGCCTCGAAGGCGCGCGCGATGTCCTCGGCGCGGCTCGACAGCGTGTAGCGACCGCACACGGCGCGTGCTCTTCCTCCGAGGGCTGCGAAGTCCGGCGCAGCGCCATGCGGTCCGCAACGCTCCGGGATGGCCGCGCGCTCGGCACGGCGGGGCGCGCGCCCGCCTTCGCGCTCCAGTCGGCCCTCTCGCGCGCCGAACCGCGCGGCTAGAGTACCGCCGCGCGCGACCCCCGGCGCCGCGAACCGCCCCTCGCAGGAGCCCCATGACCGCCGAACGCGCGCCGTCGTCCGACGTCCATCACGCCCTCTCCGAGCCGACCCTCCCGCTTCCGCTGCTGCTCGTGCGGTCCGCGATCGGCGGCGTCCTGATGGGCCTCGCCAATCTCGTGCCCGGCATCAGCGGCGGCACGATGCTGCTCGCGGCCGGCGTGTATCCCGCGTTCATCGGCGCGATCGCCGAGCTCACGACGCTGCGCGTGCGCACGCGCAGCATCGCGACGATCGCGGGCATCGTCGGCGCCGCGGCCGTCGCCATCCTGCTGCTCGCGGGGCCGATGAAGCAGCTCGTCGTCGAGCAGCGCTGGGTGATGTACAGCCTGTTCATCGGGCTCACGCTCGGCGGCGTGCCGCTCGTGTGGCGCCTCGCGCGGCCGGCGACCGGCGGCGTGTGGGCCGGCGCGGCGGTCGCCTTCGGTCTGATGCTGCTGATGCAGCTCGGCGGCGACGGGTCGCGAAGCGGCGACCACAGCACGCCGCTGCTCTTCGTGTCCGGGCTCGCCGGCGCCTCGGCGATGATCCTTCCCGGCGTCAGCGGCGGGTACCTGCTGCTGCTGCTCGGCCAGTACGAGACGATCCTCGGCTCGATCGACGACGTGAAGCGCGCGCTCCTCGGCGACGCGGGCTTCGACCTGGCGCTGCTCCTCGACGCGATGCACGTCGTCGTTCCCGTCGGCATCGGCGTCGTGCTCGGCGTCGTCGGCGTCAGCAACCTGCTCAAGTGGCTGCTCGATCGTCACGCGAAGCCCACACTCGGCGCGCTGCTCGGCCTCCTGTTCGGCGCCGTGGTCGGACTCTGGCCCTTCCAGACGCCGGTCGCGCCGAAGCCCGGCGACGTCGTCGAGGGCCGCGTCGTCACGCTCGAGAACGCGGCGGAGATCGACGTCGAAGACTGGGCGCTCGAGGGCTTCGACCCGAACGCCGGACAGGTCGCGGGATCGCTCGCGCTCGTGCTCGGCGGGCTCGGCGCGACGCTCGCGATCGCGCGGCTCGGCGGCGGCGAAGAGGCCTGAGCGCGCGCCGCGCGGAACGCGGGTTCCGCGCGAACGGCGCGCGCCTTCCCACGCGACCCCCTCGCACGCGCGCGCGCGGCGCGCGCGACCGCGCGCAGGCGCGCCGCAGGAGCGGCGCCAACCCGCGCCTCCGCCGTGCATCGCGCGGCGCGCGCAGGCCCCGACCGCGCGCGCGCGTGCGCGCGGACCCGCATCGCACGCTTCTTGCACCGCGCGGCCGCATGCCCCGCGACTGGGTCGGCGCCGCCTGCTTCCTGCTCGGCTTCTGGGCCGCGATCGAGCTCCTGCTCCCGCTCGCCGGCGGGTGAACGCGCGCGCGCCCTCGCCCGCCGCGCGCGATCTGCGTACCCTGCGCGCATGCCGGACCCGACGACGCGTGCGACCGCGCCTTCCCGCTCCTCCACTTCCTCCACTTCGATGACACCGCCGCGCCGCGCGAGAACCACGCTCCGCACCTGCGCCGCGGCCGGGGTCGCGATCGCACTCGCAGGGCTCGCCGCGGCCTGCGCCGAGCTCGGCCCGCTCGCCGACGCGACGAGCCCGATCTTCGACGCCGTGCTCGGGCCCGCAGGCGCGGGCGCCGCGAGCGACGAGCGCACCGTCGCCGACGGCCTGCGCGAGGCGCTCCGCGTCGGCAGCGAGCGCAGCGTCGCGCGCGTGTCGCAGCCGGGCGGCTTCGCGAGCAACCCGCTGCTGCGCATCGCGCTTCCCGACGAGTGGACGCGCGCGGCGAACGCGCTGCGCGGCGTCGGCCTCGGCAAGCCCGTCGACGACCTCGAAGCCGGCATGAACCGCGCCGCCGAGACGGCGAGCGCGGAGGCGACGGCGGTGCTGTGGGACGCCGTCCGCGGCATCACCATCCAGGACGCGTTCGCCATCCTGCGCGGCAGCGACGACGCCGCGACCACCTACTTCCGCGGCCGCACCGAGACCACGCTGCGCGCGCGCTTCGAGCCCGTCGTGACCTCGGCGATGCAGAAGGTCGGCGTCTACCAGGCGGTGCGCGACTTCACCGCGCCCATCGAGCGGCTCCCGCTCGTCAGCGTTCCGTCGCTCGACCTCGAGGCGCACGTCACGCAGCGCACGCTCGACGGGCTCTACCGCACGCTCGCGCTCGAGGAGGCGAAGATCCGGCGCGACCCGGCCGCGCGCACGACCGAGCTGCTGCGACGCGTGTTCGGGAGCTGAGCGCGCCGCGGCGCGCTCGACGACTCCGCGACGCGCCTAACGACTCCGCGGCCGGCCGCGCCCGCGCGGCGCGCCCTTCGGCGCTCCCGTCCGCGCGCCCTTCGGCGACGCGGAGTTCTTCCGCACGCCCTTCCGCGCGCCCGTCGCCGCAGCGGGGCCCTTTCGCGCGGCGGGGTGCTTCGGCGACGCCGCGCCGCCGGCCGAAGGCCTCCCCCGGCCGCTCGCGCTGTCCTTCTCGCGCTCCGGTCGGCCCGCGCGCGCCGGTCGCGTCGCGCGCTCCGGTCGGGCCGTGCGCTCCGGTCGGCCCGTGCGCGCCGGTTGCGTCGCGCGCGCCGGTCGGGCGGCGCGCTTCGCCCGCTGCGGGCGCGACGGGCGCGCGCAGTCGCCCGGTGCCGCGGCGGTGCGGGCCGCGCGCGCCGCTCCCGGCTCCCGGGCTTCCCGTCGTGCGCGGCGCGCTCGCCGCGCTCGTCGTACCCGTCGCTCCCGCCGCCCGCGCGCCCGCGCGCGAGCGCGCGACAGTGCGCGCGCAGGCGCTCCACCTCGTCGGCTCGCAGCGCGCGCGCCGCGCCGCGCTCGAGCCGGCCGAGCCGCAGCGGCCCCATGCGCACGCGCTCGAGCCGCTTCACGGGATGCCCGAGCGCGATCAGGCTGCGGCGGATCTGTCGCTTGCGACCCTCGCGCAGCACGAGACGCAGGCGCGTCGTGTCGCTCTCGGGGTCGTAGTGCGCGGCCTCGACGCGCGCGGGCGCCGTCGGGCCGTCTTCGAGACGCACACCGCGCTCGAGCCGCCCGCGCGCCGCATCGCCGAGCTCGCCCTTCGCCACGACGACGTACTCGCGCTCGCTCCCGAGCGACGGGTGCAGCAGCGCGTGCGCCATCGCGCCGTCGTTGGTGAGCAGCAGGAGGCCTTCGGTGTCGGCGTCGAGCCGGCCGACGGGGAACACGCGTCCGGCCGCCGCGGGCACGAGCGCCATCACCGTGCGGCGGCCTTCCGGATCGCGCAGCGTCGTCAGCACACCGCGCGGCTTGTTGACGACCCAGTACGACGGGCGGTCGAGCTCGAGGCGCTCGCCGTCGAGCGCGACGCGCTGACGCACCGGGTCCGCCGCGTCGCCGAGCGTCGCGACGCGGCCGTCGACCGTGACGCGCCCTTCCTCGACGAGCTTCTCGCACGCGCGCCGCGAGCCGAAGCCCGCGAGCGCGAGGAGCTTCTGCAGACGGACCGCTCCGTCGGGCGCCGCCGTCCGCGCGGCGGGCACCCGGCGCTTTCGCCTGGCCGTCATCGGGTGTGCTCGCTAGTCCGTGTCGTCGTCGTCGAACGCGTCGTCGTCGTCGGACGCATCGTCGCCGTCGGACGCGTCGTCGCCGTCGGCGATCGGCACGCCGGCGACGACGATCTCCGGCCCGCGCCAGTCCTCGTCGGCCGCGTCCTCGTCGGCCGCGCCGGCGTCGTCGTCGACGACGGCTCCGCTGGCGTCGCCGGCGACCTCGGGCGCGCCCGCGACCGCCTCCGCGACGGCGTCGTCCTCGGCCGCGTCGTCCTCGGCCGCGTCGGTCGGGACGAGGCCCTGCTCGCGCGCGAGCTCGTCGAGCTCGCGCAGCGCGGGGAGATCCTTCAGCGAGTCGAGCCCGAAGACCTCGAGGAAGCGGCGCGTCGTCCCGTAGACCATCGGACGCCCCGGCACCTCGCGATGGCCCGCGATGCGGATCAGGTGGCGGTCGAGCAGGCTCTTCAGCACGGGCCCGCACTCGACCCCGCGCACGTCCTCGATCTCGGCGCGCGTCGCCGGCTGCCGGTAGGCGACGATCGACAGCGTCTCGAGCGCGGCGCGCGACAGGCGCAGCGGCCGCTGGCGCTGGAGCTTCTGCAGGTAGCCCGAGAACTCGGCGCGCGTGCGGATCTGGTAGCCGCCCGCGACCTCCCAGATCTCGAAGGCGCGGTCCTGCTCCTGATAGGCCGTGTTCAGCTCGTTCAGGAGGTCCTTCACCTTCGCGGGCTTCAGATAGGGAACGATCTCCGCCAGGCGCGCCGCGCTGATCGGCTCGGGCGAGGCCAGCACGAGCGCCTCCACGATGCGTCGCTGTTCGTCGCGATCCACGGCTCCTCCTCCGCGCCCTACATCAGGTCCGAGATGCGCTCGCGCCAGTGCGGGAGCGTGCGGCGGTCGTCCGCGACGAGCCGCAGGCGGATGGGGCCCTCCGGGCTGCCGCGCTCGCCGAGGCTCTGGAAGATCCGGATCGCCTCGAGCCGCGCGAGCTCGAGGATCGCGAGGAAGCTCGCGACGACGATCTGCCGCGTCGGCGGCCGCCCGTCGTCGCGCTCGAAGATCTGCGTGAACTCGATCGTGCCCGCGCGCTCCATCTTCTCCATGATCGCGATGACGCGCTCGCGGACCGTGAACTCCTCGACCTCGAGCTCGACCGCGTGCACCGTCGGCTCCGCGTCGGCGCGGTCGAGCACGTGCCGGAAGGCCTCGAGCAGGTCGAAGAGCCCGACCTCGATCTCGCGCTCGGCCTCGGGCACCGGCTCGGGCTCGGCGCCCTGCGCCTCGAACACGTCGCGCCCGAGCAGGCGCCGCCGCCCGAGCAGCTCGGCCGCCTCCTTGAAGCGCTGGTACTCGAGCAGCCGCGCGACGAGCTCCGCGCGCGGATCGAGCCCCTCGTCCTCGTCGGTCGTGCCGTCGGGCGGCAGCAGCATGCGCGACTTGATCCACGCGAGCGTCGCCGCCATCACGAGGTACTCGCCCGCCACGTCGAGCTGCAGCTCGCGCATCATCTCGAGGTAGTCGAGGTACTGGTCGGCGATGCGCGCGACCGGGATGTCCGTGATCTCGACCTCGTTCTGCCGGATCAGGTGCAGCAGCAGGTCGAGCGGCCCCTCGAACACCTCGAGCTTGACCGCATACGCACCGGCCGTGCCGATCGCGCCATCGCGCACGACCACGAGATCGCTCTGGGACTCGCCGCTCGAGCTCAAGGAACCGCCTCGGATCTTCGCTGGCCGCACCGCGCTGCGATGCGGCGAAGGGGCGCGCGGTGGGGGCCGCCGCCCGGCGCGGCCGGCACTTCCGTGCCCGCCGGAGCCGCGCGGCAGTATGGACGAGCCGCGGGGGGGCGGCAACGCGGGCCGGGGCTCGCGCGCGAGCGCGTCGGCGCGCCTCGGAAGCGCGACGTCGCGTCGCTGTGCGATCGCCGCGTTCAGCCTCCGATCGCGCCGCGGCCGTGGGGACGGTCGAGGTCGAGATCGGGGCCGACGGGCACGACGCCGGTCGGGTTGATGGTCGCGTGGCTGCGGTAGTAGTGCTGCTTGATGTGGGAGAAGTCGACGGTGTCGGCGATGCCCGGCACCTGGTAGAGCTCGCGCAGGTAGCCCGACAGGTGCGGGTAGTCCGCGATCCGGCGCAGGTTGCACTTGAAGTGCCCGACGTAGACGGCATCGAAGCGGATCAACGTCGTGAAGAGCCGCCAGTCCGCTTCGGTGATGCGGTCGCCGACGAGGTAGCGCCGTCGGGCGAGACGCTCCTCGAGGTGGTCGAGGGCCTCGAAGAGCGCGGCGAAGGCCTCCTCGTAGGCGTCCTGCGTCGTCGCGAAGCCACAGCGGTAGACGCCGTTGTTGATGCGCGGGTAGACGAAGGCGTTCACGTCGTCGATCTCGGCGCGCAGTGGCTCGGGGTAGAAGTCGACGCGCGTGGTCGCGAGGGCGTCGAACTCGCCGCCCAGCATGCGGATGATCTCGCTCGACTCGTTGTTGACGATGGTCTCGTGCTCGCGATCCCAGAGCACGGGCACGGTCACGCGGCCCGTGTAGCGGGCGTCGGCGCGCGTGTAGACCTCGTGCAGGAAGCGGCTTCCGTGCACGACGTCGGGAATCGCGCCCGGCGCCTCCGAGAAGACCCAGCCGTTCTCGCCCATCAAGGGGTCGACGACCGAGAGCGGGATCGCGTCCTCGAGGCCGGCGAGCTTGCGGTAGATCAGCGTGCGGTGCGCCCACGGACACGCGAGCGAGACGTAGAGGTGGTAGCGGCCCGCCTCGGGCGCGAAGCGCGTCGAGCCATCGGCCCGCACCCACTCGCGGAACTGGCTCTCGGTGCGGACGAACCGGCCGCCCGTCGACGCGGTGTCGTACCAGCGATCCTTCCAGACTCCGTCGACCAGCAATCCCATGACCTACCTCCAGGTGTCGCGCGGGCGTCGCGTGGCGCGCGCGGACCGAACGGACGACGCGCGCATCACGACACCATGTACTTGATGTCGGCGTGGAACGTCGGATAGGCGTAGACGCGCTCGGCGAGCTCCGACGCGGGCATCCCCTTCTCGACCGCGATCGCGAAGGCGTGGATGGTCTCCTCCGCGCCGTGGCCGACCAGGTGCGCGCCGAGGATGCGACCGCTCCCCTTCTCGACGAGCACCTTCGCCCACGCCGCCGTCTCGCCGTGCGTGCGCGCCGAGCGCCAGCCCGTCATGTCGTGCGTCCGGACGTCGAAGTCGAAGCCGGCCTCGCGCGCGGCCGCCTCGCTCCACCCGACCGTCGCGAGCGCCGGCACGGTGTAGACGGCCGCCGGCTGATGGCCGTAGCGCGCGGGCTCGAGCGCGTCGTGCGTGAGGTTGTGCCCGACCACGCGGCCCTCGTACGTCGCGAGCGGCGAGAGCTGCGGCCGACCGGGGATCGCGTCTCCGGCGAAGAAGACGTCCGGGTTCTCGACGCTGCGCAGGTACGCATCGAGCTCGACGCGGCCTCCTTCGAGCGTGATGCCGGCCGCCGCGAGGTCGAGCCCGGCGAGATCCGCGACGCGACCCGCGCCGTTCGCCGCGCACTCGCTGCGAGCGACGGCGCTCGCGCCACCGCTGCGGTACCGGATCGCGTAGCCGTCGCCGCGCCTCTCGATGCCGTCGATCGCGACGGACGTCTCGATGCGCACGCCGAGCTCGCGGGTGAGCGCGGCGAGCCGGTCGGTGGCGTCCGGATCGAGCGTCGGGAGCACGCGCGGCGCGACCTCGAGCAGTGTGACCCGCGAGCCCGCGCGCGCCAGCACGTGCGCGAACTCGAAGGCGATCACGCCCGCCCCGACGAAGGTGATCGACTCGGGGAGCGCCGGGAGCTCGAGCAGCGCGTCGCTCGTGACGAGGTGCTCGGCTCCCGGGATCGGCAGCGAACGCGGCGTCGAGCCGGTCGCCACGACGATCTTCCCGGCCGCGTGGCGCTCGCCGGCGACCGAGACCTCGCGGCGACCCGTGAAGCGCGCGCGGCCGCGCAGGAGCGCGATTCCACGATCCGCCAGGCTCTTCTCGAGCTGCTCGGGAACGCCCTCGACGAAGGTCCGCTCGCGCTCGATCAGGCCGGGCCAGTCGAGCACGGGCGCGCCCACCGCGATGCGATGCGTGCCCGCTCGCGCGATCGCGTCGAGCACCTGCGCCGCGGCCACGAGGACCTTCTTGGGCACGCAGCCGCGCAGCGGGCACACGCCGCCCACGTCGCGCGCCTCCACCACGAGGACCCGCTGCCCCGCGGCGGCGGCCGCGCCGGCGGCCGCGATTCCCGCGTTTCCGGCTCCCAGGACCAGGACGTCGTGCTCGGCGATCATCGGTGCCTCCTCTCGGCGACGATCCAAAGCAGGTCTCGTGCCACCGCGCGGGCCGCGCGCCACGCGCACGCGGGCACGGCGCGCCCCCGCGCCGTCGCGCGGCGAGCGGGCGGCGCCTCGAGATTGCGTCGTCGTCACGAGATCGCGTTGTCGCGCGCGGCGAATTCGGAGACTCTCGGGGGCGGATGACCTCCTCCGACTCCTTCGCGCTCCCGTTCGAAGCGGTTCGCGGGCTGCTCCTCGACCTCGCGCGCGAGCGCGCGCTCGATCGCCTGCTCGAGCTCATCGTGCAGCGGCTCGCCGCACACCCCGACGTCGCGCTCGCCCGCATCTGGCTGGTCCGTCCCGGCGACATCTGCCCGACGTGCCCGCTGCGCGAGGAGTGCCCCGGCCGCGAGCCGTGTCTGCACCTCGTGATGAGCGCCGGGCATCCGCGCGAGCGCGGCGCGGACTGGTCGCGCATCGACGGCGACTTCCGTCGCTTTCCGATCGGGCGGCGGAAGGTCGGGAGCGTCGCCGCGACGGTCGAGGCCGTGTGCGTCGAGGACGCGCGCGACGACTCCCGGTGGATCGCGCGGCCCGCGTGGGCGCGACGCGAGGAGATCCTCGGCTTCGGAGGCCAGCCGCTCGTCTATCACGGCGAGGTGCTCGGCGTGCTCGGCGTGTTCACCCGCCGCTGCATGCGCTCCGAGGCGCTCGACTCGCTGCGCATGCTCGCCGACCACGCGGCCGCCGCGATCGCGAACGCGCGCGCGTTCGAGGAGAACGCGCGCCTTCGCCAGCAGCTCGAGCTCGAGAACGAGTACCTGCGCGAGGAGATCAGCGAGCACCAGGCGTTCGGCGAGATCGTGGGCACGAGCGCGGCGATCCGGAGGATCGGGGAGCAGATCGAGCAGGTCGCCCCCACCGACGCGACGGTGCTGATCCTCGGCGAATCGGGAACGGGCAAGGAGCTCGTCGCGCGCGAGATCCACCGCCGCAGCCGCCGCGAGGATCGCGCGATGATCCGCGTCAACTGCGCCTCGGTCCCGAAGGAGCTCTACGAGAGCGAGTTCTTCGGCCACGTGAAGGGCGCGTTCACGGGCGCGGTGCGCGACCGCGTGGGCCGCTTCGCCGCCGCCGACGGCGGCACGCTCTTCCTGGACGAGGTCGGGGAGATCCCGCTCGCGCTCCAGAGCAAGCTCCTGCGCGTGCTGCAGGAGGGCCAGTACGAGCGCGTCGGCGACGACCGCACGCGCAGCGCCGACGTGCGCATCATCGCCGCCACGAACCGCGACCTCGCGCAGGAGGTCCGCGAGGGCCGCTTCCGCGAGGACCTCTACTACCGGCTGAACGTCTTCCCGATCGAGGCGCCGCCGCTGCGCGAGCGCGCGGAGGACGTCGCGCTGCTCGCCCAGCAGTTCCTCGATCGCGCGAACCGCAAGCACGAGCGGCGCGCCCGCCTCGGCGACGGCGACCTCGACGCGCTTCGTCGCCACGCGTGGCCGGGCAACGTCCGGGAGCTGCAGAACGTGATCGAGCGCGCGGTCATCACCGCGAAGGGCACCGCGCTGCAGCTCGACCTCCCGGGCTCGCGGCGCGACGTCGACGTCGACGTCGACATGGACCGCGCCGAGGCAGGCGCGCCCCGGCGCTCCGACATCCTCACCGAGGAGGCGATGCGCGACCTCGAGCGGAGCAACCTCCTCGCCGCGCTCGAGCGCGCGGGCGGCAAGGTCTACGGCGCCGGCGGCGCCGCGGAGCTGCTCGGCATGAAGCCGACGACGCTCGCCTCGCGGCTCGAGCGACTCGGCCTGAAGCGCACGACCTAGCACCGGCGAGCGCCCTCGTCCGAAGGGCGGCACGCGCGTTGCAATTCCATCGACGGAGCTCGGCGGCAGATCCCCTTCCGCCGACGTCCGGAGGTGGAACGTGTCGGCTCTCTCTTCGCAGGTCGCGCTCGGTCTGATCGTCGCTGCAGCCGCGTCCGCACAGACGCCGCGGCCCATGGATCTCGCGAACCCGGCGGCGCGCTGGGTCGCGGTGCGCGCCCTCGTCGCGCCGTCGGATGCCGCGGACGGACGGCTCAGCCCGCCCGCGCGCGCCTGGTACGAGCCCGGTGCGACGCCGGGCGAGCGCGTCGTGAGCGTCCCCGGCCCCGAGGTCGAGCGCGTCTTCTTCGCGGACCGCAAGGCCGTCGCGAGCAGCTTCTCCGACTTCGTATGGGTGCTCGACGCGGCGAGCGGACACGTCCTCGCGGCATCGTTCTCGGGAGCCATCGACGAGCCGGTCGAGATCGGCCCCCTCCACACGTCCGTCGAGGTCTCGATCGCGGCGTCCTTCAGCACGCGCATGCCCGGTGGCTATCGGAGGCCGCATCGCATCGCGGGCCGGAGCGTGATCGCCTACTGCGCGGACGCGCGCCACCGCGACTGCACGGCGGTCGCGACCGCCGCCTACGACCCCGAATCCGGCCGCGTGCGCGCGAACGGCGCCGTCTGCGCGACCTGGCGATCGCTCCGGACGCTCGCGTACACGTCGCTCGGCCAGGCGTGGTTCACGGAGCTCGAGAGCGAGGACGCGCCTCCGCGACGGCCGCGGCGCGCGCCGCTCCTGCTCGCCGCAGAAGGTGCGCCGCCCGCGTGCTGAGCGCGCGCGGTCGCGCACCACGAAGCGTCGTGACGCGGCCCACGCAATCTCGGGACGCCGCCCCGATCGCCGCGACCCGCGATTCCCGGAAGCACTGGAGCTGCGAACGGAATCCGACCGCGACCCGCCTGGCACATCACGTGCACTGGCATCGCGCAGAGCACGGGAGGACTTCTCGATGTCCACATCGAACGCGGCTTCCACCGAACGGTTCGCTTCCGCACCCCGAGCGGCGCTCACGCTGCTCGACCTCGTGAACGCACTCGGGGAGTCCGGCGCGACGGATCGCGAAGTCGTCGCGGCGGTGGTGGATCTCCTGGCGAGCGGACGCGTCCGGCTCGTCGACGAGGACGGCCTCGCCTCCCTGCTCGCGCACTGACACACCACGACACCACGACACCACGACGAGGAGACGAACGCGATGAACGCGACGAGCCCGACGAACGAGACGAACGAGACGAACGAGACGAACGCAGCACGCGACCCGAACGCGACGAGCACGCCCTGCACGCACGGCGTCCACCACGTGGGCCTCACGGTGCCTCGGCTCGCCGAGACCCGGAGCTTCTTCCTCGAGACGCTCGGCTACCAGCAGGTCGGCGAGGTCGCCGCGTACCCGGCCGTGTTCCTCTCCGACGGCCAGGTGATGGTCACGCTCTGGCAGGCGGAGGATCCCGAGCGCGCGCGCCCGTTCGATCGCAAGCACGGCATCGGCCTCCATCACCTGGCGCTCTCCGTCGCGGACGCGGCCGGCCTCGCGCAGCTCCACGAGCGCCTCGCCCGCACGCCCGGCGTCGACGTCGAGTTCGCTCCCGAGTCGCTCGGCAGCGGCCCCGCGCAGCACATGATGTGCGCGATCCCCGGCGGCATCCGCATCGAGTTCATCGCCCTCGCGTCCTGAGGAGCCGCCCGTGACGCCCGCATCCCCGTTCCACGAAGGCGAGCAGCGCATCCACACGCGGCTCGGCATCCGCGACGCGATCGAGCCGTGGGCTCGGCGCGTGGTCCGCCCGTTCCTTCCGGACGAGCACCGCGCGTTCTACGCGGAGCTTCCCTTCCTGGTGCTGGCCGCGCGCGACGCCGCGGGACGTCCCTGGGCGACGCTCCTCGCCGAGGAGCCCGGCTTCGTCTCCTCCCCCGACCCGCACAGCCTGCGCATCGCCGCTCTTCCCTCGCGCGGCGACGCGCTGGCGGGCGCGCTCGAGCGCGGGGACGACGTCGGGCTCCTCGGCATCGAGCTCCACACGCGCAGGCGCAACCGCGTGAACGGTCGCGTCGCGGAGCGGCGCGACGGTCGCTTCGCGCTGGCCGTCGACCAGAGCTTCGGCAACTGCCCCCAGTACATCGCGGAGCGCCACTGGCGCCGGGCCCCGGCCGACGAGCGCACCGCGGTCGCGACGCGCGGCGCGAGCCTCTCGCGACCCGCGCGCGAGCTCGTCCGGCGCGCGGACACGTTCTTCATCGCGACGGGCTTCCGCGGCGAGGGCGAGAGCGCGGTGTTCGGGATGGACGCGTCGCACCGGGGCGGCGCCGCCGGCTTCGTCCGCGTTCCCGACGCGCGCACGCTCGTCTTTCCCGACTACGCGGGCAACGACCACTTCAACACGCTCGGCAATCTCCTCATGGATCCGCGCGCCGGCCTCCTCTTCGTCGACTTCGAACGCGGCGACCTGCTGCAGCTCACCGGGCGCGCGCGCGTCGACTGGGACTCGCCGGAGATCGACCGCACGCCCGGCGCGCGCCGTCTCGTGCACTTCGAGATCGAGGAGTGCGTGTGCCTCGAGGGCGCGCTGCCGCTCCGCTGGGACGCCGCGGGCGGCGCGCGGCGCGAGCTCCGCGTGATCGAGAAGCGGCGCGAGAGCGCCGACGTCGCGTCGTTCGTCCTCGCGTCTCCCGACGGCGGCCCGCTGCCCGGCTTCGCGGCCGGACAGCATCTGCCCATCGAGCTCGCCGTTCCGGGCCGGGCCGACCCCGTCGTGCGCACGTACTCGCTGTCGGGCGCGCCGGACGCGCCGCACTACCGCATCACGGTGAAGCGGGAGGCGCACGGGCTCGCCTCGCGCTTCCTGCACGACGCCGTCGCCGTCGGACAGCGCCTCGCGACCGCCGCGCCGCAGGGCCACTTCACGCTCGACGCGGACGGCGAGCGACCCGTCGTCCTCGCGAGTGCCGGTGTCGGCCTGACGCCGCTCGTGAGCATGCTGCACGCGCTCGTCGCCGCCGACACGGGCCGGCCCGTGTGGTTCGTCCACGGCGCGCGCGACGGCGCGCACCACCCGCTTCGACGCGAGGTCGAGCGGCTCGCGGCGCGCGCGACGCGCGCGCGCGTGCACGTCGCCTACAGCCGGCCCGCGCCCGGCGACGTACGCGGCCGCGACTACGCGAGCGCGGGGCGCGTCGACGGCGCGCGGCTCGAGCGGCTCGTGCCGGACCTCGATGCGGACTTCTACCTGTGCGGGCCCCGCCCGTTCATGGCCGCCCTCCACGCCCACCTCGAAGCGCGCGGCGTTCCGCGCGATCGCGTCCGGTCGGAGTCCTTCGGACCCGCGGCCCGACGCGAGCAGGTCCACGGCGCGACCCGGGTCGGGTGACCGGAGGTCGCGCCGTCGATTCCCGTCCGAAACCCTCACATGGAGAAGACCACGATGAAGACGACCGCGACGTTCCTGGGCTCCCTGGCGTTCCTCGCTCTCGCCGTGTCGGCCGCGCGCGCGGACATTCCCGATCCGGGCATGCGCATCGAGCGAGGCCACACCGCCCTGGTCGTGACCGATCCGCAGAACGACTTCCTGAGTCCGGAGGGCGTCACCTGGGGCGTCGTCGGGAAGAGCGTCCAGGCCAACCACACCGTCGAGAACATCGAGAAGCTCTTCGCGACCGCCAAGGCGTCGGGCATTCCGGTCTTCGTCTCGCCCCACTACTACTACCCGCACGACCACGTCTGGAAGTTCGAGGGTGCGCTCGAGACGCTGATGCACCAGCTCGCGATGTTCGACCGCAAGGACGCGCTCGTCACCGACGGCTTCGAGGGCTCCGGCGCCGACTGGCTCGCGCGCTACAAGCCGTACATCCACGACGGACGGACGACGGTGACGAGCCCGCACAAGGTCTACGGCCCCGAGACCAACGACCTCGTGCTGCAGCTGCGCAAGCAGGGCATCGACAAGGTCGTGCTGGCCGGCATGTCCGCCAACCTCTGCACCGAGTCGCACATGCGCGAGCTCGTGGAGCAGGGGTTCGAGGTGGCCGTGGTGTCGGACGCGACCGCGGCCGCGCAGGTCGCCGAAGGCGATGGCCACGCCGCCGCGCTCGTGAACTTCCGCTTCATCGCCAACACGGTGTGGACCACGCAGCAGGCCGTGAAGGCGATGCGCTCGCACTGAACGACCCGCGCGGAGGCCGGGGTGCGCGTGCGCATCCCGGCCTCTCCGCGCTCCGATCGGGAGGCCCGCCATGCCGGAGCCGCGAACGCCGACGCCTCCGTTCACCGCCGAGACGGCCGCGCGCAAGGTGCGCCTCGCCGAGGACGCCTGGAACGGCCGCGATCCCGAGACGGTCGCGCTCGCCTACTCCCTCGACAGCCGCTGGCGCAACCGCGCGGAGTTCGTGACCGGACGCGACGAGATCGTGCGCTTCCTCGCGCGCAAGTGGGCGCGCGAGCTCGACTACCGTCTGATCAAGGAGCTCTGGGCGTTCACGGGGAACCGCATCGCCGTGCGCTTCGCCTACGAGTGGCGCGACGACGCGGGCTCCTGGTTCCGCGCGTACGGCAACGAGAACTGGGAGTTCGACGACGACGGCCGGATGCGCCGCCGCATCGCCAGCATCAACGATCTCCCCATCCGCGCGGAGGAGCGCCTGTTCCACTGGCCGCTCGGAAGGCGCCCCGACGGCCACCCGGGCCTGGAAGAGCTCGGGCTCTGACCCGCGTCCTCACCGCAGCTCGATCACCGAGACGACGGCGCCGCCGGCATCGAGCAGCTCTGCGCTGAAGCGCAGGCCCGAACGGCTGCCCGAGAAGGTGAAGCGACAGAAGAGCACCGAGGCCGAGCCGGAGGAGGCCGCCGCGGTCACGTTGCCGGGGAGGACGGGCTCCGTCACCGAGGCGATGGGCATCGTGGGATAGCTGCCGAACCCGGTGAAGACCTCGGACGTCACCTCGACCGGCCGCTTCCCGACGTTCAACGCGAGGCACAGGAACGTATGCGACGTCGGCCTCGACATCGGGGGGCCGATCACCGTCCCGGCGTTCGCCCGCGGAGCCGCGATCGCGATCGCGAGCGTGAACACACCGGCGAATGCGATCGCCGCACGCGCGCCGACGCGCCGCGCGAGCCCGCGCTCCCGACCCCCTGCACGATGCACGCGACCCCGCCCGACCGACGCGAGCCCCCTCGACATGTCTCCGCTCTCCTTCGTTGCGCGGCGCGTCGCGCGCGCGCAGCCGCATCCTACGCCCGCGCCGCGCCGGCGCGCGCACGCACGCGATTCCGTCGGCGCGACCGCCACCTGGAGCGCCCGGTTGCACGACGCCCTCCCCGCCGGTCGTCCTCGCGCCTTCCCGTCCGCGGGCCGCGCGGTCCATCATGGCGCCCCACCGCGATCGCCGGAGCCCGCGCGCTCCCGGCGCGCACTGCCGCAGGAGCTGGACATGAGGAAGCAGAGCCTCCGCATCGCCGTTCTCGTCGCACTCGTCGCGAGCCTTCTCGCATCGCCCGCCCTCGCCGCGGACGACCCGCCGGTCGTCGAGCGCCACGGGCCCGTGCCGCTCGCCCTCCCGCTCGTCGTCTTCACGACGACGCTGTGGGTGGCGTCGCTCGTGCCGTGCGCGCTGATCGCGCCCTCGCACATGATGGACGCGTTCGACGACATGGTCGCGCACCCGTGGAACGCGATGATCGGACGCGAGAACCTCTAGCCCGCGCGCGCCCGCCCGCGCGCCGACGCGCGCGCCGCCCGTGCGCGTGCGCGTGCGCGTGCGCGGACCGACGTAGTCGGACGTCGGGTCGTCCGCAGGCGCGGGCGCCGGTGCGGCCGCCGGCGTGCGCTTCGCGCGGCGAGACGCTCCGCGCTTCGCGGCGCCCGCCTTCGCGCGCGCGCGGCGCGCGAGCTCGCCGCCGAGTGCGAGCGCGTCCTCGCGCGTGCGGATCGCGCCGTCGAGGAAGGCCGCGCGCACGCGTGCGAGCGCGGCGCCGATGGCCGGGCCCTCGAGGCCGAGCTCGGCGAGCTCGGCGCCGCCGATCGGCGCGCGCTTGCCCCGATCCTCGCCGGCGAAGCGCGCGATGCGCCGCCGCGCGGACGGGTCGGCCGAGGCGTACAGCGCGAGCAGCGTCTCCTCGTCGAGCGGCGCGAGCAGCGCGTCGGCCGCGCCCCGACCGCGCGCCTTCTCGAGCCTGCGCAGCAGCGGCTCGCACTGCTTCGCGAACGCGTCGACGCGCGCCGCCGTCTCGCCGCGCACGGCGAGACGGCGCAGCGCGCGCTTGCGCAGGCCGGGGGCGAGCGGAGCGAGCCAGAGTGCGAGGCCCGCGACCCAGGCGCGATGGCGCGCGGGCGACCACGGCGGGCTCGCGAGCGCGCGTCCGAGGCGCCGCAGCTTCGCGACCGAGGCGCGCGGCAGGTCGAGGCCCGGCTCGAGGGCACCGAGCACGTGCCAGCTCGCGAGCAGCGCGAGCGCGCGCGAGGGGTCGACGCCGTGGCGCGCGTCGTCGAAGAGCTTCTCGATCTCGCGGCGCAGGCGATCTCCGCTCACGGCGCCGAAGGCGCCGTCGCGGAGCGCGCTGCGCAGGCGGGTGCGCGAGGTGCGCCCGAGCTGGAAGCCGAGGCGTGCGGCGAGGCGCGCCGCGCGGAGCGCGCGCGTCGGATCGTCGTGGAAGCTGCGCGCGTGGAGGACGTCGAGCACGGCGGCGTCGAGGTCGGCGAGCGCGCCGTCCGGCCCGCGCACGCGCACGGCGCCGGTCTCGGCCGGCGCGGGAAGCCGCAGCGCGAGCGCGTTCGCGGCGAAGTCGCGCCGCGCGAGGTCCTCGTCGAGCGGTGCGGGCTCGACGTCGGGAAGCGCACCCGGGTGCGCGTAGCGCTCGCGGCGCGACGTCGCGACGTCGAAGGCGAAGCCCGGGCCGCGCACCGTGTAGGTGCCGAACCGATCGTGACGCGCGAGCTCGACGCCGTCGCGCGCCGCCGCGCGCAGGAGCGGCTCGAGCTTCGCGGCGTCGGCCGCGTCGACGAGCAGGTCGACGTCGCGCAGCGCGCGGCCGAGCAGCAGGTCGCGCACCGGCCCCCCGACGAGATGGAGGGCGACGCCCCTGCGCGCCGCGCGCTGCGCGAGCGTCGCGAGCAGCGGACGCAGCGCCTCGGGCAGCGCCTCGCGGATGCGCTCCGCGTCGACCTCGCTCTCCATGCTAGGCGCGGCCCCCGGACGGTCCGGCGGCGGCCCCCGCCCGCGCGCGCCGGCCCCGCCCGCGCGGGTGGCGGGCCTCGACCGTCTCGCGCAGACGCGCGCGGCTCACGTGCGTGTAGACCTGCGTCGTCGAGAGGTCGGCGTGGCCGAGCATGGCCTGCACCGAGCGGAGGTCCGCGCCGCCGTCGACGAGGTCGGTCGCGAACGCGTGGCGCAGGACGTGCGGCGAGACGCGTCGCGCCTCGATGCCGGCGGCGCGCGCGAGCCTGCGGAGGCGCTCGAAGAAGTGCTGGCGCGTCATCGGCCCGCCGCGCACCGTGAGGAACAGCGCGTCGCTCCGGCGCGCGCGCACGAGCTGCGGGCGGCCGTCCTCGAGGTAGCGGCCGACGGCGGCGAGCGCACTCTCGCCGAGCGGCACGATGCGCTCCTTGTTGCCCTTGCCGACGACGCGCACGAGCGCCGCGCGCAGGTCGACCGCCGCGCGCGACAGGCCCACCAGCTCGCTCACGCGGAGCCCCGCGCCGTAGAGCACCTCGAGCATCGCGCGGTCGCGCAGGCCGAGCGGCTCGCGCGTGTCGATCGCGGCGATCAGCGCCGCGCTCTCGGACGGGCCGAGCGTCTTCGGGAGGGCGCGCGGGAGCCGCGGGCCGTCGAGCCCTTCGAGCACGTGCCCGACCGCCGCGCCCTCCGCCTCGTGGAAGCGCACGAAGCGCCGCACGGAGACGAGCGCGCGCGCGCGGCTCCGCGCCGCGAGCCCCTGGCGTTCGAGCGAGCCGAGGAAGGCGACGACGTGCGCGCGCTGCAGGTCGGCGACGTCGCGCACCCGCTCGCCCTCGAGCGACTCGAGGAAGCGTTCGAGGTCGCGCCGGTAGGCGTCGACCGTGTTGCGCGCGAGCCCGCGCTCGACGAGCGCGTGCTGCAGGAAGGCGTAGACCGCCTCGACGAGCCGCGGCTCAGGCACGGGTCTCCGCCTCCCCCTCCGCGATCGCCGCGAGGAGCGCCTCGCGCAGCCGGCCGCACGCCTCGCCCTCGAGCTTCTTGCCGTCGGCGTCCTTCACGTAGAACGTGTCGGCCACCTGGTCGCGGATGGTCGCCGCCTTCGACACGAAGATCTCGACGCCCGCGTCGCCGAGCGTGCGCGTCAGGTCGAAGAGCAGGCCGATGCGGTCGTTCGCGCTCACGTCGACGACCGTGTAGAAGTCGGACTCGAGGTTGCTCACGAGGACGGTGGGCGCCTCGGGCTGCGGCGGGAGCGTCATGCGCCGGCGACGCCGACGTCGGAGCAGCTCGCTCACGTCCCGCTCGCCGGTCAGCACGGAGCGCAGCGCGCGCTCGAACTCGCCCCAGCGCATGCGCCGCTCGTCGCGGCCGCCCTCGGGCGTCGTGATGCGGTAGACCTCGAGCGCGAGCCCCTCGCGCATCGTGTACACGTGCGAGCCGAGGATGTTGAGGTCGCTCGCCGTGATCGTGCCCGCGATCTTCGCGTAGAGCCCGTGCACGTCGCGCGCGCACACGATCAGCTCGGTGAAGCCGCCCTTCATCTCGCGGTGCGAGACGATGCAGACCTGCTCGTCGCGGAACCGGAGCACGACCTGCGCGTGGCGCGCGATCTGCCGCGGCGTGTGCGCGACGAAGTAGCGCAGCGGGAGCCCCGCGAAGTACGACGCGATCTTCTCCTCGCCGACGCCGAGAGCGCGCAGCTCGTCGGCGGCGCCCTCGCGGCGCGCCTCGACCCGCGCCTCGATCAGCTCCATCGCCTGGGACGGATCCTCGGCGCCGCTCTCGAGCACCTCGGAGGCGCGCTCGAAGAGCTCGCGCAGCAGGTCGCCCTTCCAGTCCGTCCACGCGTCGCGCGACGACGCGCGGATGTCGGCGAACGTGCACAGGTAGAGGTTGCGCAGGTTCACGCGGTCGCCGCAGAGCTTCGCGAACTCGAGGATCATCTTCGCGTCGGAGAGGTCGCGCCGCTGCGCGAGGTGCGACATCCGCAGGTGGTGCTCGACGACGAAGATGACGCGCTCGGCGCGCTCGGCGTCGAGGCCCAGGCGCTCGAGGCAGCGACGCGCGAGCACGACGCCCTTCGCCGAGTGGTCGCCGCCGAAGCCCTTGCCGATGTCGTGCAGCAGGCATCCGAGGTACAGCGCCGGGAGGTCCTCGACCTCGTGCACGAGCCGCGTGAGCGCGGGGAGCGCCGCCTCGTACTTCCCGCGCCACAGCCGGCGCAGCTCCTCCACCAGGAAGATCGAGTGCACGTCGACCGTGTACGTGTGATAGATGACGTGCTGCCAGCGACAGACGATGTGGTCCCACTCGGGCAGGTAGCGGCCGAGCAGATCGATGTCGTTCATCGCCATCAGGCTTCGCATCACGCGCTGCTCGGCGCCCAGGATGCCCATGAAGAGCGCCGTGCACGCGGGGTCGCGCCGGAAGTCGTCGTCGATCAGGTCCAGGCTCTCGCGCAGCAGGCGCTGCGCGGTGCGCGACAGCGGCACGCCCCATTCCTGCGCGATCCGGAACGCGCGCAGGAGGCGCCGCGGGTCCTCGCGCAGGTGCCCGGCGTGCGGGATCTCGAGGTGTCCGTCGACGAGCCGGAAGCCGTCCTCGGTCGCCTTCACCTCGCGCTCGCGCGGCGCCGTCGCGACGCGCGCGCGCAGCAGGTCGAGCACGAGCTCGCTGTAGTTCTGGATGGCGCGCGCCTGCCGGTAGTAGTCGCGCATGAAACGCTCGACGGGCAGCTCGGCGGTCGGGTCCTCCTCGACCGGCGGGAGATCGGCGCGGCTCCCGTAGCCGAGCGCCTCCGCGATCTGCTCCTGGTGCTCGAAGCTCATCTGGTCGCTGCAGCGCCGCGTCAGCAGGTGGAGCTCGTTGCGCACGCGCCAGAGGAAGTCGAGCGCGCCGCGCAGCTCGCGCATCTCGTGCTCGGTGAGCAGGCCGAAGTGCAGCCAGTCGTCGATGTCGCGCGCCATCGGGATGGCGCCGCGCGCGGCCCAGTACGCGGCGTGGTAGTCGCGCAGGCCGCCCGCCCCTTCCTTGATGTTGGGCTGGAGCAGGAACAGCGACTCGCCGTAGCGCAGGTGCCGCGCCGCCAGCCCCTCGCGCCGCTCCTCCAGGAAGGCTTCCACGTCGGGAAGGAGCTCGCGCCGCACCGAGTCCGCGAACGCGTGGAAGAACTCGCCGTCGCCGCACAGGAAGCGCGCCATCAGCACGCCCGTGCGCACCGTCTCGTCCTCGCGCCCGAGCGCGATCGTCTCGTCGATCGTGCGCGTCGCGCACCCGACCGTGAGCCCGGCGTCCCACATCCAGTAGAGGAGGCGCTCGGCGATGCCCGCGACGTAGGGCGTGAGCGCGTCGCGGTAGAGCACGAGCAGGTCGACGTCGGAGTGGATCGACATCTCGCGCCGCGCGTAGCCGCCGACCGCGACGACCGCGACGCCGGTGTCGACCTCGCCGCCCTCGAGCAGGATGCTCTCCTCGGCGAGCGCGAAGAGCCGGCGCACCATGCGATCCGTGAGGTCGGAGTTCGCCTCGTTCACGACGCGGCCCGACTTCTCCTCGCGGTGGAGCGCCTCGAGGTAGCCGCGCACCTCGGCGAGGTAGGCGCGCACGGCGGCGACCGCCTCGCGCGACTCGCGCCCGACCGGCCGCGGCAGCTCGGCGAGCAGCGGGTCGATCGACGGCGACGACCTCACCGTCCGACTCCGCCGACGCGCGCCACGCGGCTCGGCAGCTCGTCGCGGTAGCGCACGAGCCCGCGCGCGACGCGGTGCGCGAGCAGGTCGAGGTAGGCGTCGCTGCGCAGCAGCTTCGCGTCGTCGCGGTTCGTGAGGAAGCCCGCTTCGACGAGGATCGACGGCATGCTCGACAGGAAGAGCACGTAGAACGGGCCCTTCTTGACGCCGAGGTCGGGCATGTCGCGCGTGCGGCGATCGGTCGCGAGGCCGTCCATCACGTCCTCGTGGACGAAGCGCGCGAGCGTCTCGGAGTGCAGCCCCGTCTCGCCGATGCGCAGCTTCGCGAGCGTGCGCTGCAGCGAGTCGAGCTCGCTGCGCGGCACGCCGCTCTCGCGCGCGGCGACGTCGAGGCTGTGCCGCTCGTGCTCGTCGTCGAGGTAGTAGATCTCGATGCCGCGGGTGTCGACGCGCGGCGACGAGTTCGCGTGCACGGACACGAAGAGGTCGCCGTCAGCGGACTCGGCGAGCGCCGTGCGCTCCTCGAGGTCGAGGTAGCGGTCGTCCTCCCGCGTGAGCACGACCTCGAAGCCCTCGCCGCGCAGCTCGGACGCGAGGCGCTTGGCGAGCCGCAGGTTCACGTCCTTCTCGTGCACGCGTCCGATGCCGATCGCGCCGGGGTCGCGCCCGCCGTGGCCGGGGTCGACGACGATGCGCTGCACGCCGCGCAGCGGGAGCGAGAGCCGCGCTCCTCCATCGCCGCTCGGCGGCCGCGACGCGAAGGCGCCGCCGCGCTGCGCGCCCGGCGGCGCGTCGTCGCGCGCGCCGTACACGTCGAGCACGACGCGATCGGGCGAGCGCAGCACGAGCAGGCGGTGGCGCTCGTAGTGCTCGAGGTCGACGACGACGCGCGCCGTGCGCTGCGTGTTCTGTCCGAGCCGCACCGCGCGCAGGAGCCCGTCTCCGATCGCGATGCCGTCGACGTAGTCGCGCCCGACCCAGATCCCGGCGAGGTCGAGGTAGAGGCGATCGGGGCGCGACGCGGAACGGTTCGCCGAGAGCGAGCGCACGACGGGCTCGGGCACGGCGCGCGACAGCTCGACGACGACGCGCGTGAAGTCGGGGTGCGACCAGGTGCGCACGTCGCGCACGTCGCCGAGCCCGGGCGGCCGCTCGGCCGCGAGCAGCAGCGGCGCGAGCGCGGCGAGCACCGCGAGCGCGAACGTCCGCGTCGCGCGTGCGCGCCTCACGCCTCGCCGTCCTCGCGCGCGAGCAGGCCGCGCAGCCGGTCGAGCTCGAGCAGCGCCTCGAGCGGCGTCATCCGCTCGACCGCCGCGCCCCTCACGGCGTCGAGCACGTCGCGCTCCGCGCGCGAGGGGCCGCCCGCCGCGGGCGAGAGCGCGAACGCGAGCTGCCCTTCCGCGCGCTCCTGCGCGCGCGGACGCGGGCGGGCTCCGTGCGCGAGCCGCGGCTGCCCCTCGGCGTCGAGCTCGCCGCGCTCGAGGTTCGCGAGGATCTCCTGCGCGCGCGTCACGACGTCGCGCGGGAGGCCGGCCAGCCGCGCGACCTGGATGCCGTACGAGCGGCTCGCGCCGCCCGCCACGAGGCGCCGCAGGAAGACGACCTCGCCCGCGAGCTCGCGCGCCTCGAAGTGCGCGTTGCGCACGCGCGGCTTCGCGAGCGCGAGGTCGATCAGCTCGTGGTAGTGCGTCGCGAACAGCGTGCGCGCGGCGAGCGCGGGCGTGTCGTGCAGGTGCTCGGCCACCGCCCACGCGATCGCGAGCCCGTCGAACGTGCTCGTGCCGCGCCCGATCTCGTCGAGGATGACGAGGCTGCGCGTCGTCGCCTGCCGCAGGATGTCGGCCGTCTCGCGCATCTCCACCATGAACGTCGACTCGCCGCGCGCGAGCCGGTCCGAGGCGCCGACCCGCGTGAAGATGCGGTCGACGACGCCGATGCGCGCGGACTCCGCCGGCACGAAGCTCCCGACCTGCGCGAGCAGCGCGATCAGCGCGACCTGGCGCAGGTAGGTGCTCTTGCCCGACATGTTGGGGCCGGTGAGCAGCAGGATCTGCGCGTCGCCCGTGTCGAGCAGCGTGTCGTTGGCGACGAAGCCGTCGCGCCGCGCGCGCTCGAGCGCGGCCTCGACGACGGGGTGACGACCGCCGCGCACCTCGAGCCGCTCCGTGTCGTCGACCTCCGGCCGCACCCACGCGCGCACGCGCGCGGTCTCGGCGAGCGACGCGAGCGCGTCGAGCCCCGCGACCGCATCGGCCGCGCGCCGGACATCCTCCGCGCGCGCGACGACCGCCGCTCGCAGCTCGTCGAAGAGCGCGCGCTCGAGCTCGGCCGCGCGCTCGTTCGCGCCGACGACGCGGCTCTCGAACTCGCGCAGCGCGCCGGTCGTGAAGCGCTCGGCGTTCGCGAGGGTCTGCTTGCGCTCGTAGTCGGCGGGCACGCGCCCGAGCTGGCTCTTCGGGACCTCGAGCGAGTAGCCGTGCACCGGGTGGAAGCGCACCTTGAGCGTCGCGATGCCGCTGCGCTCGCGCTCCTGCGCCTCGAGCCCGGCGATCCACTCGCGCCCCTTCTCGGCGCTCTCGCGCAGCGCGTCGAGGTCGGCGCGGTAGCCGGCGCGGATGTAGCCCGTCTCGTTCGCGCCGCGCGAGCCGCGCGGGACGACGGGCGGGTCGTCGACGAGCGCGTCGGCGAGCAGCCCGGCCAGCTCGGGCAGCGGCTCGGGCGCCGCGAGCGCGGCCGGCCGCGCCCCGCCCTCGTCGACCCACGCGTCGTCCGATGCGGCGAGGGCCGCGACGACGCCGGGCAGCGCCTCGAGTGCACCGCGCAGCTGGCCGAGGTCGCGCGGCACCGAGCCCGGACGCGCCGCGCGCGCGAGCAGCCGCTCGAGATCGCGCACGCCCTTCGTCGCGTCGCGCAGGCGCGCGCGCAGCCGGTCGCGATCGGCGAGATGGGCGACGGCGTCCTGCCGCGCACGGATCGCCTCCGGGTCGAGCAACGGGTAGGCGAGCCAGCGCGCGAGGCGGCGCGCACCGAGCGGCGTCGTCGTGCGATCGATCTGCTCGACGAGCGTGCCGCGCCGCGACCCGTCCTCGCTGCTCTCGAACAGCTCGAGGTGCGCGCGGGTCGCGGCGTCGACGACCATCGTGTCGGTGAGCGCATAACGTCGCAGGCGCGGCGCGTTCTCGAGTGCGAACGGCTGGTTCGCGTGCACGTAGCGGAGCAGCGCCGCGCAGGCGCGCATCGCCGCGTCGTCGCCGTCGGGCGCGAAGCCTTCCGGCGCGACGGGGACCTCGCGCGGCTCGAAGCACGCCGCCTCGACGCCGGTCACGACGACGCCGGGAAGGCGCGCGGCGAGCGGCGCGCGCAGCGTCTCGAGCTCGTCGCGCGCGACGAGCAGCTCGCGCGGCGCGATGCGCTCGAGCTCCTGCGCGATCGCGTCGGGCAGCGCGGCCTCGCTGCGCGCGGCGGTCGCGCGGAAGTCGCCCGTCGTCGCGTCGAGCACCGCGAGGCCGGCGACGCCGCCCGTCTCGCCCGCCGACGCGAGCGCGGCGAGCACGACCTCGCGCGCGGCCTCGATGCCGGTCGGGTCGCCGACGAGTCCGGGCGTCACGACCTCGACCACCTCGCGCCGGACCAGCCGCCGGCCGCCGGCCTTGCGCGCGTCCTCGACCTGCTCGCAGATGGCGACGCGGTGGCCGAGCCGCGCGAGCGTCTTGATGTGCTGGTCGGCCGCGTGCACGGGCACGCCGCACATCGGCACCGGGTCGGGCTTGTTGCGGTCGCGCGTCGTGAGCGCGATGTCGAGCAGCGGCGCGGCGAGCTCCGCGTCGTCGAGGAACATCTCGTAGAAGTCGCCCATGCGGTAGAAGACGATCGCGTCGGGGTGGCGCGCCTTGACCGCGAGGTACTGCTGCATCATCGGAGTCTCGAGCGAGGAAGAGCTCATCCGCTCGCCTCCTCGTCCCCGCTCCGCGCGCGCCCGTCGTCGTCGTCCGCCGCGCGCCGCTCGCGGTCGGGCCCGCCCGCAGCGCGCGCGATCCACTCGTCGAAGACGGCGAGCGCCTCGGCGTCGCGCCGCTCGTCGCGCAGCAGGCGGCCGAGCTGCGCGCGCGTGCGCGCGTCGCCCGGCGCGCGTGCGAGCGCCTCGCGCAGGACGCGCAGAGCTTCGTCGACCTCGCCGCGTCCCGCGAGCACGCGCGCGAGGGCGCGCGCTGCCGCGCGGTCGTCGGGATGGGCCGCGAGGTGCGTGCGCACGAAGGCCTCGCCGGCGTCGCTCCCGCGTCCGCCCTTCGCCGCGTGCGCGGAGCGGATGCGTTCCCACAGCGCGTCGTCGCCCGCGCCCGCGAGACCGACGGCCGCCGACCACGCCGCGAGCGCGGCGCCGCCGCGCCCGCGCTCGGCTTCGAGATCGCCGAGCAGGACGCGCGGAGCCGGGTCGTGCGGGGCGAGCTTCGCCGCGCGCCGCGCGAGCCCGCGCGCCTCGCGGCTGCGCCCCGCTTCGTGCGCCGCGCGCGCCTGGGCGATCACGAGGCGCGTCTCGAGCGCGGCGTCGCCGCGCCCGAGCCAGCCCCGCGCCTTGCGCACCGCGCCGAGGGCGGCCGCCGGGTCGCCCGCCTCCTCGCAGAGCGCGACGAGCGCGGCGAGCGCCTCGCCGTTGCGCGGGTCGTGGGCGAGCACCTCGCGGTAGGCCGCGATCGCGCGCTCGCGGTAGCCGCCGGCGCGCAGGTCGCCGGCGAGCCCGAGCCGCACGCGCAGGTCGAGCTCGCGCGGCAGGTCGCGCCGCAGCGCGAGGTTCTGGTGGATGCGGAGCGCGCGCCCGACCTCGCCGCGCGCGCGGTAGGTGCGCGCGAGCGCGAGGTAGGCCTGCGCGTCGTCGGAGTCCTCGCGGACGATCCCGGCGAGCGCGGCCTCGGCGCCCGCGAGGTCGCCGTCCGCGAAGCCCTGCAGCGCCGCGCGCAGCCGCGCCTCGCGCCGCGCTCCGGCTCCGCCGTCCCGCTCCCCTCTGGCCACGCGTCGCTGCCTCCCGCCGTCAGGCGCCGGGCTCGGCCGGTGCGACGAGCGACGGCGCGACGGGCTCCTCGATGCCGCCCGCCTCGACCGGCAGGTTGCGCAGCTGGTGGACCTCGGACTCGAGCGCCGCGACCGTCTTGCGATAGCGCCGCTGCGCGAGGCTCGCGCGCGCGAGCCGGCCGGCGAACGCGGCGAACGCCGCGGCGAGACCGACCGCGAAGCTCCCGACGAGCGCGAGCCAGAGCGGCACGCCGTGCAGCGTGCCGATCACGTAGTGGATCGAGACCGGCTCCGCGTTCTCGTTCGAGAAGCGCATTCCGCTCCACACCGCGGCCACGAACAGCACGACCCACACCGAGCGTCGCAGCAGAGCCACCGCACCCCCCTCCGGCTCGCCCCGTCCGCGCGTCTCAGTCGTCGTCCGACGAGAGCGGCGCGGTGGACTTGTCCACCATCTCCTTGAGCTCCTTCCCGACCTTGAAGAAAGGAGTCCGTTTCGCGCTGATGTGGACGGGCTCGCCCGTCTTCGGGTTCCGCCCTTCGCGCGCTTCGCGCACCTTCACCTGGAAGCTGCCGAAGCCGCGGATCTCGATGCGCTCGCCCGATTTCAGGGCCTCGATCATCGAATCGAAGATCGTGTTGACCACGACCTCCGTGTCCTTCTTGGAAATGTGAGGCGTGAGACGCGCCACCTCTTCGATCAGGCCGCTCTTCGTCATCGTCCGTCGCACTCCGCCGCTGCCGCCGCCGGGGTCCGCCCCCGGCGACGAGGTGGATGGACGGGGCGGCGCGCGCACGCGCGCCGCCCCGCCGGCACGTCTAGTCGCCGTTCGATTCGGTCGCCGCGAGCTTGCCGGCGAGCAGGTCGCCGAGCGTGGTCGTCTGGCTCTTGGCTTCCTTCGCCGCCTGCTCCTTCAGCGCCGCCCGCTCCTCGCGATTCGTGAGCGCGCGGATCGAGAGCGAGATCTTCTGCTCCGCCGGGTCGACCTTCGTCACCAGCGCCGTCACCTCCTGGCCGTCCTGGAAGTGCTGCGTCGGGTCCTCGATCTTCTCCGTCGACAGCTCCGAGCTGTAGATCAGGCCCTCGATGCCGTCCTCGAGCCGGACGAACACGCCGAAGTCCGTGACGCTCGTGACGGGCCCCGTGATCTCGCTTCCCACCGGGAACTTCCGGCGGATGTCGTCCCACGGGTTGGGCTGCAGCTGCTTGATGCCCAGCGAGAACTTCTCGTTCTCCTTGTCGATCTTGAGCACGACGGCCTCGAGCTCGTCGCCCTTCTTGAACTTCTCGCTCGGGTGCTTGATCACCTCCGTCCACGAGATGTCCGAGACGTGCACGAGCCCGTCGATGCCCTCGTCGAGACCGATGAAGACGCCGAAGTTGGTGATGTTGCGGACCTGGCCCGACACGCGCGTGCCGACCGGGTACTGGCTCTCGATCACCGTCCACGGGTTGGGCTCGATCTGCTTCATGCCGAGCGAGATCTTGCGATCGCGCTCGTCGACGTCGAGCACCACGGCCTCCACCGCGTCGCCGATGGCGACCATCTTCGACGGGTGCTTGACGCGCTTCGTCCACGACATCTCGGAGACGTGCACGAGGCCCTCGATGCCCGGCTCGAGCTCGATGAACGCGCCGTAGTCCGTGAGCGACACGACCTTGCCCTGCACGCGCTTCCCGATCGGGTAGCGCATGCCGACGTCGATCCACGGGTCGGGCTGGATCTGCTTGAGCCCGAGCGAGACGCGCTCGCTGTCCGTGTCGAACTTGAGCACCTTCACCTTGATCTCGTCGCCCACCGAGAAGATCTCGCTCGGATGCGAGATGCGGCCCCACGACATGTCGGTGATGTGCAGGAGCCCGTCGATGCCGCCGAGGTCGATGAAGGCGCCGTAGTCCGTGAGGTTCTTGATCACGCCGTCGATGATCTGCCCCTCGGCCAGCGTCTTCAGCGTCTCGTCGCGCAGCTGGCGCCGCTCGGTCTCGAGCAGCGCGCGCCGCGACAGCACGATGTTCCCGCGTCGCTTGTTGAACTTGATGATCTTGAACTGGAGCTTCTCGCCGAGCAGCGCCTCGAGGTTCCGCACCGGCCGCAGGTCGACCTGCGAGCCCGGGAGGAACGCCTTGACGCCGATGTCGACGGAGAGCCCGCCCTTGACGCGCGACACGATCGTGCCGTCCACGGCCTCGTCGCTCTCGTAGGCCTTGGAGATCTCGTCCCAGACCTTGAGGCGCTCGGCCTTCTCCTTCGAGAGCACGACGCGCCCGTCCTCGTCCTCCGGCTCCTCGACGAGCACGTCGACGACGTCGCCGACCTTGACGAGCATCGTCCCGTCGTCGTCCATGAACTCCCAGCTCGCGACGAGCCCCTCGGACTTCCCGCCGACGTCGACCTGGACGTGATCGCTGTCGATCGACAGCACCTTTCCGCGGACGACCTCGCCCTCCTTGAACGGAGTGCTCCGGTCGCCGAACAGATCTGCAAACGTTGCGTGGTTCGATTCAGTCATGAATGTGGATCGCTTTCCTCGGGTGGCCGCCCACTCGTGGGGGCAGCCTGGATTTCCGGGTTCGGGCCCCCGGATCGGGCCTCCTCGCGCAGCGGGACGAGACGCTGCGGGGGCGCCGCATGGGCCACCTCCGCGAGCGTCTCGCGAGCCGCTGCGAGAAGTCGTTCGAGCGCTTCGGCGTCGCCGGACTCGACGGCGCGCGCGAGCTCGCCGAGCGCGTCCGCGACGCGCTGGATGGGCCCCGCGAGCGACTTGCCGTTCGTCGCCAGGATGTCGGCCCAGAGCTCGGGATTGCTGTGCGCGATGCGCGTGAAGTCGGCGAAGCCGGTCGCCGCGAGCTCGCCCGCGCCGCGCGGCGCGGCGCCGAGCGCGAGCGCATAGGCGTACGCGGTCACGTGCGGCAGGTGGCTCGTCCACGCGACTTCGGCGTCGTGCGCGTCGGGCGTGCGCCGCACGACGCGCGCGCCGAGCGCGCGCCAGAGCGCCTCGACCTTCGCGGCCGCTCCCGCGTCGGTCGACGCCACGGGCGTGACCACGACGGTGCGGCCCTCGAACAGGTCGGCGCGCGCGTGCTCGACGCCGACGCGGTGGCTCCCGGCCATCGGGTGCGAGCCGACGAAGTGCACGCCCGCCGGCAGCAGCGCGGGCAGCGTCGCGACGGGCTGCGCCTTCACGCTGCCGACGTCGGTGACGATCGCGCCCGGCGCGAGGTGCGGCGCCGCTTCCTCGAGCACGCGCGCCATCGCCGCGACCGGCGTGCCGAGCACGACGAGGTCGGCGCCGCGCAGCAGACGCGGGAGGTCGGCCGGGCCGCCCGCCTCGTCGACGACGCCCGCGGCGAGCGCGGCCTCGAGCGGAGCCGCGCGGCGCGCCATGCCGACCGCGTGTGCGGCCACGCCGCGCGCGCGCGCCGCGAGCGCGACCGAGCCGCCGAGCAGGCCGAGCCCGAGCACCGCGAGGCGCGCGAAACGCGGCGCGGGGCCGGAAGCTCCGACCGTGAGGGCGTCGCTCACGCCGCCGCCTCCCGCACCTTGCGCAGCGCCTTCGCCGCGCGCTCGTTCTCCTCGGCCGTGCCGATCGTGATGCGCACGCAGTCCTCGAGCCCGAAGCCGCGCATCGGGCGCACGATCACGCCTTCGCGCAGGAGCGCGTCGTACACGCCCGCGCCCGTGCGCGCGAGCAGGAAGTTCGCGTCCGAGGGCCACGTCTCGACGCCGAGCGCGGCGAGCTCGCGCTCGAGGTAGGCGATGCCCTCCGCGTTGACGGAGCGCGTGCGCGCGACGTGCTCCGCGTCGTCGAGCGCCGCGACCGCACCGATCTCGGCGAGGCGGTTCACGTTGAAGGGGTGCCGCGCGCGCTCGAGGTAGCCGGCGAGCTCCTCGTCGCAGACGCCGTAGCCGACGCGCACCCCCGCGAGGCCGTAGATCTTGGAGAACGTGCGCAGCACCGCCGTGCCCGGCCTGCGCTTCGTCCACGCGAGCGCGTCCGGGAAGTCGGCGCGGCGCGCGTACTCGAAGTAGGCCTCGTCGACGCACACGACGACGTCGTCGGGCACGCGCTCCATGAAGCGGTCGAAGGCGGCCGCGCCGATGCTCGTGCCCGTCGGGTTGTTCGGGTTGCACAGCATCACGAGGCGCGTCTGCGGCCCGACGGCCTCGAGCATCGCGTCGAGGTCGTGGACGAAGCCCGCGGCGAGCGGCACGGCCGTCGCGTCGGCGCCCATGCCCTTCGCGACGATCGGGTACATCGCGAACGAGGGCCACGGGTAGACGACGTGGCGCCCCGGCGCGAGCAGCGTCTTCGCGAGGAGCTCGAGCAGCTCGTCGCCGCCGGCCGTGAACACGAGCTGCCGCTCGGCCACGCCGAGCCGCTGCGCGAGCTTCGCGCGCAGCGCGAAGCTCGCGCCGTCGGGGTAGCGGTTCACGCCGCCGACGGCGGCGCGCATCGCCTCGACCGCGCGCGGCGACGGCCCGAGCGGGTTCTCGTTCGACGCGAGCTTCACCGAGCCCGAGATGCCGAGCTCGCGCTCGAGCGTCTCGATCGGCTTGCCCGGCTCGTAGGGCGCGAGGTCGAGGATGTGCGGGTTGATGCGATCGCGCAGCGCCATGCTAGGCCGTGCCTCCGCCTTCGCGCACGGCGCGCGCCGCGCTCTCGGGCGTCTTGGCCGCCGGGAACGAGCCGAGCAGCTTGTGCGAGTGCGCGACGCCCGCGGCCGCGTCGAGCGCGGCGCGCACGTTCGCGTCGTCGACGTGGCCCTCCATGTCGACGAAGAACAGGTACTCCCAGGGCTTGCCCTTCATCGGCCGCGACTGCACGGCCGTGAGGTTCACGCCGTGCGCGGCGAACGGCTCGAGCAGCCGGAAGAGCGCGCCGCTCTGGTCCTTGCTGATCGTGAAGACCGCCGACGTGAGGTCGGCGCCGCTCGCCGCCGGGCGGTCGCGCCCGATCACGAAGAAGCGCGTGCGATTCCCCTTGCGATCCTCGATCGACGGCTCGAGCACCTCGAGCCCGTAGACGTCGGCGGCGACGTCGCTGCCGATCGCGGCGAACGTCGCGTCCTCGGCCGCGGCGCGCGCGGCGGCCGCCGTGCTCGCCATCTCGACGAGCTCGATGCCGGGGAGCGCGCGCTGCAGCCAGCCGCGGCACTGCGCGAGCGGCTGCGGGTGCGAGCCGACGCGCTTGATGCGGTCGAGCGAGCCGGCGTTCGTGAGCAGGTTCTGCCGCACCTCGAGCTGGAGCTCGCCGCAGATCACGAGCTCGCTCTCGACGAGCGCGTCGAAGCACTCGGTGACGGCGCCCTCGGTGGTGTTCTCGACCGGCACGACGCCGTAGTGCGCGCGCCCGCGCTCGACGAGGTCGAAGACCTCGCGGATGTGCGCGGCGGGAAGCCGCTCCACGAGCGCCCCGAACTGCCGCACCACGGCCTGGTGGCTGAACGTGCCGTCGGGGCCGAGGAACGCGACGCGCACCGTCTCCTCGAGCGAGCGCGTGGCGGAGACGATCTCGCGGAAGACGGGTTGGATGCCGGCGTCGGGGAACGGGCCGCGGTTCTGCGCGACGAGCGCCTGGATCAGGTCGCGCTCGCGGCTCGCCACGTACACGGGCGCGCGTCCGGTCTGCGCCTTGAGCCGCCCGACCTCCTTCACGAGCGCCGCGCGCGCGTTCAGGCGATCGAGGATCTCGCGATCGATCGAGTCGATCTCGCCGCGAAGGCGGCCGAGCTCGGCCGTGAAGTCGACGAGCTCGGACGCGGAGCGGCGTTGATCGTCGGACATGCGACCGCGTGGCTCCGGCCCGAGTCGGTACGGAACGCAACGCGTGCCTCGGAAACGCGCGCTGCGTGCGTCGGCGCGTTCGGCCGACGCCATCTCGCCGTCGTCGACGGAGGGTGCGGCGGGGCTCGCGCGCGCCGGCGTGGGAGCGCCGACGCCGAGGGGACCGCTAACCCCGCGAAAAAGCTGGCGCAGGATAGGGGACGCCCCTGCGCGCGGCAATCGCCCGCCGGCGGAATCCGTTGTGCGGACAAGGGGTTATCGGAGGCCCCGCGCGCGCGCCGCCCGGCGCGCGCCGCGGCGGCGGCCGACCGGGCCAACTCCTTGAAATCGCAAGCGGTTCGATTCGCCGTCGCGCGGCCGGGGCCCGGTCAAGCGACCGGGCTCCGCCTCCGATGGTGCCGGCGGGAACCACCATGAGCCTCGACCGCCGACCCACCAAGCTCTCGACGAAGGTCTTCGCCTTCGTCTCCGCCACGACGCTCGCGAGCGCCGTGGTCGTCTCGTGGATCGCGATCGAGGCGCTCTCGACCGAGCTCGACGCGCGCCTGCGCTCCTCGCACCCCGCGAGCCTCGCGCGCCAGGAGCACGAGCTCCGCGAGCAGCTCGCGAGCCGGCTCGCCGCGAGCGACGCCGCGCTCGAGGACGTCCTCGCCGACCCCGACCGCTGGCCCGTGCTCGAGGACGCGCTCGCGGCCGCGTCGCGCAGTGGCGCCCTCGCGCTCGCCCTCGTCGACGTGCGCGGCCGGACGTTCGCGGGCGTCCTGACGCCGCCCCCGGACGCCGCGTCGCTCGCCCCGCTCCTCCCGCTCCTCACCGAGCCCGCCGAGATCCCCGCCGCGGACGACGCGCTCGTCGGCGTGGCCACGCCGCTCGGGCCGCCCGACGCGCCCGTCGCCTATCTCGTGGGCGGCGTGCCGCGCAGCGTCGCGGGCGCGCCGATCCGCGCGGCGGCGCTGCGCATCCTCGTCGCCGCGGCGTGCCTGGTCGCGCTCTTCTCGCTGATCGCGCAGCGCATCCTGCGCCGCTGGATCGAGCCCGTCGGGCACCTCTCGCAGGTCGCGCGGCGCGTCTCGCGCGGCGAGCTCGACGTCGACCTCGACGCGCCCGAGTTCCACCGGCGCGACGAGATCGGCGTCCTCGCGCGCACCTTCGACCAGATGCTGCTGCGGCTGCGCACCAACCAGCGCGAGATCGAGCGGAGCAACGCCGAGCTGCGCGAGCGCAACGGGGAGCTTCGCCGCGCGAACGAGGTGCTCTCTCAGCTCTCGATCACCGACGGCCTCACCAAGCTCCACAACCACCGCCACTTCCAGGATCTCTTCGCGCGCGAGACGAAGCGCAGCGACCGCACGGGCGAGCCGCTCTCGCTCATGCTGATCGACCTCGACGACTTCAAGCAGCTGAACGACCGCTACGGGCACGCGGCCGGCGACCAGGTGCTCGCGCGCCTCGCCGGCATCCTGAACGAGCGCGTGCGCGAGACGGACGTCGTCGCGCGCTACGGGGGCGAGGAGTTCGTCGTGCTGTCGCCGTCGACCGACCTCGTCGGCGCGCGCGTGCTCGCGGAGAAGATCCGGCTCGCGGTCGAGCAGAGCGGCTTCCCGGTGGACGAGCACGACGCGCCGCTGCTCGTCTCCGTCTCGGTCGGCGTCGCGCAGTACACGGGCCACGCGAAGCGCTTCTTCCGCGCGGCCGACGCCGCGCTCTACCGCGCCAAGGCGGCCGGCAAGAACTGCGTGGTGGCGGCCGACGAGCCCGGCGAGACGGGCGACGCTGCCGACTAGCCCGTTCGTCGCGCGCGCCGCCTGCTCCCGCGCACCGCGCGCCGGTTGAGCGCGCACCGGCGCTCGGGCATGCTCGGCGCATGACGCGCATCGTCGGCCTCTCGGGCGGCATCGGCTCGGGCAAGAGCACCGTGTCCCGCATGCTGGCCGAGCTCGGCGCCGTGGTGATCGATGCCGATGCGATCGTCCACGAGCTCCAGGCCCCCGGCACTCCGCTCCTGGCCGAGATCGCCGCCGCCTTCGGCGACGGCGTGATCGCGCCCGACGGCTCGCTCGACCGCAAGGCGCTCGGCGCGGTCGTGTTCGCCGACGCCGAGGCGCGCGCGACCCTCGGCCGCCTCGTCCACCCGCGCGTCGGCGCGGAGATGCTCCGCCGCACGCAGGCGGCGCGCGAGGCCGGCGCCCCGCTCGTCGTGCTCGACATCCCGCTGCTCTTCGAGGGCCGCGCCGCGAACACCGGCACGGCCGCGCGCATGGGCTACGACGAGACGGTGCTCGTCTGGGTGCCGGTCGAGACGCAGGTCGAGCGCACGATGGCGCGCGACGCGTGCACGCGCGCCGAGGCGCAGGCGCGCATCGCCGCGCAGATGCCGATCGACGAGAAGAAGGCGCTCGCCGACCACGTGATCGACAACGCGGGGAGCGTCGAGGCGACGCGCGCGCAGGTCGAGGCGCTGTTCGCGGCGCTCGTCGCGACGGCGGCGACCGCCGCCGCTCCACCCGCCTAACGCGGCTCGCGCAGCGGGGCCTTGAGCTCGGCGACGAAGCGCGCGACCGAGTCGACCGCGTCCGCGCGCGACGCCGCGGCCTCGATGCGCTCGACGATGGCGCTCCCGACCACGACGCCGTCGGCATGGAGTCCGACCTCGCGCGCCTGCTCGGGCGTCGAGATGCCGAAGCCCACGCAGACGGGTGCCGGGCCCGCCGCTCGCGCGGCGCGCACGCCCTGCTCGATGCCGCGCGCGAGCTCGCTCCGCGCCGAGGTGACCCCCGTGAGCGAGACGTAGTAGAGGAAGCCCCGCGTCTCGCGCGCGAGCATCGCGAGGCGGGCGGGCGTGGTCGTCGGCGCGGCGAGGAGGACGGGCGCGATGCCCGCCGCGCGGCAGGCGGCGAAGAACGCCGCGCCTTCCTCGGGCGGGAGATCGGCGACGATCACGGCGTCGACGCCCGCCTCCTGCGCCGCCTTCGCGAACGCCTCGTCGCCCATCGCGAAGAAGTTGTTCGCATAGCCCATCAGCAGGATGGGCACGTCGGTGCGCGCGCGCACGCGGCGCACGAGCTCGAGGATGCGGCGCAGCGTCGTGCCGCTCGCGATCGCGCGCTGGCTCGCGCGCTGGATGGTCGGGCCGTCGGCGATCGGGTCCGAGAAGGGGACGCCGAGCTCGATCACGTCGGCGCCGGCCTCGGCCATCGCGAGCACGAGCTGCTCGGTCGTTTCGAGGTCGGGGTCGCCCGCGGTGAGGTAGGGAAGGAACGCGCGCTCGCCGCGCGCGCGGAGCGCCGCGAAGCACGCGTCGAGCCGCTCGATGCCGGTCGCCGGGCGCGCCATCAGTGCCTCGCGCCGCGCGCGAGCAGCTCGCGCACCTCGGCCACGTCCTTGTCGCCGCGGCCCGAGAGGTTCACGACGACGAGCGCGTCCTTCGGGAGCGTCGGCGCGAGCTTCAGCGCGCCGGCCACGGCGTGCGCGGACTCGAGCGCCGGGATGATGCCCTCCGTCCGCGACAGGAACACGAACGCGTCGAGCGCCTCGTCGTCGTTCGCGACGACGTACTCGGCGCGGCCGGTGTCCTTGAGGAATGCGTGCTCGGGGCCGACGCCCGGGTAGTCGAGCCCGGCCGAGATCGAGTGCGCGGGGAAGATCTGGCCGTCGTCGTCCGACATCACGTACGTGCGCTGGCCGTGCAGGATGCCGGGCTCGCCGGCCGTCAGCACCGCGCCGTGCCGGCCCGTGCCGACGCCCTCCCCGCCCGGCTCGACGCCGACGAGGCGCACGCCCGCGTCCTCGACGAAGGGATGGAACAGGCCCATCGCGTTGCTGCCGCCGCCGACGCACGCGATGCACACGTCGGGGAGCCGCCCCTCCGCCTCGCGCAGCTGGTCGCGCACCTCGAGGCCGATGATGCGCTGGAAGTCGCGCACGAGCGTCGGGTACGGGTGCGGGCCCATCACCGAGCCGATGCAGTAGTAGGTGCTGCGGATGTTCGTCACCCAGTCGCGCATCGCCTCGTTGATGGCGTCCTTGAGCGTGCACGAGCCCGACGAGACGGGGTGCACGCGCGCGCCGAGGAGCTCCATGCGGAAGACGTTCAGCGCCTGGCGGCGCGTGTCCTCCGAGCCCATGTACACCTCGCACTCGAGCCCGAGCAGCGCGCACGCGGTCGCCGTCGCGCAGCCGTGCTGGCCGGCGCCCGTCTCCGCGATCACGCGCGTCTTGCCCATGTGCTTCGCGAGCAGCACCTGGCCGAGCACGTTGTTGATCTTGTGCGCGCCGGTGTGCGCGAGATCCTCCCGCTTCAGGTAGACCTTCGCGCCGCCGAGCTCCGCGGTCGTGCGCGCCGCGAAGGTGAGCGGCGTCGGCCGCCCGGCGTAGGTGCGCAGCAGGTGGTCGAGCTCCGCGCGGAACGCCTCGGTCGACGCGATGGTGCGCAGCGCGCCCGACAGCTCGTCGAGCGCGGCGACCAGCACCTCCGGCACGTAGCGACCGCCGAAGGCGCCGAAGCGACCCGCGGCATCGGCCTCGCTCTTCACTCCGCCTCCTCGGCCCGCCGCACCGCCTCGACGAACGCCCGCATCTTCGCCGGATCCTTCCTGCGTCCGTCGCTCTCGACGCCGGTCGCGACGTCGACGCCCCACGGCAGCAGGTCGCCGACGCCCGCGATCGCCTCGCCCACGTTGTCGGGGTCGAGACCGCCGGCGAGGATCACGTCGAGCCCCATCTCGATGAGCTTCGAGGCCTCGCTCCAGTCCCACGACTTGCCCTGGCCGCCGCCCTCGGTCGGGTGGTCGAGCAGCAGGATGCTTCCCGGATACTGCTCTGCCATCTCGACGTCGGCGCCCGCGATCGCCTTGATGACGGGGAGCTCGATCATCTCGACCTCCTCCTCCGTCTCGGCGCCGTGGAGCTGCACGCGGTCGAAGTCGACGCGCCGCAGGACGCGCTCGATCTCCTCCCAGGGCTGATCGCGGAACACGGCCACGCGCTCCGCGCCCGTCCCCTCGAGCCGCGCGCAGATCGCCTCGGCGACGCGCACGTCGACGCGCCGCTTCGAATCGGGCACGAAGTTCACGCCGACGAGGTCGGCGCCGGCCTCGACCGCCGCCGCCGCGTCGTCCGCGTCCACGACGCCGCAGATCTTGATCCGAACGCTCCCGCTCACGTTCTCCTCTCCTCCGCCGCGCCGTGCGCGGCAGCGATCGGACGCGCGATCAACGCGCGTCCCCTCTCCCGCGAAGCCTCCGCAACGCCGCTGCGACGTCCGGCTCGCGCATCAGCGATTCTCCCACGAGAAAGGCCCGCGCGCCGGCCGCTTCGAGCCGCGCGACGTCCTCCGGCGCGTGGATGCCGCTCTCGGCGACGAGGAGGACGTCGTCGCGGCCGCGCAGCCGCGCCGCGAGCCGCTCGGTCACGGCGAGATCGGTGTGGAAGGTGCGCAGATCGCGGTTGTTGACGCCGACGAGCGTCGCGCCCGCGTCGAGCGCGACGTCGAGCTCGGCCTCGTCGTGGACCTCGACGAGCGCGTCGAGCCCGAGCTCGGCGGCGCGCTTCGCGAAGGCCGCGATCTCGCGCGGCGCGAGCGCGGCGACGATCAGCAGCACGGCGTCCGCGCCGGCCGCGCGCGCCTCGTCGACCTGGTAGGCGTCGACCACGAAGTCCTTGCGGAGGAGCGGCAGCGCGACGGTCTCGCGCACCCGGGCGAGGAACGCGAGCTCGCCGCCGAAGTAGTGCGCGTCGGTGAGCACGGAGAGGCACGCGGCGCCGCCCTCCGCGTAGGCGCGCGCGCACGCGACGGGCTCGAAGTCGGCGCGGATGAGTCCCTTGCTAGGAGACCGGCGTTTGAGCTCGGCGATCACCGCGGGCGCCGGCGCCGCCCGCAGCGCGCGCGCGAACCCGCGGGTCGGGCCCGCCGTCGCCTCGGCGCGCTGCGCGCGCTCGGCCATGGCGGCCGGCGCGACGGCGCCCTTCGCCGCCTCGACCTCGCCGCGCTTGTGCTCGAGGATCTCGTCGAGGATGGTCACGCCGCCGCCCCCGGCCCCGCCCGCGTGCGCGCGATCGCGTTCGTCGCGCGCACGAGCGCGTCGAGCTTCTCGCGGGCGGCGCCCGAGTCGATGCTGTGCCGCGCGCGTTCGAGCCCTTCCGCGAGGTCGCGCGCACCGCGCGCCACCCAGATCGCGGCCGCCGCGTTGAGCGTCGCGATGTCGCGCGCGGCGCCCGGCTCGCCCGCGAGCACGGCGCGCGCGATCTCCGCGTTGCGGGCGGCGTCGCCCCCGTCGAGCGCGCCGGCCGCCGGCGGCGCGATGCCGAGCGCGCTCGGCTCGACCGACAGCACGCGCACCTCTCCGCCGTCGAGCAGCGCGGCGGCGCTCGGCCCGCGCGTCGTCAACTCGTCGAGGCCGTCGCTCCCGTGCACGACGAGCGCGCGCTCGCCGCCGAGCCGTCCGAGCGCCTCGGCCATGGGTCGCAGCAGCGCGGCGTCGTACACGCCGACGACCTGGTAGCGGGCGCCGACCGGGTTGAGCAGCGGCCCGAGTGCGTTCATCAGCGTGCGGATGCCGAGCTCCTGGCGGACGGGCGCCACGTGCCGCATCGCGGGGTGGGCGGTGCGCGCGAAGAAGGCGGCGATCCCCGTCTCGCGCAGCACGCGCGCGCTCTCCTCGATCGAGAGGTCGATCGCGACGCCGAGCGCTTCGAGCAGGTCGAAGCTGCCGCTGCGGCTCGTGGCCGCGCGGTTGCCGTGCTTCGCGACGGGCACGCCCGCGCCGGCGACGACGAAGGCCGCGGTCGTCGAGACGTTGAAGGTCTTGGCCGCACCCGCGCCGCCCGTGCCGCAGGTGTCGACGGTGCGGTCGTCGGCGGCGAGCGCCGTCCTCGCGCGCGCGCGGAGCGCGCGCGCCGCGGCGACCATCTCGCCGACGGTCTCGCCCTTCGTGCGCAGCGCGACGAGCAGCGCCGCGATGCGCACGGGCGTCGCGCGCCCGTCCACGATCTCGCCGAACGCGGCCTCGAGATCGGCCGCGTCGACCTCGCGACGCGCCGCCGCCGCCTCGATCGCGCGCGCGAGGCTCACGCGGCGCTCTCGCCGCGGCAGCGCGCGAGGAAGTTGGCGAGCAGCGCCTTGCCGGCCGACGTCAGGATCGACTCCGGGTGGAACTGCACGCCCTCGACCGGCAGCTCGCGGTGCCGCACGCCCATCACCTCGCCGTCCTCGCTGCGCGCAGAGACGACGAGCGCGGGCGGCCAGGTGGCCTCCTCGATCACGAGCGAGTGGTAGCGCGTGGCCTCGAACCCCTGCGGCAGGCCGCGGAACACGCCCTTGCCGTCGTGCTCGATGCGCGAGGTCTTGCCGTGCATGATCGAGCGCGCGCGCACGACCCTGCCGCCGTAGACGACGCCGATCGCCTGGTGACCGAGGCAGACGCCCAGCACGGGCGTCCCGCGCGCACCGAACTCGCGCACGACGTCGATGGAGACGCCCGCGTCGTGCGGCGTTCCCGGCCCGGGCGACACGACGACGCCTTCCGGCGCGCGGGCGAGCAGCTGCTCGAGCGTCTCGACGTCGTTGCGCACGACGTCGACGTCGGCGCCGAGCTCGCCCAGGTACTGCACGAGGTTGTACGTGAACGAGTCGTAGTTGTCGATCATGAGGAGGCGCATCGGCGTCAGTCCGTGCCCTCGCGGGCCAGGTCGATCGCGTGCACGAGCGCGCGCGCCTTGTTGAGCGTCTCCTTGAACTCGAGCTCCGGGTCGGAGTCCGCGACGACGCCGGCGCCGGCGAGCATCGTGATGCGGCCGTCCTTCACGACCGCGGTGCGGATCGTGATCGCCATGTCCATGTTCCCCGAGTAGTCGACGTAGCCGACGCAGCCGCCGTAGACGCCGCGCCGCACGGTCTCGAGCTCGTCGATGATCTCCATCGCGCGCACCTTCGGCGCGCCGGAGAGCGTGCCGGCCGGGAACGTCGCGCGCAGCACGTCGAGCCAGTCGAGCCCCGCGCGCAGGCGCCCGTGCACGTTCGAGACGGTGTGCATGACGTGCGAGTACTTCTCGACGATCGCGTACTCGTCGACGACGACCGAGCCGATCTCGGCCACGCGCCCGACGTCGTTGCGCCCGAGGTCGACGAGCATCACGTGCTCGGCGATCTCCTTCGGGTCGGTGCGCAGCTCGTGCTCCATGCGCGCCTCGTCCTCGGGGTCGCGGCCGCGGCGGCGCGTGCCGGCGATCGGGCGCACGTCGACGCGGCGCCCTTCGAGGCGCACGAGGATCTCGGGCGACGCGCCGATCAGCACGGCGCCCTCGGCGCGCACGAAGAAGAGATAGGGGCTCGGGTTGATCATGCGCAGCTGGCGGTAGATCGTGAAGGGATCGACCTGGAGCGGCACGGAGAACTGCTGCGCGAGCACGACCTGGAAGATGTCGCCCGCCTCGATGTACTCCTTCGCGCGCTTCACGACCTCGTGGAACTGCTCGCGCGTCATGCTGCGCTCGACGTCCATCGGCTCGCGCGCGGCCTCGCGACGCGGCTCGGGAGCGAGCGGTGCGCGAAGCAGGTCGACGACGGCGTCGACCTCGCGCCGCGCCTCCGCATAACGACGGGCCGGGTCGTCGCCGGCGCGCACGTGCACGTGCTTCACGATCAGCGCCGTGTGCCGGACGTTGTCGTAGACGACGACGGTCTCGGGAAGGCAGAACGCGAGGTCGGGGAGCCCGACGGTGTCGGGGTTCGCGTCCGGGATGCGCTCGACGAAGCGCACCCAGTCGTAGCCCACGACGCCCACCGCTCCGCCGACGAAGCGCGGCAGGTCGAGGTCGTCGGGCTTCACCGCCCGGTAGCGCGCGAGCTTCGCGCGCAGGAACTCGAGCGGGTCGCCCTCGGCGGTCGCGCGCTCGTGGCGGTCGCCCTCGAACCAGTCGATCTCGCGTCCGCGCGCGCGGAAGCGCGCGCGCGCGCCCGTGCCGATGAAGCTGTAGCGGGCCCACTTCTCGCCGCCCTGCACGCTCTCGAGCAGGAAGCTCGTCCGGCCGTCGTCGAGGCGGCGGAAGAGCGAGAGCGGCGTGTCGAGATCGGCGAGGATCTCGCGCGCGACGGGGATCAGGTTGCCTTCGCGCGCGAGCGCTTCGAACTGTTCGAGCGACGGTCGCAGCACCGTGTTCTCACTGGCGCCCGTTCCGGGTCGCCGGGCCGCGACCACCGCGGGCCGCGAAAGGTAGGGGCGCCGGTCCTCGGTCGCCGCAGGGTCGCGGCGGCCTCCTCGCGCGAGGCGAGCCGCGATCGAAGCGCATGGGCCGGAGGGCGTCAACGGCCGCGCGCGTCGCCGCTCACGGCGCGCCGGCGCCGATCCAGCCGCCGCGCTTCGCGAAGGGGTTCGAGAGATCGTCGCCGAGCCCGAGGATCGTGTAGCGGAAGCGGACCTGGAGCCCCTGGTTGCGCGAGTCCGAGAGCTCGAGGCCCGCCGCCCAGCATCCGCACTTCGACACGTAGTCGACGGTCGCCGCGTTCGTCAGGAACTGCGAGCCCTCGAAGCTGTAGTTCGCGCGGTACTGCAGGATGAAGCGATCGAGCACCGGCACGTAGACGCCGCCCGAGAGCTGCGAGATGCGGTCGAACGAATCGGGCCTCCCGGTCGTGTACGACGCGCTCTGGAACTGCTCGTAGAACTGCGGCGCGTCGCGCAGGTAGCGGTAGCGCGCGAGCAGCGACGCGCGGCCGACGAGCGGCATCCACAGCTCCGCCAGTCCCTCCGCGACCTCGGCCTTCCGCTCCGCGTCGAGCGCGAGCAGGAAGCGCGCGTTCGCGCGCCCGAGACGCAGGCTGCGCCCCTCGAGCACGAGCTTTCCGTACTCGCCCGCGGCGAAGTCGCGATCGAACGCGACCCCGACCTCGCCGAGCAGGCGGCGCGTCGGCCCGCGGCCGAGGTAGAAGCGGCTGTCGACCCCGACCACCAGCCGGTTCGTCGAGGCCACGACGTCGGCCGGATCGCGCACGACGGCGTCGAGCGCCTGCTGTCGCACGCGGTCCTGCAGGCGCGCCGTCTGCGGCGTGAAGAGCGGGTTCGTGCGCTGTCCGCGCTCGCTGTCGACGAAGGCCCAGCCGACGTGCGGCACGAGCTGGTGCTCGACGGGCGCGCGGCCCTCGCGCGCGTAGGTCCGCTCGAGCCGCAGCGACAGGTCGCTGCGACCCGTGATCTGGCCGCGCTCCTCGTAGCCCTGCAGGTCGCTCCAGTAGAGCGTCTCGCGATAGCCGCCCTCGCTGTACCACTCGAGCGCGCCGAACGGTCGCAGCGGAACGCCCATGCGGGGGTGCACGGTGAGTCGATGGCCGCGGTCGGCGAGCGGCTCGCCCTCGTCGAACACGGCGTTGCCGTCGCCGGGAACGGTCACACCCGCGATCTCGAGCGGTGCGATGCCGATGTCGTAGAAGCGACCGCCGACGAGGTCGGTCGTGCCGCCGACGAGCACGCGCGCCGGGTCGCGCTCGCGCCCGAAGAACGCGTAGTCGACGTCGAGCGCCGACGTCAGCCACGGAAGGCCGGCGAGCGGCCCGGACAGCCACTCGGCCTCGGCCCCGCCGTAGCGCTGCAGCAGGAACGGGTCGCGATCGAGTCCGTCGAGGCCCTGCAGGTCGTTCGCGTACGAGCCCGTCAGCTGGAAGGTCGCGCGGCGCTCCTCGCCCACGCCGCCGAACGCGAACGCGCGCGCCTCGAGGTAGCGGTCGCGGCGACGAGCGGTGAGGTCGTCGAAGTCGAGCGCGTACTGGTTGTCGGTGACCCAGGCCCCGTCGATCTTGACGCGCGTCCCGAGCGGCAGGTCCTGGTCGTGCTCGATCGCGGCGAACCCGCGGTCGCGCATCGCGCCCATCGGCGTTCCGTCGCGCGCGAGGTCGAGCGGCACCTTCGACCCCGTGGCGCTCGCGGTCGACGTGTCGTGCAGGAAGGCACCGCGAAGCTCGGTGCGCGAGCGCTCGCCGTAGACCGCCTCGATCTCGAGGTCCTGCTTGAACCCGCGCCGCGTCGAGTACTGCGGCGTCGCGAGCACGTTCACGTTCTCGCGCGCGGCCCAGAAGAACGGCAGGCCGACGAGCAGGCCGTTGCGGTTCCCGAACGACACGTCGGGGACGAGCAGGCCCGTCTGCCGCTCCGTCTTCACGGGGTAGAGCAGCCACGGGAGCCACACGACGGGAACGCCGAGCACCTCGAGCGTCGTGTTGCAGGACGTCCCGTAGCCGCCGACGTGCACGTCCGAGCGCGCGGCGTGCAGCTCCCACGGCAGGCGATCGTGCTCGTCCGGGCAGCGGCAGGCCGTGAAGCGCGCGCCGCGGATGCGGTAGCGGTCCTCGCCCGTGCGCACGAGCTCCTCGGCCGCGATGCGGAAGCCCGTCTCGCCCATGTCGAGCTCGGCGCCGAACACCACGCCGTCGAGCGTGTCGACGTCGAACTCGAGGAAGCGCGCGGCGACGGCCTCGCCCTCGGCGCGGTAGACGACGTCGCCGCTCGCGACGCCGATGCGGGTGGAGGCGCCGAAGGCCGCCCAGCGGGCCTCGAGCTCGCGCCCGCCCTGCACGACCCGCACGTGGCCGTCGGCGACGTACACGTCGCGGTCGCCGAAGTACTCGATCACGTCGGCGGTGATCTGCGCGGGCTCGCCCGGCTCGAAGCGCGGCGTCTGCGCGCGCGCGCTGGGCGGCGCGGCGACGAGCGCGATCGCGAGAGCGGCGAAGGCCGCGGTCCCGATCCCCATGCGCCCCAGGCGCCCCGTGCGCGCGAGCAAGCGGCCGCCCCCCCGGTGCCGATGTGCCGTGGCGGGCGGACCCTATCAGATCCCCGCGCGGCGGACTGCCCGGGCCGGCGGGCGAAAGGGACGGACGGGACGGACGGGACGGATTGGGAACGCGGCGGGGGTCGCGGTGTGTGGCGCGCGACGCGCGCTAGGCGGGGCGCTCGAGGCAGGCCGTCAGCGTGTCGAGGCTCGGCGTCACGAGCACGTCCTCGACGAGCCGCAGCGCCTTGCGATCGAAGAGCTGGTGCAGCGCGCGGTGCGCCTCGAGCATCGTGAGCCCCGTGTCGTCGGCGAGGCGTCGCAGCGTCGTGCGGATGCGCATGCCGTCGGCGCACGGCTCCGCCTCGTCGACGAGCACGCGCACGAGCGGACGCACGAGGTCGTCGACGCCGAGCTTCGAGAGCCGCCGCTCGGCGTCGATCAGCCGCTCCGTCAGCATGTGGATGACGCGGATCGCGACCTCGGGGCGGTCGATGCACAGCCCTTCGAAGGTGGCGGCGTCGAGCTGGATCAGGCGCGTCGGCACGAGCGCCACCGCGCGCGCCGTCCGGCGCTCGCCGAGGATCACGCTCATCTCGCCGAAGAACGCGCCGGGGCCGAGCCTCGCCACGACGCTCCGGCCGCTCGCACCGAGGCGCGAGAGCTCGACCTCGCCGCTCTGGATCACGAAGACCGAGTCCCCTTCCGCGCCTTCCTCGAAGACGATGTCGCCGGCCTCGAGCTGGCGCTCGTACGTCTGCTTGATCCGGAACTCGGTATCCGTGCCGCCCACGGCGCCCCTCCACCGGCGCGCTGCGCTCCGGCCGGTCGCGAATCGACCGGCCCCGGGGAGGGCTTGAGATGGGCCACGCGCGATGCGCGATCGGGCGAGCGCCCTAGTCGGCGGACGCGGCCGGGCCTGCGCGCATGCGCGCGAGCGCGAGCGACGCCTCGAGCTCGTCGAGCTCCACGGCGCCGACGTGCCGCGCGACGATCGCGCCGTCGGGCGCGAGCACGACCGTGGTCGGCAGCCCGGGCGCGCCGAAGGCGAGTGCGAGGTCGAGGTCGCCGAGCGCGATCGGGTAGCGGACGCCCTGCTCGGCGACCCACGGAGCCACGACCTCCGCCCCATCCTCGTCGGTCGCGACGCCGAGCACCGCGACGTCCCCCTCCGCCGCGTGGGCCTCGGCGAAGCGGTTCAGGACGGGGACGGTCTCGAGACAGGGCGCGCACCAGGTCGCCCAGAAGTCGAGGACCGCGACGCGCCCGGCGAGGTCGGCGAGCGCGACGCGCCCGCCCCCGAGCCGGGGCAGGTCGAACGGCGGAGAAGGCTCGCGCGAGGTGAGCGGGGCGGCTCCCGGCTCGGCGACGGCCGCGGGCGAGCCACCGGGAGCATCGGCCCGCCCGCAGCCCGCGAGCAGGATCGCGAGTGTGAGCGCGAATGCGAGTGCGAGAAGGCGCCCGCGCCTCGGGCGCGGGCGCCTTCTCGCGCACCGTGCGCGGACGCGACGAAGCCCGCCGCGAGCCGGGCTCGCGGCGGGCGCCGTCGTCTCCGCGGCTACCAGCCTTCGGGCGCCGACGCGACGTCGGACTCGGGCGGCGTCTCGCGATAGCGGTCCTGGTAGGCCGACGCGGGCTCGTCCTGTCGACCGAAGAACTCGATCTGCTGCTGGCCCGTCAGGTGGCCCGTCGTGATCACGTAGTCGCCGAGCACCGACGGCTCGAGCACGACCCGCGCCACCTCGGCATCTCCACCCGAGAACGCCCACGCCAGCCCGCCGACGACCACGCCGCCGAGCGCGTAGGCCGTCTTCACCGGTGCGTAGAGCAGGCTCGCGATCGCGGACCCGAGGCCCACGCCCGCGTCCTTCGCCATCGCCGCATCGTCCGCCCAGCTGGCGGCGGGCGCCGCGGCGACGGCGACGGCGCAGGTGATGACGGCGCCGATGCGCCGCGCGCCGGTCGCGCGTCGGCGCTCCGTCCGACTCGTTCGTTCCATCCCGTTCATGCGTTCCAACGTCCTCTCCTTTCACGGAGCCGCCGGCAGGGGCGGTTCCGCATCCCCCCAATTCGACCGAGTGTGGCGAGTCGCGCTCGGGCTGGCAACCGCCTAACAGCGTTCGACCGCGGGGGCGCGCGGCGTTTCGACACCGGGAGACTCGCGCGGGGTGATCGGCGACTCAGAACGTTCGTGCGGTGTCGAGCAGGAGCGTCACCGGCCCCGCGTTCGCGAGCTCGATATCCATCATCGCGCGGAATCTTCCCGTGACGACGCTCACACCCAGTGCGCGCGCCGCGCTCGCGACGCGGTCGACGAGTGGCTCGGCGCGCTCGGGCGGCGCGGCGTCCTGGAACGACGGTCGCCGTCCCTTGCGCGCGTCTCCGAGCAGCGTGAACTGCGAGACCACGCCGAGCGCGCCGCCGGTGTCGAGGAGCGAGCGGTTCATCCGCCCCTCGTCGTCGGGCAGGACGCGCAGGTGCACGAGCCGGTGCGCGAGCTCGTCGGCCGCCTCCGGCCCGTCGCTCGCCGCGACGCCGACGAGCGCGAGCAGGCCCTCCCCCATCTCGCCGACGAGCTCGTCGCCCACGCGGATGCGCGCGTAGCGCACGCGTTGGACCACCGCGCGCAGGGCTCAGATCCTGTCCTGCTGGGCGAAGCGCCCGCGGTAGATCGCCTCGCCCTCGGTGCGCATCAGCACGAGCTGGCAGATCCGAACGCCCGCGTGGATGCGCAGCGGGTGCCCGGAGATGTTCCCCATCTCGAGGACCTGGTGGTTCCGCACGCCCGGCTGCACCAGCGCAGAGGTCACGTGGATCATGAGGCCCAGCCGCGCAAACCGGCTCCGGCCTTCGAGAAATCCGACCAGATCGGACGGCAGGTCGACGCGCTCGCGCGTGATGCCGTGGATGGTCGCACCGGGCGCGAGGACGTAGGGCTCGGCGAGCGACGCGACGCGCGTGTGCTCGCGGTAGTCGCTCGACTCGCGGATGTCGATCGGCGCGGGGCCGCGCTCGATCACGCGGATCTCGTCGCCGAGCGTGAGGTCGATCGAGGCGGGACCGATCTGGTCGTCGGCGAGCGGGTCGACGACGAGCCGCCCGGCTGCGAGCTCGCGGCGGATCGCGTCGCGCGTGAGCACTCCCATGCGGGCGCGAATAGCACAGCGGCGCGCAGGCTCGCGCTGCCGCATTCGAGTACCGTCGCCGGAATGGCGCACCCGTACTTCGACGTCCCGGTCCCGACGGTCCTCGGACACCGCGGCGCGGCCGGCGATGCGCCCGAGAACACGCTCGCCTCGTTCGCGCTCGGGCTCGAGCTCGGCGCGCACATCCTCGAGAGCGACGTGCACGCGACGCGCGACGGCGTGCCCGTGCTCGTCCACGACCCGGACGTCGGTCGCATCGCCGGGCGGCCCGCGCGCGTGGTCGACCTCGACTGGGTCGAGCTGCGCGCGCTCGACGCGAGCGCGGACTTCGCGGGCGACCTGGACGCGATTCCTCAGACGTTCCGACCGTTTCGCATCCCGACCCTCGAGGAGGCGTTCGAGGCCTTCCCCGGCGCGCGCTTCAACCTCGAGATCAAGTGCGACGCGCCCGGCCTCGTCGAGCGGGTGGTAGAGCTCGTCGGCGCGCACGGGCGCGCGCCGCTCACGCTGCTGGCCGCGGAGCGCGACGAGCGGATGGCGCGCATCCAGGCCGAGGTGGACCGCCGCGGGGTCGACGTCGCGCTCGGCGCGGCGCTCGGCGACGTGCTCGAGTTCGTGCGCACGGCGCTCGCCGGCACGGCGCCGCAGAGCCGCGCGATGGCGCTGCAGATCCCCGTCGACTTCGGCGGCCGCCCGTTCGTGACGCGCGAGCTCGTCGAGCACGCGCACGCCCACGGGCGCTTCGTGCACGCCTGGACCGTGAACGACGAGGACGAGATGCGCCGCCTGCTCGCGCTCGGCGTCGACGGGATCGTGACCGACCGGCCGGGCGTGATGGCCGCGCTGCTGCGCGCGGCTCGCTAGTCGGCGCGCCGCGTGCCGCGCCCTTCCGCACCGGCCTCGGCCTGCGCGATGCGCGCGAGCGCCCAGCGGGCGTGCTCGGCCAGCATCGGGTCGTCGCCGCGCGCGTGGCGCTCGACGAGCGGCGCGAGCGCGCGGTCGCCCGCGTTGCCCGCCGCGACGAGCGCGTTGCGCACGAGCCCCCGCCAGCGCGCCCGCCGCACCGCGCTGTGCCGCGTGACCACCGTGAGCTCGTCCTCGGACACGGCGAGCAGCCAGCCGAGCGTCCCCTCGCACCAGGCCTCGCGGGGCGCGGCCAGTCGCTCGTGCAGCCCGAGCGGGTCGGAGAGCGCCGGGCGCGCGCGCCGGCGGTTCCACGGGCACACGTCCTGACAGACGTCGCAGCCGAAGACGCGGTCGCCGTGCGCGGCGCGCAGCTCGGGCGGGATCGGGCCCGGGTCCTCGATCGTCGTGTAGGCGATGCAGCGGCGCGCATCGAGCACGTAGGGCGCCGCGAAGGCGTCGGTCGGACACGCGTCGAGGCAGGCGCGGCACGTTCCGCAGTGGTCCGGCTCGGGCGTGCCGGGCGCGAGGTCGAGGTCGAGCAGGAGCACCCCGAGCAGCACGTGCGAGCCGAGCCGCGGATGGATGAGGCACGCGTTCTTGCCGATCCAGCCGAGCCCCGCGCGGGCCGCGAGCGCGCGCTCGGCCACCGGTCCGGTGTCGACGTAGGCCTTCGCGCGCACGGAGCGCCCGCACGCGACCTCGATCGCCGCGGCGACGGCGCGCAGACGGTCGAGCAGCACCTCGTGGTAGTCGTCGCCCCGTGCGTAGCGGGCCACGCGCAGCGCGGGCGGCGGGCGCTCGCACCCGTCGTCGCATGCGAGGCCGACGACGAGCGCGCTGCGCGCGCCCTCGAGCACGCGCCGCGGGTCGACGCGCTCCTCGAGGCGCGCCGCCATCCAGCCCATCGAGCCCGCGTAGCCGCGCGCGACCCACTCGCGCAGGCGCTCGGTGTCGGGCCCCGGCTCGACCGGGGCCACGCCCGCGAGGTCGAAGCCGAGCGCGAACGCGATGGAGCAGATGCGCTGCTCGAGGTTCTCGCCAGAAGCGTCCGTCATTCCTCGAGGATCATGCGACACGCGATGCCGTCCGCGCGTCCCGCGCGTCCGGCCAGGCGCGCCGCAGCACGGCGCCCACCGCGAGCAGCGCCAGGCAGCCGAGCACGTACGTCAGCACGCCCGCGGCCTCGTGCCACGAGCCCTCCGTCGCGGCGCGCGAGCCCACGCGCGTCGCCGCGACGATCGTGCCCACCACGCGCACGAGGTTGCCGAGCAGCGCGAGCGGCACCACGGACGCGACGAGCGCGACGCGCCGCCGGGGCGAGCGATCGGTGAAGTACGCGAGCACGACCGCGATCGGGATCAGCGTGACGACCGACGTGATGCCGCTGCACGCCTCGGCGACGAACAGCGCGTCGCCGCCCGGCAGCTCGATCACGTTGCCATCGCGGTACACGGCGAGCCCGAGCGCGCGCGCGATCTCGACGCCGACGTGGCTCACGAGCAGCTGCAGGCGCACGATCACCGGCGCGACCCACGCGTCGGGCAGCGGAATGGCGAAGGCCAGGAAGCCGAGCGGGAAGGCGAGCGCGCGCACCCAGGCCGCCCCGCACCGGAGCCACACGAGCGATGCGACCGCGGCGACGAGCGCGAGCCCGACGAGCGCCGGCCAGCCGGCGCCGAGCCCCGCGGCGTAGGCGACGACGGCGAGCGCGAGCGGCGCGAGCCCGCGCGCGTCGGGGCGCAGCGCGAGCGACCGTCGCGCGCCGGCGATCCCGGCGGCCGCCCACAGCGAGACGAAGGGCACGAGGAAGCCGTGCGTCGACCACTCGTTCGCGCGCCACGCCGCGGCCAGCTCGGGCCACGCCGGCGCGAACGCCGCGAGGAGCGCGATTCCCGGCAGTCCGATGGCGCGCGCGATGCGGAGCATGCTCTCCCCGAGGAGGTGCGGACGCGCCGGCATCGGCAGGTGGAGCCCCGCGCTCGACGCCCGCGCGCGTTCCCGGAGTGGCGGATCGTTCAAGGGATACTGGAACCGTGCCGAAAGCGGGAGCCGGAGGTGGCATTCGTGGCTCCGACTCCGCGCGGGCGCGCGCCCGACGACTTCGCCGACCCGCTCGAGCTGCGCGCCGACCCCCGCATCGCGTCGGACACGCCCGCGCGCGTCTTCACGAGCGACTTCCGCGGCTCCCTCCCGGCCCAGCTCCGCGATCTGAGCGTCCACGGCGCGTGCATCGCGACGGCCTCGCCCTTCGCCTTCAAGTCGATCGAGCGCGTCGAGCTCGCCCTGCCCTCGGGCCCGCTCGCGGTGCGCGCGAGCGGCCGCTGGCAGCGCGACGAGGAGGCCGACGACGTGGTGCTCACGGGCGTCGCGTTCGACGGCATCGAGCCCGAGACGTACGACCGGCTGTGGGAGGCCGTGGTCCACGGCGGACACGTGCTCGCGCGCTTCCTTCTCGAGTGCTGCGACCTCCCCGAGCTCGCGCTCGAGGATGCGATCGGCCTCGCGCAGGTGACGCGGCGGCGCAGCGTCCCGGTCGGCCGCGCGATCTACCGGCAGGGCGACGCCGACGCGGGCACCCACTCGTTCTTCCTCGTCTGGAGCGGCGAGGTCGCCCTCACGCTCCGCATCCGCAACGCGATCGAGCGGGAGACGGCGCGCCTGCAGCGCGGCGGCGCGTTCGGCGGCCTGCCGCTCGTCGCCGGCGCGCCGCACGCGGAGTCGGCGATCGCCGCGACCGACTGCGAGCTGCTCGAGATCGACGCCGGCTCGTTCGCCTATCTGCGCACGGCGCGGCCGTGGCTCGGCCTGCGCATGGGCCAGGTGCTGCTGCGCACCAACGCGCAGCGTCTGCTCCGCGTCCTCGACGAGGCCACGCGCTAGGCTGCGCCGCGCGCGGCGGCTCCGCCGCGCGCGAGGAGCCCGATGGCGCGCATCCGTTTTCCCGACGGCTTCCACTGGGGCGCGGCGACCGCCGCCTACCAGATCGAGGGAGGCTGGCGCGCCGACGGCAAGGGCGAGTCGATCTGGGACCGCTTCGCGCACACGGAAGGTCGCGTGCGCGGCGGCGACACCGGCGACCGCGCGTGCGACTCCTACCACCGGCTGCGCGACGACGTCGCGCTGCTGCGCGCGATGCACTGCACGAGCTACCGCTTCTCGATCGCCTGGCCGCGCCTGCAGCCGAACGGCCGCGGGCGCGCGCAGGACGCGGGCGTCGACTACTACCGGCGGCTCTGCGACGCGCTGCTCGACGCCGGCATCCGTCCGTTCCCGACGCTCTACCACTGGGACCTGCCGCAGGCGCTCGAGGACGCGGGCGGCTGGGCGGTGCGCGACACCGCCTTCCGCTTCGCGGACTACGCGGAGCTCGTCGCGCGCGCGCTCGGCGACCGCGTCGAGTGCTTCTCGCTCCTGAACGAGCCCGCCGTGTTCACGACCTTCGGCTACCTCGTCGGCCTGCACGCGCCCGGGCGGCGCGACGCGGACGCCTTCTGGGCGGCGACGCACGTCGCGAACCTCGCGCAGGCCGAGGGCTTCCGCGCGATGAAGGCGACACTTCCCGCCGCGCGCATCGGCAGCGCGTTCAGCTTCTCGCCGTGCGAGCCGGCGGGCGACGCCGAGGCCGACGCGGCGGCGGCCGAGCGGTGGCACCGCTTCGCGAACGAGTGGTTCGTGCGGCCGGCCCTGGACGGCGCCTACCCCGCCCTGTTCCCCGTCGAGGAGCTGCTGCCGCGGCTGCGCGCCCGTCCCGACGACCTCGCGCGCCTCGCCGTACCGCTCGACTTCGTGGGCGCCAACGTCTACGTCCGCACGCGCGTCGCGGCCGTCGACGGCGGACCGCTCGGGATCGACGCCGCGCCCGCCATCGCGCCCAGCGCGGGCGACGGGCCGCGCACGGACTTCGGCTGGGAGGTGTGGCCGGACGCGCTGCGCGACGTGCTCGTGTGGCTGACGCGCGCGTTCACGCGCGACGGCGCGAAGCCCGTCCTCGAGGTCACCGAGAGCGGCTGCAGCTACGCGGACGGGCCCGACGCGGAGGGCCACATCCGCGACGAGCGCCGCATCGACTACCACCGTGCGTACCTCGAGGCCGTGCACCGCGCGATCGAGGCCGGCGCCGACGTGCGCGGCTATCACGCGTGGTCGCTGCTCGACAACTTCGAGTGGAGCGAGGGATACGCCCAGCGCTTCGGCCTCGCGTGGGTCGACTTCGAGACGGGCGAACGAACGCTCAAGGACTCGGGCCGCTGGTACGCAGAGGTCGCGGCGACGGGTGGGTTCGACACCTGAGCCCGGCCGCGGGCCACTCCCGGAAGGCCGGCGGCGCGGCAGGCACGGAAGGACACGGTGCAGGATCGACTCGTCTTCCTGATCGGCTCGATGCGCTCGGGCTCGACGATGCTCGCGCGCATGCTCGGCGCGCACCCGGCCATCCACTCGCCCGCGGAGCCCCACCTCGTCACGCCGCTCGCCCATCTCGGCTACTACGAGAAGGTCGAGAAGGCGGCCTACGAGCCGCACATCACGCAGCAGGCGATGCGCGAGATCGTGCGCGCGCTCCCGCGCGGCGAGGACGACTACCTCGACGCGATGCGCGCGCTCACCGACACGCTCTACGAGCGGCTGCTCGCGCCGACCGGCCGCACCCACCTGCTCGACAAGACGCCCGCCTACGCCCTCGTCCTCGACTTCCTCGCGAAGCTCTACCCGCGCGCGAAGTACGTCGTGCTGACGCGCCACCCGATGGCCGTCTGGTCGAGCTACGTCGAGTCGTTCTTCGACGGCGACCACGAGGCCGCCCACCGCCACAACCCGATGCTCGAGCGCTACGTGCCGCCGATCGCGCGCTTCCTGCGCGAGCGGCCCGTGCCGCTCGTGCACGTGCGCTACGAGGAGCTCGTGCGCGACCCCGAAGCGCAGGCGCGCCGGATCTGCGAGCACCTCGAGCTGCCCTTCGAGCCCGGGATGATCGAGTACGGCGAGCAGGAGGGCGGCCGCACGCGAACGGCGCGCGGGCTCGGCGACCCCATCCAGGCCGGCAAGGAGAGTCGCCCGACGACGAAGTCGCTGGCGAAGTGGGCCCGGGAGCTCGCCGGGCAGACGGCGAAGATCGAGCAGTGCGAGCAGATCCTCGGGCGCCTGTACGACGAGGACCTCGCGACCTGGGGCTTCGAGCGCGCCGCGATCGCCGCCGAGCTCGCCGCCATCCCGCGCGAGGGCGGCGCGGTGCGGCGCAAGCCGCTCGACGCGCACACGCTCGAGCGGCGCCTGCTCGTGTGGCTGCGCCGCGACATCCACCGCAACGCGCTCGGGCGGCTCGTGCGCAAGGTGCGCGACGCGTGCGACGTGCTCCTGCGGTAGCGCCGCGCGCCGTGCTATAACGAGCCGCCATGACCCACGACGTGCACCGCGACGGTTCGTCCCTGGCGCTCCCGTCCAAGCTGGCCGCTGGCGCCTCCGGGCTCCTCGGCGAGCGCTACGAGCGCCCGGGCTTCGAGGTGATCCCGCTCGACTGCGAGATCTCCTCCTACGCCCCCGACGGCGACGACCGCCCGCTCTTCTGATCCTGGGGAGTCCACCGGGCGCGCGCGCCCGTAGGCTTCCCGAGGTCGCACTCCGACGCGCCCACGAACGCGGCAGGTCGCCCTGCGACTGCCAGTCAATCGGTTCCGCTCGCCTGCCGATGACCCGCGCATGGCCAGCGGACCCGAGCTCCGGTGGGATTCGATGCTGACGCGCCTCTGGCACGGACTCCGCGAAGCGACGCGCCGCTACTTCGTCGCCGGCCTGCTCGCCTTCGCCCCGCTCGCCATCACCTTCTGGGCCATCTCCTGGGCCGTGAAGTGGCTCGACAACCTGCTCCTGCCGCGGCTCGTCGGATGGATCTTCCCGAGCGTCGCGGAGGCGCCGCACCTTCCGCCGTTCGTGGGCGCGCTCTTCACGTTCGGCGTGATCCTGCTCGCCGGCGTCTTCGTGCGGCACTTCTTCGGCCACCAGATCGTGCGCCTCAGCGAGCAGGTGCTCGAGCGCGTGCCGGTCGCGCGCAGCATCTACGCCGCCGTCAAGCAGCTCTTCGAGGCCGTGTTCCGCTCCGAGGAGACCGCGCGCAACTTCAACCGCGTCGTGCTCGTCGAGTACCCGCGCAAGGGCGTCTACGCGCTCGCGTTCACCACCGGCCCGGCCGAGGGTGCGCTGGCGGATGCGGTCGGCGACGGATACCTGAACGTCTTCGTTCCGACGACGCCGAACCCGACGTCGGGCTTCTTCCTGCTCGCGCGGCGCGAGGAGATCGTCGAGATCGACCTGCCCGTCGAGGAGGCCTTCAAGGTGATCATGTCGGCGGGCATCGTGCAGCCGCCGTCGCGGTCGCGGAGGGTCGCGACGCTCTCGCCCGAGGTCGTCGCGCGCGCCGTCGGCGACTGAGGCGCGCCGCCTAGCGACGCGCGACGTCGCTCGCGGCGGGGATCGCGCGCCGGCCGGACGCGGCCGGAGAGAGCGCGGAGCGCGGCTCGCGCGGCCGCGGATCCGGAGCATCGGACGCGCTCGCGCCCGCCGCCTCGGGAGCGGGCTCGCCGGCGGCCGCGCTGCCACCCCCCGGCGCGTCGGCCGCGAGTCGCGATGCGAGCGCCTGGATGCGCGGGTGCGCGACGAGCCCGAACGTGTTGCCCGACTCGAGCATCGCGAGGATCTCCGGGTCGCGCGCGAGCGCCTGGATCTCCGGGTCCTGCTTGATGCCCTTGATCCGGGCCCCCACGACGTCGAGCACGACGCGCAGCTCGTCCCGGAAGGCGTTCGAATCCCCGGCCGCCGCCGCGCTCACGAAGCCGAGGTCGGCGAAGGTGGCTCGCATCTCGGGGTCGTGGGCGATCCGGTAGAAGCTCATGCGGTTGAGCGCGCGCTCGCTGGCGCCGTTCTCGACCAGCGTCCAGAAGAACGCGTCCTCCTGCACGGCGCGCACGCGCGGGTCGTCGAGCAGCGTCTGCACGGCGCGCAGCCGCTCGCCGGGCCGCGCCGCGACGCGCGCGATCACGCGCGACGCCGGGTCGTCGCCGAGCGCGCCCTCGACCACCTGCTCGACCGCCACCTCGGTGAGCCCCGCGGCGAGCGACCCCTCGGCCGAGGGCAGCGCCGCGAGCGGACCGTCGGGCGCGACCTCGCGCGCCGCGGCCGCGAACATCCCGAGCCAGGCGAGCAGCGCGGCGAGCACCGCGCCGCGAAGGCCGCCGAAGACGGCGCCGCCCACGCGGTCGAGGCCCGAGCGCGGGAGCCCGCCCCGCCGCTCGGCATCCCAGCGCTTCGCGAAGAAGCCCGCGACGCCGACCAGGACGAGCGCCGCCACGAAGCCCGCCGTGCCGGCGACGAGCGGGCCGAGCGCCGGCGCGACCCCGAGCCCGCGCGCGGCGGCCTCGCCGCCGCGCAGCGCCGCCTGGAAGCCCGCGACGTAGCCGATCGCGAGGCCCGCGAGGCTCGTGAAGGAGGCGATGGCGCCGCGCCAGGCGCCGATCGCGACGAAGACGGCGAGCAGAGCGACGAGCGCGAGGTCGAAGAGCATGCGCCCGCATCGGATGCCGCGCGGGCACGCTGAAGCCGCTCGCCGCCGGCCGCGACGACGAGGGCGGAGGGCGCGGCGGTCGTCCTTCGCGCGAGCCCCGGCCGACCGACCGGACGCTAGTCGCGCCCCCTGCCCGCGTCGTCCGGCGCCGCGGCCCCGAGCCGCTCAGCGACGAGCTCGGCCGCGACCTCGGCGGGCGCTCGCCCCTCTCCTTCGACGGCGTCGTTCATCCGCCGCATCCGCTCCGCGTCGATCGCGCCGTCGAGCCGCGCGAGCGCCGCGAGCACGGCGGGCTCCTCGCGCGCGAGACGCGCGCTCGCGAGCACGATCGCGTCGTAGGGCGGAATCACGCCCTTCTCGTCGCGGAGCACGCGGAGCCCGAGCGAGGCGATCCGGCCGTCGGTCGAGTACGCGCTGATCGCGTCGACCTCGCCCTGGACGAGCGCGGGCACCATGAGCGAGGCGTCCATCGCGCGTCGCTGGCGAAGGCGGATGTCGTAGCGCGCGACGAGGGCGCGCCACTCCTCCCGCCCGAAGAACTCGTAGTCGCCCGCCATGGCGAGCGCGGGGGAGTGCCGGGCGAAGTCGCCGATCGTCTCGATCCCGAGCTCGCGCGCGCGCGCCTCGCGCATCGCGATCGCATAGGTGTTCTCGAAGCCGAGCGCGGCGGCGACGCGCACGCCGTAGTCGCGCGCGAGCCGCGCGCGAACCTGCGCGAGCACGTCGCCGCGATCGGACGGGAGCCCGGGCTCGTGGAACACGGTCGCCCAGATCGTGCCGGAGTAGTCCACGTACACGTCGATCGCGTCATCGCGGAGCGCATCGAAGGCGACCGTCGATCCGAGCGACTCGACCGCGCGCGTCGGGCGCCCCGTCTCGCGCTCGATCCACTGCGCGAGCACCGCTGCGAGCACGTACTGCTCGGTGAACGACTTCGCGCCGATCGCGATCGCGCGGCGCGGCGCGCGTGCCCCATCGACGCCTCGCACGGCGAGCGGCGCGATCGCGATCGCGACGAGCGCCGCGAGCGCGGCGCCCGCGAGTGCGACGCGCGCGCGGCTGCGCTCCGCGACGCCTCGCTCGAGCGCGCGCACGATCCCGTCGAGCACGAGCGCGAGCGCGGCAGCCGCCGCGCTCCCGGCGACGACCGAGCCGAAGCTCCGCGTCTGCAGTCCCGCGAAGATCAGGTTGCCGAGGCTCGCCGCGCCGACGGGCGTCGCGAGCGTCGCGGTGCCGACGATCCAGACCGTCGCCGTCCGCACGCCGGCCACGATCACGGGGAGCGCGAGCGGAAGCTCGACGCGCACGAGACTCTGCCGCGGCGTCATGCCGACGCCGAGCGCGGCCTCGCGCAGCGCCGGATCGACGCCGCGCAGCCCGGCCACCGTGTTGCGCAGCATCGGGAGCAGCCCGTAGAGCGTGAGCGCCAGCGCCGCGGGAAGGAATCCGATGCTCGGGAGCGCGAAGCCGAGCGCGCGCTCGGTGGCACCGCTCGCGACCGCGAGCAGCGGCACCATGAGCGCGAGCAGCGCGAGGCTCGGCACGGTCTGGAGGACGCCGGCGGTCCCGAGCGCGAGCGCCTCGGTGCGCGCGCGACGCGACGCGACGACGCCGAGCGGGATGGCGATCGCGGCGCCGAGCCCGAGCGCGACGAGCACGAGCTGCAGGTGCGCGAGGGCGAGCCCCGGCAGCTCGGCCCACGGCCCGCTCACGCGGAGCCCGGGCGCGCGGCGGCGGCCCGCAGCGCCTCGATGCGCGCGAGCTGACGCTCGGGTGTCGAGAGCAGCTCGGCCACGCGATCGCTGCCCGGCGCCGCGAGCAGCTCGGCGGGCGTGCCGACGCGCACGAGCCGCCCCGCGTCGAGCACCGCGATGCGATCCGCGAGCAGCAGCGCCTCGCCCATGTCGTGCGTGACGAACACGATCGTGAGCGCGAGCTCGTCGCGGATCGCCGCGAGCTCCTGCTGCAGGTGGTCGCGCGTGATCGGGTCGAGCGCGCCGAACGGCTCGTCGAGCAGCAGCACTTCGGGCTCTGCGGCGAGCGCGCGCGCGAGGCCCACGCGCTGACGCTGCCCGCCCGAGAGCTCCGCCGGATCGCGGTCGCGGAACTCGCGCGGCGGGAGCCGCACCAGCTCGAGCAGCGCATCGACCCGCGCCGCGATGCGCCCGGCGTCCCAGCCGAGGAGCCGCGGCGTGACCGCGACGTTCTCTCCGACGGTCATGTGCGGAAAGAGGCCGACGCGCTGGAAGCCGTAGCCGATGCGCCGCCGCAGCTCGTGCGCCGGCACCTGCGACGCGTCGCGACCGGCGACGTGCACGCTCCCCGCGGTCGGCTCCACGAGCCGGTTGATCATCTTGAGCGTCGTCGTCTTGCCGCAGCCCGACGCGCCGATCAGCACCACGAGCTCGCGCGCCGCGACGTCGAGGTCGATGCCGTCGACCACCGCGCGTCCGCCGTAGTGCCGCGCCAGGCCGCGGAGCGCGATCACGGCCCGCGCTCCGCGAGCACGAGCCGCTCGATCTCGAACACGTGCGCGTCGTCGGCCCCGAGCGCGCGCAGCGCGGCCGCGAGCTCGAGCACGTAGTCGACGTTCGCGCCCGACGGGCCTCGCGCCGCGCGCACCTCGCGCGCGATCGACGCGGCGTCGGCCGGGCCGAGGTAGTTCGGGTTCGCGGGCGTCGCGGCGTAGGCGAGCGCGCGCACGGAGGCGCAGCGCGCGGGCGGGGGCGCGGCCAGGTGGGCGTCGACCGCGAAGCGCGCATAGCCGCCGCGCTCGCGGTGGTCGAGCGCCTCCAGCACCGCGGCCTCGAGCCCCGAGGCGACGCGGAACGCGCGCCCCACGCAGTGGGCCCCCGACTCGGGCACGAGGGTCACGACGCGCCCCGGCGCACCCGGCACGCCGCGGTGGTCGGTCGAGCCCTGCCAGAAGGCGCGCCGGTAGCCCTCGATGCGCGCGGGGTGGCTCTCCGCGAACGCGAAGTCGGGCCGCCAGACGAGCGAGCCGTAGCCGAAGATCCAGAGCGGGTCGGGCGACGTCACGCGCGCGCCTCGGCGGGCGGCTCGTAGCCGATCGCGACGATCTCGAACGCGGCCTCGCCCTTCGGCCGGCGCACGACGACCTCGTCGCCGACGGCGCGCCCGAGCAGCGCGCGCCCGATCGGCGAGTCCATGCTCACGAAGCCGCGCGCCGCGTCGAACTCGTCGGGGCCGACGATGCGGTACACGCGCTCCTCGCCGTCGTCGTCCTCGAGCGTCACCCACGCGCCGAAGAACACGCGATCGCGACGCGCGGGAGGAGCGTCGACGACCGTCAGCTCGTCGAGCCGCTTCTGCAGGAAGCGGACGCGCCGGTCGATCTCGCGCAGCCGCTTCTTGCCGTAGATGTACTCCGCGTTCTCGGAGCGGTCGCCGTGCGCGGCGGCGACCTGCACCTCGCGCGTCACACGCGGTCGCTCGATGCGCCAGAGCCGGTCGAGCTCGGCCGCGAGCGCGGCGCGCCCTTCGCGCGTGATGTAGTGGCCCTTGCCCGCCATCGTCGACGCTCCCTCGCGGGCCGCTAGGCTCGTCGCTCGCTCGGCGCCGCGCAAGCCGTGCGAGCGGCGCACTCCGCACGCGAACCGCAGCGAGCGCGCCCGCCGGCCGCGCTATGCTGCGCGCCCATGTCCGACGACTCCGACGATCGCGACCTCCGCGCCGACGGCGCGCTCGACGACGACGCCAGCGACGACGACGCCGACGAGCCGTCGCCGACGCCGTTCGACCACCCGCTCTTCCTGCCCGCCCTCTTCGTCGCGTTCGCGCTGTGGTTCGGCTACGACGGCTGGTTCAACCCGCACATCGAGTCCGTCCAGTTCAACCGCATCATGTTCGGCGTCTGGGTCGTGGGCGCGCTGTGGTTCGGGCGCAAGGGCTGGCTGGAGCTGCGCGAGGACCGCGAGCGCGCCGCCTCCGCCTCCCGCGGCGAGACCGCCGACTAGCATCGTGGACGAGATCGACCTGCGCGTCCGGCGCGACGTCGACACCTTCGGCTGGCACGTCGCGAAGATCGCGGGCGACGACGCCGCGCCGCCGTGGGCGTTCTCGATCGGGCTCGAGGAGCGCTTCGCCCACCCCGAGGTCGTCGTGTTCGGAATGGAGCTCGACGTGCTCCACCGGCTCGTCAACCACGTCGGCGACGAAGTGCGGCGCGGCCGCGTGTTCGTCGACGGCGAGCGCGCGGAGCGCGTGCTCGCGCACCACCCGCCCGTCTTCCGCAGCGTCCGCCCGTGCTGGCACGAGGCCTTCCTCGGCAACGCCGGCTGGTTCTACCGCGGGCGCCCGTTCCGCGCGCTGCAGTGCTTCTGGCCGGACGCGAACGGTGCGCTGCCGTGGGAGCCGGGCTTCGACGCGGCCTGGCAGGGACGCCAGCCCTTCCTGTTCGAGGAGGACGAGGCGCGCGCGCTCGGGCCCGGGCTTGCCGCCGTGCTGCGCGCCGAGGGCGCGCTCTAGCGCGCAGCCCCCGGCCGCGCGGCGGGCAGCGCTCGGGCCGACACACGCCGCGGCGACCGGACGCCGCGAAGCGCGCGATGCATCGCGCCGAGCGCTCCGGTCGGCTCGCGCGTCGGCCGATACGGGCCGCGTGTCGGACCCCGCCGCAGAGCAGGACGAGACCGGCCCCGGAAGCCGGACGCGCACCGTCGCGAGCCCCCACGTCGACTCGGGGGCGCGGGCGGTCCGCCCGGAGCCCCGCCGCCGACGACCCCGCCCGGCGCGCGAGGAGACGGGCGCGCGGCCGCAGCCCGGCGACGTCCTGCACGCGGACTTCCGCTACCAGATCGTGCGTCGACTCGGCCGCGGCGGCTTCGGCTCCGTCTACATGGCGCGGTGCCTCGATGCGGGCGAGCCCGGAGCGCCGCCCGCCCACGTCGCGATCAAGGTGCTCGGCTCGAGCCGCGACCCGCGCGCCGCGAGCGCGCTCAAGCGAGAGCTCGCGGCGCTGCTCGCGATCGAGGACGATCGCATCCCCAAGGTCTACGACTGGAGCCTCGATGGCGAGAACGCGTTCGTCGCGATGCAGTACTTCGCCGCCGGGAGCCTCGCCGACGCGTGGCCCTTCCTCGACCACCGCGACGAGCAGCAGGTCTGGCGCCTGATCACCGACCTGCTGCAGGCGCTCTCCGCCGCGCACCGCGCGGGCATCCTCCACCTCGACCTCAAGCCCTCCAACGTGCTGCTCGACGGCGACGGCGGCTTCGTGCTCACGGACTTCGGCGTCTCCCAGGCGGCGCGCATGTCGAAGGGCCTGCTGCACCAGGGCAAGGTCGCCGTCGGCCTCGGCACGCACGGCTATCGCGCGCCCGAGCAGGACAAGCTCTCGCTCAAGGACTTCGACCTGCGAACGGACCTGTGGGGCGTCGGCGCGACGGCGTGGGCGCTCTACACGGGCATCGATCTGAACAAGCGGCAGGAAGTGCTGCGACGCGCCGAGGACGGCTACGTCTACGGTCTCCCGCTGCTCTCGGACGTCGCGATCTCCTGCCCGCCGCCGCTCGAGGAGGTCGTGATGAGCCTCCTCTTCATCGATCCCGACCGCAGGCCCGGCGGCGCCTCGCAGGTGCTCGCGCAGGTGCGCGCGATCGCGAGCGGCTTCGGCCTCGACTCGCAGACGGTCGCGTCCGCGCGCCGCTCCGCCACCGACCCGACGCAGGTGCAGGCCGTGATCGACGCGATCGTCGACCCGCTGTGGTCGTCGATCTCCAAGGCGCCCGGCTTCGACCGCTACTTCGCGAAGTACGAGGACGGCGAGGTCCTCGCGAGCCACGTCGACGGCGGCTTCCACACGTTCCTGCTGCTGTCGGGAACGGTCGAGGTCGTGCGCAACGACGCGGTCGTCGACATCGAGGACCGCGAGGGCGCGATGCTGTGCGCGATCTCGACGCTGACGGGCGCGCCGCGCGAGCTCACGCTGCGCGCGCGCGGAACGGTCTGGACCTGCGTGTTCAACGAAGCCGAGCTCGAGCAGCTCATCACGTGCAACTCGTCGGTCGCCGTGCGCATGCTCCGGCAGCTCGCGAAGCGCGTGGCGTCGGGCCCGCCCCGCCACGGAAGCGCTGCCGACTGACGCACCGAGCGGGCTGCGGCTCGCTCAGGGCTCGATCGACGCGGGCGTCGCCGCCCCGTCGTGCGACGGCATCGGCGCGGGCGGCTCGGCGCCCGCGACCGCGCGCGAGGGCGCGGGCGCGGCGATTGCGGCGGGCGCCGCCGGCGCGATCGCCGTCGGCTCCGCGTCGGGCTCGCCGGTGCTCCCGCGCGAAGGGTCGACCGGCGCGTGCGCGACGGGCGGCGGCGTCGCGCGCGCCGACTCGAGGCTCGCGATCTTGCGCTTCCACTCGGCGCGCTCGCGTTCGAGGTAGCCGACGCGCTTCTGCGCCTTGTCGAGCTCGCGCTCGGCCGCGCGCTTCGCGTCGACCGCCTCGTCGCGCGCCGCCTCGAGCGACGCGAGCGACGAGGCGTCGGGCTGCGCGTCGAGCTCGGTGCGCAGCGACGCGAGCGTCGCCTCGAGCTCCTCCACGTGCTCCTCCTTCGCGAGGAGCGCGGACTCGAGCCGCTCGATCTTGCGCATCTCCACGGTGTGGAGCGGGATGTAGGAGTAGAGGAAGGAGGCCGCGCCGCCGGTCGCCGCGGTCGCGACGAAGAAGAGTGGATAGGTGATCACGAGCCGGCGCCAGTGCAGCAAGCGTCCGCGAAGTCGTCCCACGCGAGCCTTCCCTTCCCCGTCCGTCGCCGCGCGCCGACGGCGCGCGCGTCTCGCACGTTCGCGAGCGACGGCGCGCGTCAGCGCCGGCGCTCGTACACCACGACGGGGGGGCCGCCGCGAGCCGACCGGAACCGGTGCTCGCCCGGCTCCTCGCGGTTCTCGAACGCGGTATCGGTAAACGGGAGCTCGATCTTTCGGAAGGCGCCGAGATCGATGCGCGCCTCGATGAATCGCCGCACGCGCCCGTCGCGGTCGGGATGCACGACGGTGCTCCGGATCACGACCCAGTCGGGCGGTGCATCGACGAGCGCGCGGTCGAGGTCCTCGCCGGTGAGCCCGCCGACGACGCGCAGACCGGTGTAGAGCTTGAGCGGCATGTCTCCGTAGGTGATCCACACCACGTCGCTCGGGCGCGCGTGCGCGCGGAGGAAGGTGACGAGCCCCGCGATCGGGCCATCGATGTCGTGCGTGAGCTCGCGGGCGAAGGACGCGAGCGGCTGCAGCGCGAGGAAGGCGACGACCGCCGCACCGGCGAGCGCGCGGTGGGTGCGCGCGAGCGCGGCGCACGCGAGCCCGAACCCGACGGCGACGAGCGGAAGCAGCGGCGCCGCGTAGCGGAAGAACGGGCCCGGCGCGACGACGGCGAGCACCGCGAGCGTCGCGAGCGCGGGCCCCACCACGAGCGCGACGCCCTCGCCTCCGAGCGCGCGCGCCGCTCGCGCGGGGCCGCCGCGCGCGAGCGCGAGGAGCACCGCGCCCGCGCCCGCGGCGAGCCACGCGAGTCCCGACGTGTAGGCGAGCAACCGTCGCGCGAAGACGGCCGCGTTCGCGACCCACGTCGCCGGGCTCCGCATCGCCTCGACGTAGCTTCCCGGGTACTCCATGCCCGCTTGCCAGACGATCCACGGCAGGCAGACGGCGAGCGCCGCCGCCGCAGGCACGGCGAGCCGCCGCCACTGCGCGCGGTGGAAGTACGCGGCATGGAGCGCGAGCGCCGCGAGGAGCGGCGGCACGTACACGTAGTGCGCGTGGAAGAGCGCGACGAGCGCCGCGCCGAGTGCGACAGCGCCCGCGCGGCGGCCGCGCATCGCGTGCACGTACCCGAGCAGCGCGGCCGCGAACGCGAACGTGGCGAGCGAGTAGTAGCGGCACTGGCGCGACAGCACCCAGTGCGGAACGAGCCCGAGCAGCGCGACGCCCGTGCAGCACGCCGCCGTTCGCCCGCGGTGCAGGGCGCGCGCGAGCGCGACCGCGACGGGGAGGACGGCCAGGCCGAGTAGCGCCGCCGGGAGTCGCGCGGCGGTCGTCGTCTCCCCGAGCAGCGCGAACGACGCAGCGACCAGATAGAAATGGAGCCACGTGTGCCAGCGCCAGCGCCCGTGCTCGTCGACCTCGACGCCGAGCTCCTGCGAGAGCGAGTTCGCGCCGTCGAACCCGTGCGGGATGCCGGTGGCGAGCGTCGTGCGCGCGAGCAGCGCGGACTGCGCCTCGTCCTGCCAGAGCAGCTGCCCGTCGAGGTTCGCGAGCGCGAGCCACGCGCCGAGCCCGAGCGCGGCCAGCGGGCCGAACGCGCGGCGCCATCGGGCCGCGTTCGCGCCGAGCCGGGCACGTCCGGTGCCGCGCGCACCCCGCGCTCCATTGGGCGACACCTCGAACGTCGCGCCGCCCATCATCGGAGCGGCCGGATCGATCGGAGCCATCGGAGCCGTTCGGCCGGCTTCGCCGTGCAAGGAGTCTCCGCCACCGCGCACGCCGACGCGGGCGACCGTGGGAGTCGGCGGGTGATAGCATAGTCGCGGTGCGCGAACGGATGCCGAGTCGCGGTGGGCAGCGAGGCGATGCGCAGCGACCGGCCACCGACGCGGTGCCGACGCCGCTCTCGCCGGTGCCGCGCTGGGAACGCGTCGCAGTCGCCGCCGCGCTCGCCTATCTCGCCGCACGCCTCCTCTTCCTCGCGACGCACGTCGACCCCTCCCTGCCCCCCGACGAAGTCACGCACGCCGGCTTCGCGCGCTACCAGGCGGGCGCCCTCCTCCTGCGCGCGGACGGCGAGGGCTCCTACGCGCTCGGCCTCGTGTCGCACCGCCCGTGGCTGAACACGTGGATGCTCGCGCGCTGGCTCGCGCTGCGGCCCGGCGAGCTCGTGTCGGACCTCGTCTGGATGCGCTTCGCCAACGCGGCGATGGCGATCGCGACCGCGCTCGCCGCCTGGGCGTTCGCGCGGCGCGCCGGGCTCGAGGCCGGCGCCCGCGTGCTCGCGATCGTGCTGCTGACCAACGTCCCGATGTGGAGCTTCCTCGCAGCGTCGGCGAGCTACGACAATCTCGCGACGCTGCTCGCGACGGCGGCCTTCGCGCTGCTCGCGCGCTGGATCGACACGCACCGCGCGCGCGACGGGCTCCGCCTCGCGGCCACCTGCGCGGCAGGCGTGCTGACGAAGTCCGCCCTGCTCCCGCTCGCCGCGCTCCTCGGCGCCGCGAGCCTCGCCGCGCGCCGCGCCGCCGCGCCGCGCGCGCTGCTCGCCGCGCTCGCATCGCCGCGCTCGCTCGGCGCGCGCGGACTCGCGCTCGCCGGGCTCGCCGCGGGGCTCGTGGCGCTCGCCGCCGCGCTCTACGGAGGCAACCTCGTCCGCTACGGCGTGCTCGAGCCCGCGGCGAACCAGGTGCTCCCGCTCGAGGCCGCACTCGAGAACCGCATCTTCCGCCAGGAGCACGTGCTGCGGAGCTTCCGCGCCGGCGCCATCGACTTCCGCCAGGCCGCGCGCGAGATCGAGGCGATCGAGCACGCGGGCGACCGCGCGGGCGCGATGTGGATGCTGCGCCGCGCGCTCGAGCTGCGTCGCGGCGAGGGCGAGCCGCTCGTCGGTCGCCTTCGTTATGCGGCGACCTGGACTGCGCTGATGGCCGAGCGCGTCTTCGGCGTGATGGGACATCGCGCGCTCTACAAGGAAGGAGGGCTCGCGGCGACCTACGGCGCCGTGGCGCTCGCCGCCTTCGCGGCGCTCGCCGCGCGCTTCCGCCACCTCTCCCTCCACCTCCGGATCGGCGCGCTCGTCGCCCTCGCCTACGCGCTCGTCCTCATGCAGCTCGTCAACTATCCCGTCTACCGGGCGACCGGCCTCGCGGTCGAGGCCGTGCAGGGGCGCTACCTCTTCCCCGTGCTGGCTCCGCTGCTCGCGGCACTCGTCGCGGGCGCGCGCGATGCGCTGCCCGTGCGCGCGCGCACGCCCGTCGCCGTCGCGGTCGCCGCACTGTTCGTGCTCGGCGACTTCCCGTACTTCCTGCTCCGCGCCGGCCCGGAGTGGTTCGGCTCACCGTAGCGACGCGTCGCGCGCGGGGACCCAGACGCGCACGAAGCGACCTTCGGAGGCGAGCCGCCACTCGCCGCTCCGCGCGAGCGCGGCATCGAGCGCGGCGGCGTCGGTGCGGTAGCGCTTCGCCGCCTCCTCGAGACGCGCCGGGTCCATCGTCAGCGGTGCGCCGGTCGCGTGCTTCCACTCCTCGACCAGGTCGACGTGCACGATCGCGGCGTCCGCGCCGCCGAGATCGAGCGCGTCGCCGCGCGCGCGCGCCACCGTCGCGAAGCGCACGCCGGGCGCGTGGAACGTCCAGAACCCGGTCGCCGTCCGCACGCGCGCACCGTGGATCGCCTGATAGTCCGCGGGAAGCGCGAGCGGCCACTCGAGCACCCAGGGGATCTCGACGACCGTCATCGAGGCGTCGACGCGGGCGTAGCCCTCCGGAAGCGCGTCGCGCACGAGCGCGTACGGCGCCGGTGCGAGGCCCGACGGCCGGCTCGTGTAGGCGTTCTCGCGCGCGTAGTCGGTGACGAGCGGACCGAGAGCCGCCATCCCGGCGATCGCCGCGCCCGTCGCGGCGGCGGCGGCGAGCGGGCTCGCGAGCGCGCGCGCGGCGCGATCGAGACCGACCGCCACGAGCACGAGCAGTCCGGGCAGCGCGGCGATCGCATAACGAGCGATCACGAGAGGGTCGTCGCCGCCATAGGGCGCGATCCACGCGAACGCGCCGAGCTGCGCGGCGAACGCGCCGATCGCGACGCCTGCGAGCGCGGGTGTGCGCCGCAGGCTCGTCGCCGCGCCGAGCGCGGCGAGCCCGAAGAAGGCGACGACGGCCGGCGCTGCGGCTCCATCGCCGATCGCGGCGCGGACGCCGGCCGTCGCGCGCGCCGCGACCCACCAGGCCGTCCACGACGCGGGGGCCGCGGCGCCCTTCGCGCGCGCGAACGCGAGCAGCGCGGGGAGAGCGGGTGCGACGAGCAGCGCGCCGATGCCTGCGGCCGTGGCGAGCGCGATGCGCGAGGCGCGCCGGCCGTCCGCACCCGCGCGTGCGCGGAGCCCGGGTGCCGCGCCGAGCCAGAGCGCGAGCCCGAGCGCCGGCGCGGCGGCGGCGTTCCACCAGACGCCGAGGGCACACGCCGCGCCGAGCGCCACCGCGGCGCGCGTCGACGCCTCGCGGCGGAGCGCGTCGGCGGCGAGCAACGCCACTGCGCCGCAGAGCGCGACCAGCGCATAGGGACGCGCGACCCGCGCGTACATCACGAGCAGTGGACACAGCGCGGCGAGCCATGCGCCCGCGACGCCGGCCCCTGCCCCCGCCGCGCGCCGCGCCGCGAGCCCGACGAGCGCGACGACGGCCACGCTCGCGAGCCACATCGGGGCGCGCAGCGTCCACTCGTCGACGCCGACGGTCGTCGCCAGCAGCCGCACCCACAGGGCGAGCGGGCTCGAGAAGTCCGAGAGCGGATCCTCGGGAAGCGTGTTGTGCAGGAAGAGGTAGGCCAGGTCGAGATCGGGGCGGAGCCCGGCGCGGAGCGCGTGGAACTCGTCGTCGATCGGCACCTGTGCGCCGAGCCCGAGCGCGCGCAGCGCCGCTCCCGTCGCGGTCGCCGCCGCGATTCCGGCGAGCCCGCGGCTCGCGCGCGCGCTCATCCCGCGAGGTAGCCGCCGTTGATGACGAGCATCTGGCCCGTGACCCAGCCGGCCTCGTCCGAGGCGAGGTACACGACGCCGGCCGCGACGTCGTCGGGCGTTCCGATCCGCCCCATCGCGTAGGCGCGTTCGACACCGCGTCCTGCGATCACCTCGGGCGGCACCGTGTCGATCAGCCCGAGGGCGATCGTGTTCGCGGTGACGCCGTAGCGGCCGACCTCCTTCGCGATCGTGCGCGTGAGCGCGTCGACCGCGGCCTTCGCCGCGCCGTACACCGAGGAGCCGACGTGGCCGACGCGGCCCGCGTCGGACGTGATCGAGACGACGCGGCCGAAGCCGCGCGCGCACATGCCGCGCAGCGCGATGTGCGTGCAGGCGAGCGCGCCCTCGAAGTTCATCGCCATGTAGCCCGGCCAGACGTCCGGCGGCGTCTCGAGGAAGGGCGCCGGCATGCGGCGCCCCGGGCTTCCGCCCGCGTTGTTCACGAGGATGTCGATCGGGCCGAGCTCGACCTCGGCCGCCGCCATCGCGGCCTCGGCCGCCGCGTAGTCGGCGACGTCGAACGGGGCGGCCACGGCGCGGCCCGCCGCGTCGCGGATCGCGGCGGCCGACGCCTCGGCCGTCCGCGGATCGACGTCGTTCACCACGACTGCGGCGCCGCGCCGGGCGAGCGTCGCCGCGATGCCCGCACCGATGCCGCGTCCCGCTCCGGTCACGAGCGCGACGCGCCCCGAGAGATCGAACATCCGCCCGCCTCCTCGCCGTCGCCGCGGCCCCTCCGTCGGGCGCGCGGCGCGGAGCGGATCCTACGCGAGGCGGGCGGACCGCGACGAGGGGGCGGACCGCGCGCGGTCGCTCACTCGAGCGACCGCGCGGCGCCCGCCGAGGCGGCGGCGACCGTGACGACGCGGCGCGTGTCGAGCAGGACGTCGATGCGCCGATTGAGCGCGCGCCCCTCCGCCGTCGTGTTCGGGGCCAGCGGGTCGGCGGCGCCGCGACCGACCGCCACGATGCGGTAGCTCGGGAGAGCGTGGTTCGCGACGAGATACGCGCGCACCGCCCGCGCGCGCTCGCGCGAGAGACGCTCGTTCAGCGCCGCGCCGCCCGTCGCGTCCGTGTGTCCCTCGATCGTGACCGAGGGGCTCCCGAACATCCGGATCACGCGCTGCACCTTCGCGAGCAGCGCGTAGGCCTCGGGCTCGATCTGCGCCTCGCCGACCGCGAAGTCGAGCGCGCGCAGCCGGATCACGAGCTGCCCGTCCTGCCGGTAGACCTCGGCCTCGTCCGGCTCGAAGCGATCGCGCGCGCGCTCGAAGAGCGCGTCGAGCTCCTGCTCGCGCGCGAGCGCGCGGTTGCGCCCGCCGAGCTGCGCCACCTCTTCGCGCGACGCGGCGAGCTCCTCGCGGAGCCTCGCGTTCTGGTCGACGACGAAATCGCGATCGCGGCGCAGCGACGCGACCGACGACTCGATCGCGTTGCGCCGCTCGTCCATCGGGACGTCGCGCAGGTCGGGGAGACCGAGGCGCTCGCCGAGCTGGCGCAGGTACTGCTCCTGCGCGAGCACCGTCGCCTCCGCGCTCCGTTCCTCGACGCCGCGCGCTGCGCGGCCGAGCGCGAGCGCGCGGCGCGCGTGGAAGGCCGCGACCTCCGCGCGCTGCTGCATCGCGGCGTCCGCATGGCGGTGGTACTCGATGAAAGCGGACGATTCGTCGAGCTCCGCCGCCGCCAGCGCCTCCGCTTCGGGCACGCGCTCGCGCGCGCCCTCCTCCCGCGCGCGCTCGAGGGTGCGCCGCGCGTCGCCGAGCGTGCGCTCCTCGATGGCGCGGAGCTCGAGCGCGTTGTAGCGGGACGCGAGCGCGTCGCGCGATGCGCGGGCTCGGCCCACGTCGCCGTCCTCGATCGCGCGCGCGAGCTCGCGGAGCCGCGACTCGGCCGCCTCGAAGGGCTCGCCGAGCCGGTACGCGCCGGCGCGCAGCGCGCGCGAGCGCGCGTTCCAGGCCGGCGCGAGCGTCGTGCGCGCGATGTCGGCGGATGCCTCCGCCGCGTCGAGCGCCGCGTCGCCGACCGCCACCTGGTGGAGGATGGCCGCGACGTCCTCGCCCTCGCGCCGCAGCGAGCTCGCGCGCTCGAGCGCCGACTGCGCGTGATCCATGCCGGCCGGTGCGAGCACGTCGATCTCGCGACTCCGCGCCGCCGACAGGTCGAGCGCGAGCTGCGTGATCCGGTTGCCCGGATCGGCCGTGAGCGGAATCGGCTCGACGTCGAGCGACGACGTCGCACACGCGAGTCCGAGTGCGACCGCGACCGATGTCGCGACGAGCGAGCCGCGTCGCGCGGCCGGCACCGGCCGCGCGCGAGCAAGGGTTCGTGCGTGCATGTCTCCTCCTCCGATCTGGTCGTCGCGTGATCGCGCCGCGGGCCCTCTCACGACGCGGCGGACTCTCCGTCGTCGCCCGCGAGCGCCGCCGTCACCTCGCGCCGCGCCTCGGCCATCTCGTCGAGGGCGTCGGACACGCGGCTGCGCGCCGCATCCCATCCGTCCGCACCCGCTTCGCGCAGCTCGCCCATCTCGTCGGCGAGCGCGTCGCGCGCGCGCTGTGCGCGGTCGATCGCCGGCTCGAGACGCCCGCGCGCATCGTCGGGCAGGCCGGCGAGCTCGCGCCGCGCCTCGTCGATCTGGCGGGCGGCATCGTCGACCGCGTGCTGCGCGCGCGCGACGAGCTCCTCCCGCTGCGCCGCGACGTAGCTCGCCGCCGCATCGACGGCCTCGCGCGCCTCCTCCTGCACGTGCTCGGCGGACGCATCGGACGCGTCGCGCGCGTCTCCTCCGCAGCCCAGGAGCAGTGCGGTGCCCGTCGCGATCGCACTCGCTGCGGTCGTCGTCATTCGTGTCATTCGTTCCTCCCTGTCGGTGCGAGGGTGCGAGCGGTGCGAGCGGTGCGAGGGTGCGAGCGGTGCGAGGGTGCGAGCGGTGCGAGGGTGCGAGCGCATGGACGCGCTTGCCGCGCGAGTGCGCAGATGCGCTCCCGGTGCGAGCGCGGGCCGCGCCTCGCGACGCCTCCCGCGCACCCGATCCCCGCGTCACCGCTCGGCGCGCAGCGCGGCGATCAGCTCGTCCTTGCGCATCGTCGAGCGACCCTCGATCTCGCGATCGGCGGCGAGCGCGTAGAGCTCGTCGCGCGTCCGCTCCTCGTAGGGGCGCGTGTCCGTGTCGTCGCTGCCCGGGGTGGCGCTCCGGGCCGCCTGCTTCGCGTCGTCGGCGAGCCTGCGCGCCTCGCGCCGGCCCTTCTCGAACGCGCTCCCGGCGCGGTCGACCGCCTCGTCGACGGTCTCGATCGCGCGGTCGGCAGCGAGCGCCGTCCCGCCGATCGCGAAGTCCGCGGCCGTCTTCGCGGCGCGTCGCACCGCGCCCTCGTCCCGATCCTTCGATGCCATCTGTCGAACCTCCTTCCGACGAGAGCCCGCGAGGACGACCGCGCGCGTCGTCGCGCGCGCCGACCGCCACGGGCGTTCTCGTTCGCTCGATGGAGTGGAAGAGCAAGGTCCGTGCCGCCGCGCACGACGTCGCATCGCAGGGCGGCAAGGGCCGGCGCGCGCCGCGGGGCGCGAGGCGTGTCGATTGTACGAACGACGCCTCGCCGGCGGCCGCGCGACTCAGACGACCGGCCGCCCCGGACGCCTGCCTGCGATGAGCGAGATCACGAAGGCGACCAGGAACACGAAGAAGAGCACCTTCGCGATGCCTGCGGCCGTGCCCGCGATGCCGGTGAAGCCGAGCGTCGCGGCGATCAGGGCCACGATGAAGAACGTCAGGGACCAGGAGAGCATGCGCGTCACCTCCGTGTGTGCGGACTCCGTTGCGGAGCCTTCGGGTCGGGAGATGCGAGTCACGTGCCAGCTGCGGTCGCGCGTGCGACGGCACGTCGCTTGCTGCTGTCTCGAGGCCGAAGCGTCGGCCGAGAAGGAGCGCGTGGCGCAGCCGCACCGCGCGCGGAGTGCCGACCCGCACCCGGAGGAGAAGAACGTGAGATTCGAGATCCCGCCCCTTCCCTACGCGAAGAACGCGCTCGAGCCGCACATCGGCGCCGAGACGCTCGACCTCCACTACGAGAAGCATCACAAGGGCTACCTCGCGAAGCTGCGCAAGGCGATCGAAGGCACGCCGGACGCCGAGCAGAGCCTGGCCGCGCTCGTGCGCAAGAGCTCGGGCGACGTGTTCAACAACGCCGCGCAGGTGTGGAACCACGACTTCTACTGGCTGAGCCTCAAGCCGGGAGGCGGCGGCGCTCCGTCCGGCGAGCTGCTCGAGGTGATCGAGGGCTCGTTCGGATCGCTCGGCGATTTCCGCACCGCGTTCGCCGAAGCCGCGAACGGCGAGTTCGGGTCCGGCTGGGCGTGGCTCGTGAAGGACGCCTCGGGCGCGCTCGCGGTCGTCCACAGCTCCGACGCCGAGAACCCGCTCCAGCGCGACCTCGTCCCGCTGCTGACGCTCGACGTCTGGGAGCACGCCTACTATCTCGACTACCGCAACGAGCGCGCGCGCTACGTCGACGCGTTCCTCGACCACCTCCTCAACTGGGACTTCGTCGCGAACAACCTCGCCTCCGAGTCCACGCCCGGCCGCGCGGCGGGCGCGCGCGGTCGGTGACCGCGCCGTGACGACGCAGGCCACCGACCGACGCACGTGCGCGCACGAGGCGTGCGGCTGCGCCGCACCGGAGGGCGCGGGCTACTGCAGCGGCTACTGCAGCAACGTCGACGCCGACGACTCGCCCGACGCGGCGCTCGCCGCGTGCGCGTGCGGTCACGCGGCGTGCGCGGAGTCGCAGCGCGTTCCCGCCTCGGGCCGCGCGGTCGTGACCGCCCTCGGCGGCGGCCCCGGGCGCAACGCGGGCGGCGATGCGGGAGACCCGAGTGACGGCGCCTGACGCCCCGCGTGCGCAGCGCCCGTCGCCTCGCACCGCAAGCGAGGCAATGCGCGTCGTGCTCGTCGGGTGGAACGTGCACGCGTGGGTCGGCGACGACGGGCGCCGCGACCCTCGGCGCGCCCTCGGCGCCCTGCGCGCCTTCGACGCCGACGTCGCCGCGCTCCAGGAGGTCGACGGCCCCGACCGCCGTCTCGCCAGCGAACCGGGCGGTGCCCGCAATCCCGGCAGACGCAACGTCGCGCGCGACGACGCGGGATGCGAAGCCGGATGCGGGTTTCGTCGCCATTGCAGCTGCGACTGGGAGCGCCTGGCGTCGGCGGCTGGCTACCGAAGCGTGCACGGTCCGACCCTAGACACTGGATTCGGCAACGCCCTGCTCGTCCGTCGCCCGATCGAGATCGCACATCTCGAGAGACTCGACCTCTCCGTGCTCCCGCGCGAGCCGCGCGGTGCGATCGACGCGCGACTCGCGCTCGACGGCGGCGACTCGCTGCGCGTCGTGGCGACGCACCTCGGCCTGCGCAGCTCGGAGCGCCGCCACCAGGCGCGCCAGCTCGCGCGGCACCTCGAGGCGACCGACACCGGCGGGCCGATCGTGCTCCTCGGCGACTTCAACGACTGGACGCCGTGGGCCGGCCAGCTCGCGCCGCTCGCGCGCATCGCCGGCCCGCTGTCGCGCGTCGCGACCTTTCCCAGCCGGCGGCCGATCCTCCCGCTCGATCGCGCCGCGTGCCGTCTCCCGCGGGCGTGCGCCGCCTCGATCACCGCGCTTCGGATGTCGTCGGTGCGCGGGATCTCCGACCACCTGCCGCTGCGCGTCGCGCTCGGGTCGGCCGCCCGGACCGCGCCGTGCGCCAAGCGGGGTCGAGCGCGGAGAGCAAACCAGTGAATGGAACGAACCACCGCGCGGCGACCGCGGGAAAGATGGAGCGCGAGACGAGGCTCGAACTCGCGACCCTCAGCTTGGGAAGCTGATGCTCTACCAACTGAGCTACTCGCGCGCCGGCCCGAGGTTGGCACCGGGCGCGCGGGTCGGCAAGAGCGCGGCGACGTGTCGCGCGGCACCCGGCGCCGCGCCTCCAGCGGATGGGCGGCGGCCGGTGGCCCGCCGGGTCAGTCGTCGAGCAGCTCGACGAAGAGGTCGTCGATCTCGTCGGCGTCGGTGATCTCGGCGCTCGCGATCGGGCCCGAGAGCTCGAGCTCGTCCTCCTCGTCGGGCAGCGCGATGCGCGTCGCCTCGGCCTCGGGGCCGCCTGCATTGTGGGCACCGAAGCGGGGTAGCTCGTCGTCGGGCTCTGCGAGCGCGCCGGCGAGCTCGACCGCGTCGTCGTCGCCGTCGTCGAGCAGCGAGGTCAGGTCGGCCTCGGCGTCGTCGCTCGACGGGTCGGCGAAGGCGCCCATGAGCATCGTCGCCTCGGCGGCGCCGCGCGGGGTGCCGGCCGTCGAGCGCGCGGGCGCGGCGGGAGCGACGAAGTCGAGCGGCTCGTCCGACGGCTCGTGGATCGCGATCTCGGTCGCTGCGCCGAGGGCCTCGTCGGGCGGCGCGGCGGGCGACCGGGGGGCGCGCGCGACGGCGCGCGCCGAGCTCGGCTGCGGCTTCGGCGCGAGGATCGGAGCGGGATCGAACGCGAGGTCGCGGCCGGCGTTCTCGACGTCGCCGGCGGCCACCGACTTGTGGCCGGCGAGATAGGCCTCGAAGAGCGCGTTGTCGGCGAGCGCGTTGATGCGGCGCGGACGACCGCCGCCGAGCTTGAACAGGGCCAGGACGGCCTCGTCGTCGAAGATCTCGCTCGTCGCGCCGGCGGCCTCGAGGCGCTGCTCGACGTAGGCGCGGGCCTCGCGCTCCGACAGCGGCTGGAGCGGCACGCGCACGTCGACGCGCTCCCCGAGCGACGGGATGCTCGCGACCATCGCATCGAGCTCCGGGAGACCGACGAGCAGCAGCGAGAGCAGCCGCCGCCCCTCGTACTCGAGATTCAGCAGGCCGCCGATCTCGGCCATCGCCTCGCGTCCGAGCACGTGCGCGTCGTCGAGGATCAGCACGGCGTGGCGGCCGTCCTCGCGCACGATCGCGAGCTGCTCGTAGAGCATGCCGATCAGCGCGGCGCGCTCGGACGGCGGGCTCTCGATGCCGAGCTGCGCGGCGAAGCGCCGGAGCACCGACGTCGCGTCGGCCGTGCCCTGCATCATCACCATCAGCGCCGACTCGAACATCTCCTCCTCGAGGCCCTCGAAGAGGCGGCGCGCGAGCAGGCTCTTGCCGGTGCCACCCTCGCCCGTGAGCACGACGAGCCCCTTGCTCTGTCGCAGCGCGCGATCGATGCGCAGCTGAGCGCGCCGGTGCGTCTCGCTCTCGACGTAGAAGCGCAGGTCGGGCTCGTTCTGGAACGGATCCTGCGCGAGTTCGAAGTGGTAGAGATGCTCCACGGGTCCCTCGATTCGTCGGAGTCGTCGTTCGGCGCACGGGCGACGCGCGCCGCTACACGAACGAGATCTTCTTCTTCGCCTTCTTCTTCGGCGCGGGCTCGACCGCCGGCTCGGGCTCGATCGCAACGTCCTCGTCCGCCGCGTCGACCGGCGCATCGTCCGGCTCGGCGAGCTCGACGTCCGCGTCCGCGAGCACCTGCTCGGCCTCCTCGATCACGTCGTCGAAGCTCTCGAAGCCCGAGGCCGGCGCCTCGGATTCGGCATCGGATGCCGCCTGGGTCGCGGCCTCCTCGGCCTGCGCATCGGCGACGAGATCGTCGAACGTCTCGAACGCCTCGTCGGAGGCCGCGGCCTCCCGCTCGGCGCGCGCGGCGGACGTCTCGTTGATGCGCTCGAGGAGCTCGGCGACCGCGTCGTCGAGCCCGGGGAAGCGCGGGTCGAGCTCGCTCGCGTTCTCGTAGGTGGTGCGCGCGCGGTCGTACTGGCCGCTCTCCATGAAGGCGCGACCGAGGTCGAGGAAGAGGCCCGCGCGGCGCGCGTTCGGCACGTCGGGGCTCGACAGCGCCTGCTCGAGGTGCCCGATCGCGTCGTTCGGGCGGCCGACCTCGAGCTGGCACTGCGCCATCAGCTGGAGGCTGTCGAGCGCGCGGCTCGGACTCGCGACGCACACCTGGAAGGCGGCGATCGCGTCGTCGAGCAGGCCCATCTCCTTGTACGCGATCGCGAGGTCGTAGCGCGTCTCGTAGTCGCCGTCGTCGAGCGTCTGGCTGACGCCGCGCTTGAAGTCCTCGAACAGGCTCGCGAACGCCTCCTCCTCGGTACCTGCGAGCGAGCCGTCGCGACTCGCGTCGTTCGGATCGTCGTCGGCGAGGGCGTCGGTGAGCTCGGCGGCGAGGTCGAACGTGTCGTCCGCGGATGCGGCCGCGGCGAGCGGAGGTGCGGTGGGTTCGGCGGCCGCGACGGGAGCGGGCTCCGGAGCCGCCGCGATCGCGGGCGCCACCGGAACCTCTGTCGCCGGATCGGGTGCGGCCGCCGGCTTCGCGGGCTTGCGGACCGCGTCGAGCGCGGCGGCGAGCTCCGAAGCGTCGAGCGCCGGCTCGGCGCCCGAGGACGCGGCGAGGTCGGGCTCGGTGTCGTCGACACCGCCCTCGTCGGCGTGCTCGAAGTCGTCGAGGTCGACGTCGATCTCGATGCCGTCGGCCTCGTCCGCGGCGACGTCGAGCTCCGAGTGCGTGTCCTCGTCGGCGATGTCGCTCCCGGAGAGCGTCGCGCCGGGGTCCGCCTTCGTCGCAGGCACGCGCGTCGGATCGGCGCCGCGCGACGCGGCGATCTCGCCGATGCGCAGCAGCGCGCTCGGATGATTCGGCGCGATCCGCAGGATGCGCTCGTAGACCTCGCCCGCCTCGTCGTACATGCCCTGCTGGAAGAAGAACTCGGCCTCCTCCAGATCGGCGCGCACCTGCTGGGCGGTCGTGGTGCTGTTGTCGCCGTCGCTCGTCGCGCCGGGCGTCGAGACCTCGTCCGTCGTGTCGTCGTCGAGATCGAGGTCGATCTCGATCTCGTCGGCGAGCGCGGAGTCGCCGACCTCGCTGGCGACCTCCGAGACGTCGGCGTCGGAGAAGAGCGCATCGTCGCGGTCGACGTCGGCGTCGTCGCTCGCGTCGATGGGCGAGAGTGCGTCGGCGGCCGCGGCGTCGAGCTCGGCGATGCGGCTGCGGAGCACGTCGAAGCCTTCGCCGTCGCCTTCCTCGCGCGCGCGCTCGGCGGCCGTCGTCCACATCGCGACGGCGCCGCTCTCGTCGCCCGTCGCGCACAGCGCCTCGCCGAGCTTCTCGAGGGCCGTGCGATGGCCCGGCTCGTCCGCGACGACCGCACGCAGGCTCGCGATCGCCTGGTCGGTCTTGCCGTACCGCAGGTACACGCTCGCCTCGGCGAGCAGCTGCTCGGGGTCGCCCTGCGGAAGCGGCGTGTCGTCGTCGGGAACGAGCGTGTCGGGCTCGGTCTCGTCGGCGAGGATCAGCTCGTCCTCGAGACCGTCGCCGAGCCCGTCGTCGCCGAGATCCGGCGCCGTGGCACCGGCGCCGAGGTCGCCCGGCGCGACGCCGCCGAGATCGTCCTGGGCGCCGAGCTCGAAGACGTCGGTCCCGTCGTCGACGAGCAGCTCGTCGTCGAGCAGCTCGTCGTCCTCGATCAGCGCATCGTCGGTCTCGTCGCGCGCATGGCCGAGGTCGGAGACGTCCGCGCCGAGCCCCGCGGAGCCGACGGACGGGAGGCGCTGCATGATCGTGCGCGCCATGTCGTCGTCGCCGCGATCGCGGTAGAGCTTCGCGAGCCGCCGCGTGACGTCGACGAGGTCTTCCGTGCGCTCGAGCGCCTTGTAGACGTCGCACAGGACCTCGAGCGAGGCCTCGTCGGCAGACGCGTCGACCGCGCGCCGCGCATAGCCTTCGGCGCGCTCGGGCTTGCGCATCGCGATCGCGTTTCGCGCGAGCAGGATCAGCACGTCGGCGCGGCCCGGCTGCACCTCGAGCACGCGCTCGTAGACCTTCTCGCTCTGGCCGGGCTCGCCCTGCCTCGCGAGCTCTTCCGCGACCGCCTCGAACTCCTGCGCGGCGTCGTCGGTGAGCCCCTCGGCCTGGAGGAGCTCCGCCACCTTCAGCCGGCTCGTCGTGTTCGTCGGGTCGAGCTGCGCCATCTTGCGCAGCAGCTCGAGCGCCTCGCGCTTCTTGCCTTCCTTGTGGTAGCCGTCGGCCGCGCTCTGGAGCGCACCGACGGCCTCGGCGTCGAGCCCCATCCGCTGGTAGAGCTCGGACAGCGACACGTACGCGACATAACGTTTGGGATCGAGATTCAGGATCTGCTTGTAGACCGCGACCGCGCGCGCGTCGAAGCCGTCCTGCTGGTACTGGTCGGCGACCTTCGTGTAGTAGCCGATCGCCTCTTCGTTCTCGCCCCAGCGGCGGTGCGCATCCCCGATCTCGAGCCGGAGCTTGGCGTCCCGGGGGTCGAGCTTGAGGAGCGTCTGGTACTCCTTGAGGGCCTTCTGCTTCGCGCCCTTCTGGGCGTACTTGCGCGCGGCCTCCAGGACTTTCCGCTTGTTCACTGCCACGAGGCCCCTCGTCCCCCGCACCGTTCGCCGACCGCAAGAAGGCAGATCGGGTGCAGAACACCCGCTCTCCGCCCTATCGGACGTTGGGACCGGGCCACTTGAGGATGGGGACGGGACGAGGGCGACCGGGTCGGCCCGGCCCGGCCGGACTCAGTCGCGCAGGTGGGCGAGGAGCGCGTCGAGGCCGAGCGCGTAGCTCTGCGCGCCGAAGCCGGAGACGACGCCGATCGCGACGCCCGAGACGTAGGAGTGGTGCCGGAAGGGCTCGCGGGCGAAGACGTTCGAGAGATGGACTTCGACCACGGGCAACGCGACGCTCGCGAGGGCGTCGCGGAGCGCGACGCTCGTGTGCGTGAGGCCTCCGGGGTTGATCAGGATCCCCTGCTCGCGCCCCCGCGCCGCGTGGATCCGGTCGATCAGTGCACCCTCGTGGTTCGACTGGAAGGGCTCGATCGCGGCACCCGCCGCGCGAGCGCGCTCGGACAGGGCGGCGTCGATCTGCGCGAGCGTCGTCGCGCCGTACACGTCGGGCTCGCGCTCGCCCAGCAGGTTCAGGTTGGGACCGTGGAGGACGAGGATGCGCGGCGATGCGGTCACGGTCGCGGCTCCTTCGCGGGCCCGGGTCCCCGGCCGCGCCGGCCTCGGGCCGCGGACCGCGGAGCACGACGCGGCTACAGCTCGTCGCGGATCGGGAGCAGGTGGCGGCGGATCAGATAGCGCGCCTTTCCGAGGTTGCCATCGGGAAGGAGCGCGAGCGCGACGAAGTTCTCCTCGTCGACGCTGTGGATCACGACCGTGAAACGCTGGAGCGCGAAGACGCACTCGCGCGCCGGCCCGCCCGCGAGCGCGTCCGACGCCTTGCGCACCTCCTCGAGGATGCGTCCGAACTCGACGCCCGCGATCGCGATGTCGTCGAGCTCGGCGCGGCCCCCTCCACCCGAGGCCTCGACCTGTGCGATCGGGATGCCGTCCACGCCCATGAGCGCAGCCGCGATCCCGCCGCCGCAACCGTCGACGATCGCCCGGAGCGAGGCCTCGAAGCTCATGCGTGCCCCCTCTGCAGGTTCGCGAGCCAGGACTCGAGCGTCGCGAGGAGCTGCGCGCGCCGCGCCCCGTCCGCAGCGGGAGCGAACCCGCCTTCGGGCTCCGCGGCGTCCGCGCGGAGCGGGGATGCTAGGCCGAGCGCCGAGGCCGCGTCCAGCTCGATGGCGCGGCCGCCGACCGGGCCCTCGGGCGCCCGCTCGGCGAGACGGCTCCGGATGCGCTCGGCCGCCGCCGGGTTGCCCTGCTCGGCGAGCAGCCGCGCCATGGTCGCGGTCGCGAAGCGCGGTGCGACGGCCGCATCGTCGATCTGGAACGGCTCGAGCTCGACGGCCGACAGCGCCTCCACGTCCTCGAGCGGAAAGCCCTCCGGCTCGTCGAGACGCCCCGCGATCATCGCCTCCGCGGCGATCGAGTTGGCGTCCCGCATCTCCTCGCGCACCGAGGCGGCTTCGGCGAACGCCGCCTCCAGCTCGTCCTCACCGACGGCGTCGGCGCCGAGCGCGTGTGCGGCTCCGAACGGAGCGTCCGCCCGCGCCTCCGCGGCCACGGCTTCGATGTCGGGGAGCGACTCGACGTCGGACGCGAGCACCCGCGCGGGCGAGTCCGAAGCGGGAGGCGCGGGCGCGCCACCGGCGTTCGTGATGCCGCCGCCGTAGGTGGCCTCGCCGTCGGCCGGCGTGAACAGCGATTCGGACGCGCCGCCCGCCATGCTTCCCATCGCACGCTCGAGCTCGTAGCGGGCCGCCGCCGTCTCGCCGAGGTCGAGCAGTGCGAGCCCGAGCGCGATGCGGCCGGCGGCGTCGTCCGGGCGCGCGACGAGCCCCGCGACGGCGACACGCCGCGCATCGTCGAGCCTCCCGGCGCGGCGGTAGAGCTCGGCCAGCATCGCGAACTCCGCGCTCGACGGATCGGCCTCGACCCGCCGTTCGATCTCCTCGACGTCCGTTCGGAGTGCCACGGCTCCTCCGCGCGCGGCCCGCATCAGGCCGCGCGCCCGCGCTTGGGATAGATCTCCTGCGGCGTCATCGCCCGCGTCTCCGCGCGGCCGATGCGTCGCAGGACGACGTAGTGGATGCGTCGATCCTGCTTCTTCTTATCGACGCTCAGGGCATCGAGATAAGCGCGCCGTGGAAAGCTCGGGAGCGCCGTCGGGAGCCCCGCGCGCGAGACGAGATCCTCGAGGCGGGTGCGCGTGCCCTCCGGCGCGAGGCCGAGCTCCTCGGAGCGGCGTGCCGCGTAGACCATCCCCATCGCGACCGCCTCGCCGTGGAGCACGCGGCGATAGCGATAGTGCTTCTCCACCGCGTGGGCGAGCGTGTGCCCGAAGTTCAGCAGCATCCGCAACCCGCCCTCGCGCTCGTCGCGCGAGACGATGCGGGCCTTGATGCGGCACGCCCGATCGATCGCCGGGACGAGGGCGCCGGGGTCGAGCGCCAACGCATGGCCGACCCTCCGTTCGAGCTCGGCGAAGAAGCGGGCGTCCCAGATCGCCCCGGCCTTGATGATCTCCGCCATCCCCGCCGCGCGCTCGCGCGAGGGCAGCGAGGCGAGCGTCGCGGGATCGATCCACACGAGACGCGGCTGGTGGAACGCGCCGACGAGGTTCTTCCCCTGCTTCAGGTTGACCGCGACCTTGCCGCCGACGCTGGCGTCGACCATCGCCAGCAGCGTCGTCGGCACCTGGACGAAGGGGATGCCGCGCAGGTAGGTGGCCGCGACGTAGCCCGTGAGATCGCCCACCATGCCCCCGCCCAGGGCGACCAGCGCCGAGCTGCGGTCGAGCCCGGCCGCGAGGAGCGCGCCGTACAGGCGCTCCGCCTGGCGGAGGTTCTTCGTCGCGTCGCCGTCGGGCAGGTCGAAGCGATCGACCGCGAGGCCGGCCGCGCGCAGCGAGCGCGTGAGCGCGGGCGCGTAGCGGCGCCCGACCTCGGGCACCGTGAGGATCGCGACGCGCTTCGCGCCGGTCGCTGCCGCGATGGCGTCGCCCGCTCGCGCGAGGCTGCCCGCCTCGATGTGGATCCAGTAGCTGCGGTCGCCGAGCGCGACGCGGATGCGCCGCTCGCCCGTAGAGCCCGCCGTGCTCCGCGCGTCCGCCGCGGTGCGGCGGCCCCCCCTGCCCTTCGAGCTCACCCGTCCTCCCAGTCCGGCAGCGCGCGCAGGCGCGCGGCGATGCGCGCGGCGACCTGCGGTGCATCTCCGTTCGCACCGGGGCCATCGACGTCGACGACCACGCGGGCGGTAGCGTAGGCCGGCTCGCGCGCCGCGAGCAGCGCCTCGATGCGCGCGAGCCGCTCCGGCGCCGAGAGGCTCGCGAGCAGCGGACGATCCGCGGCGTCGCCGACGCGCGCGCACAGCGTGCGCGGCGTCGCGCGGAGATAGACCACGACGCCGCGCTCCGCGAGCCACGCGGGCGCGCCGTCCTGCGCGATCGCACCGCCGCCGAGCGCCACCACCGCAGCGCGGCTCGCCGCGTCGGCCATCGCCGCGCGCTCGCGCGCGCGGAACGCCGCCTCCCCTTCGTGCTCGAAGATCGCGGAGATCGACCGGCCGGCGCTCGCGACGATCGCCTCGTCGGTGTCGACGAAGGCGCGCCCGAGGGCGCGCGCGAGCACCGGACCCACCGTCGACTTGCCCGCGCCCATCATCCCGACGAGCCACACCGCGCCCGAGGCGACAGATCCTCCTCGCGCGCGCTCCCCCTCCAGCTCGGACATGGGCGCAGTATAGGTGCGACGTGCGAACGCGGAACGACCCGCGACGGACGCGGCGCACCGAACGAGGAGGCGGGGAAGGGCCATGAGCCCTTCCCCGCCTCGGGTTCGCCTCTGGGAAGGCGGGAACCGGTGGAGGCGCTCGCCTCCGGAGATCGGCCGTGCGCTAGCTCGCCATCTCGGGCTGCACGACGATGCGCGGCGTCACGAAGATCAGGAGCTCCTGGCGCGAGTCGTCGACCTCCTTGCTCTTGAACGCCGTCCCGAAGATCGGGATGCGGTGGAGGTACGGAACCCGCGTCTGCCGCAGCGCCTTGTCGATCGTGTAGATGCCGCCCATCACGAGCGTCTGGCCGTCCTTCACGAGCGTCTCGGTCTTCGCCTGGTTCTTGGCGATGGCCGGCGAGCCCGTCGGCGTCGGGACGGTCGCGTCCGGCGCGTCGCGCGTCACCTCGATCTTCATGATGATGCTCTTGTTCGAGGTGATGTGCGGCGTGACCTTGAGCGACAGCACGGCGTCGATGAACTCGAGCTTCGCGTCGCCGTTCTCGAAGGTCTGGAACGGAATCGACACGCCCTGCTCGACCTCGGCCTCGGTGTTGTCGAGCGTGACGACACGCGGGCTCGACACCACCTTGCCGTTGCCCGACTCCTCGGCGGCCTGCAGCTGGACGTCCAGGTTGAACTGCTCGTCCAGGATGAAGGCCGAGAGGTTGAGCAGGCCGGTCGGCGTCGCCGTGATGTTGTTCAGGAAGCTCACGTTGTTCGAGTTCGAGAGCGACCGGAAGTTCGACGGCGCCCAGCGGAAGTCCTTGCTCCCGAGAGTCGCGTCGATCGGGCTCGACGAGTCGAAGGGATCCGTGAGCTGGTTGCGGCCGACCGACCAGACCGAGCCGAGCTCCCGCGAGAACTCGAGCTTCGCCTCGACGATCTTGGCCTCGATCATCACCTGCGGCGTCTCGGTGTCGACCGCGCCCACGAGCGCGGTCGCTTCGTCCACCACCGAGGCGATGTCCTTCACGATCAGCGTGCTCGTGCGCTCGTCGAGGTTGACGCTGCCGCGCGACGTCAGCAGGCGCTTCACGAGCCCCTGCATCGACTTCACGTCCCCGTAGTTCACGGGGATCAGCTTCACGACCAGGTCCTCGAGCTTCTCCTTGGCGCGTCGCTCCTGCAGGCGCACCTCCTCCTCCTGCGCGAGCACGTCCGCCGGAGCGATCCGGAGCACGTTGCCCACGCGGACGAAGCCCAGGCCCTTCGTCAGGAGGATCACGTCGAGCGCCTGGTCCCACGGGACGTCGACCAGGCGGATGCTGACGTTGCCCTGCACCTCGTCACCCGAGATGATGTTGAGGTCGCTCACCTCGGCGATCAGGCGCAGCACGTCCGCGATCGCGACATCCTTGAAGTCGAGCGAGATGCGGCGGCCGCGATACTGCTTGCCGTCGATCAGCCCGCCCTCCTGGAGGACCTCGATCGCCGCCGGCGGCTCGAGCGACGCGGGAGGCGAGCTCGCGCTCGAGACCGCCGCGAGCGGAAGCTCCTCGGCGACCGCGACCACGGGCGTCGCGACCGCGACGTCCTCGATCATCGGCAGATCGTCCTCGACGACGCTCGGCGACGTCGGCATCTGCGGCTCGGTCGGATCGAGCGACGCGTCGGCCTCGAGCTCGTCGGCAGCGGCGACCTCGAGATCGTCGCTCTCCGTCGCGCGCGCGACCGCCGCCGGCGGTGCCATCGCGGGAGCGGGGAACTCGACCAGCACGTTCGAGCCCATCGAAGCGATGGTGGGCACCAGGTTGGCCGTCCGCTTCACGACGATGCGAACCTCGGCCGGCTCGACGTCGGGCTGCTGGAAGACCGAGATGAGCGAGAGCGGGCTGCCCTCGCGCGGCGCGATGCGCCCCTCGGCCTCCTTCGAGATCACCGCGTGCGGGAGTCGGATCACGACCGTCTCGGCGTCGGGTGCCACCCAGTCGTGATCGATCGCGCCGCTCGCGACGATCGCGATGCGCTCGACCTGGTTCGCGGCGTCGGACTCGTACTCGACGCCGAAGACCGTCACGACCTCGGCCTGCGTCGCCGTCGGCTCGTCCGTTGCGGAGGACGACTCGTCGTCGCGAACCGACTCGATCGCGAAGCCGGGCTCCTCGTCGAGCTCGGCCGCCGGGCTCGCCGGCGCCGACTCCGTCTCCATCGCGACCTCGGTCGGCGCGGATGCCGCCCACTTGGATTCGCTCGCCGCGAGAGCCGCTGCGAGGGCGCCCTCGAGCGCCTCACCCTCGCCGACGCTCACGAAGAGCCCGTCCGGCGCGGGCGCGAGGTGCTTCGCCTGGAAGCCCATCGCATCGCTGCCGCCGTCCATGACGACGCGGACCTTGTCCGCATGGGCGCCGACACGGACGCTCGAGACCACCGAGGAGTCGCTCTGCACACGGCCCTGCTTGACCGTCGAGGCGAGACCCGGCAGGTCGACGACCAGTCGGTCGGGGCTCTCGAGCACGAACGTCTGCATCTCGCCGATCGCACCGTCGGCGACGAGGTGTACGACGACACCCCCGACGACGGCCTCGACCCGCACGTCCGAGAGCGCAGAGGCCGCCGGCGGGGCGGCCGCCGACGCCGGTTCGAACGCCGCGTCCATCGGCGCCGCGTCCTCTCCCCAGACGTCGCTGCTCTCGTCCGCGTCCGCCTCCGAAGCCTCGGCGGTGTGCTCGCCGTCGCTCGCGAAGATGCGGACCGCGACGCCGTCCTCCGTGACCTCGACGTCGTGCGCCGCCTCGCGTGCGAGTGCGATCTCGACCCGCGTCGCGGTCGCGCCGCCGTCGTCCACGAAGCTCGACGCCGACACCTGGTCGACGAGCCCGTCGTACACGGCGACCGGCGACATCGCGTTCGCCATCGGAACGTCGCCGAGCTCGACCGAGAGGGACCACGGATCGCTGTGCTCGCCGACCACGACGTCGGCATCGCGGACGCCGACGAACGTGACCAGCGTCGACTCGCCATCGCTCGTCACGCTCAGCGACGACAACCGATCCGCGCCCGTCGCTGCCGCGCCCTCCGGAGCCTGCGAGGTCGCGCAGGCCATCAGACCCGCGACGACGCCGACAGCGGCGAGCAGCACCCACTTCTTCATCCCGTTCTCCCGAGCGAACATTGCGCTCACCCCCCCTGCTGACTCGTGCGAATCCGGAGCTCGACGTCCTTCGTACTCTCGTTGCCCGCGTAGTCGACGTACGTCTCCTTCACGAGCACGAGGTTGTCTCCGATGTGGATCACTCGGCCCTCGTTCTTGCCCATCCGGCTGCCCACCCTCACGGTGTACGTCGTGCCGGACGGGTCGGTGACCAGCGCTCGCGCGGTGTCGCCGCGCCAGACGAGGGCCACCACCTCGAGCTGCTCGAGCTCGAACTGCTCGAGCGGGCCACCGCCCTTCCTCTCGTCGGCGGTCGTGTCGATCCGGAACGGCTGGAACGGGTCGCGTCGTCCCTCGGCGGAGTACGTGTAGTTCTCGCCCACCGACGCGAAGCTCCCGATCTGGCTCTCCTGTGGCGGCGCCGCCTCGGGCGCCGCCTTGGCCGCCTGCTTCTCGCGCGTCTCGCTCTTCTTGACCTGCGCCGCGACGCGCGCTCGCTCGGCCTCGTAGTCCGCCGTCGTCGGACCGCCGACCTCGTCGCCGCCGCACCCGGCCAGCGCCCAGAGCGCCAGAAGGAGCGCGATCCCCACTGCCTTCGTCTTCACGCTCGCCCCCTCCTACGCGCGTCCGCCGCGCGCCGGCGGCGTGCTCGCCGCGGTGTCGCTGGCGGGCTCTTCGTCGTCCGCGAGGAACCGGAAGGTCGTCGCGGTGCCGTTCACGGTCAGGATCGAGTTGGAGCCGTCGCGCCCCGCCTTGATCTCGAGCGCACCGATGTTCACGATGCGCGACAGCTTCGAGAGCCGCTCGAAGAACTTCGCGATGTCGTGGTAGGTGCCGTCGAAGTTGATCTTGAAGGGCACCTCCGCGTAGAAGTCGTGCTCGAGCTCCTTCTCGCGGTTGATGCCCTTGAGGTCGATCCCGACCTTCTTGCCGGCCGTGCTGATGTCGCGCAGCAGGTCCTCGAACTGCTTGCGGTTCGGCAGCTGCTTGAGCGCCACCTCGAGATCGCGCTCGAGGTCCGCGACCTCCTGCTCGAACTCGCCGAGGTTGCTCGCGACGACGCGGACCTTGTTGAGCTTGCGCTGGAGCTCCTGGGCCTCTGCTTCGAGGCGCGTCACCTGCCCGCGCGACTCCTGGTACGACATCATGTAGTACCCGGCTGCCACCGCGACGAGCAGCACGCCGATGGCTCCGAGGCGCGCGCTTCGCGGAACCTTCGACAGCTTCTCGAGCTGCTCGTCGACGTCGAATCCGAGTTCAAGTGCCATGGGTCAGGCCGCCTCTCCGCTCGCGCTCGTCACCGCGGGCTGATCGGGGTTCACCATCTCGGCCGTGACCGTGAACTTCACGACCTTCACGCCACCCTCCACGCCGGCGCCTCGCGACGTCGACTCGAGATCGACGTTCTGGAAGTACCGGGACTCGTTCAGGCCGCGCAGGAAGTCCGCGACCACGCCGGTGTCCAGGCTCTCGCCGTCGACGGTCACCTTGTTGCCGCTCGTCTTGAGGCTCGTGAGCCAGAGTCGCTCGGGCGTGCGGAGGGACAGCTCGTCCATCAGCCGCAGCGGGCCGCTGCGCGCCGCGTCGAGGCTCCGGATGACGTCGAGCTTCACCTGCAGGCGCTGCTTCTTCGTCTTGAAGTCGGCGACCTGCTGCTCCTGGGGCTTGTACTGCTCGATGTTCGACTTGAGCTGGCGGACCGACGCCTCGGCGGCGGTCATGTCGTGCGCGATGTCGCGTTCGGCGAACCAGATGCCGCCGCCCACGACCACGAGGCCGAAGACGAGCGCCGCCACGGTCTCGCGCAGGTCGGCGACCCGCCGGGCCTCGCGATGCGGAAGGAGATTGATCTCGATCATCAGAATTCCGCCTTTCGCGTCGCCAGGCCGACGCTCACGCCGAGAGAGGGACCGATCTCGCTCAGGTAGTCGGGGTCGAAGCCCTTGCTCCCGACCATCCGCGCGAGCGGGTTCATGACCTCGACGGTCAGGCCGGTGCGCTCGGCGAAGGCGGTGTCGAAGCCCGCCATCCGCGAGCCGCCGCCCGAGAGCAGGACCTTCGAGATGCGGGCGTCGGAGCTCGTCGCCATGAAGAAGTCGAGCGATCGCGCGATCTCGCCCACGACGGTGTCGGTGACCGATCGAATCGCCTGCTCGACCTCCTGGGGCACGACCTCCTGGTCGCCGTCGCGGCTCGAGCCGCCCATCTTGATGCGCTCGGCCTCATCGAAGCTGATCGAGAGCGCCTTCTGGATCTCTTCCGTGTAGTGGTTGCCGCCGGTGTTGATGTCGCGCGTGAAGGCCGGCACCCCGTCCTGCACCACGCTGATGTTCACGACCTGCGCCCCCACGTTCACGAGCGCCACGGTCTGGTCGGCCTCGACCTCGTAGTTGGCCTCGAAGGCGTTCTCGACCGCGAAGGCCGCCACGTCCACGCACGTGGGGACGAGACCGGCCTCGGAGATGACCTGCACGTAGTCGTCGATCAGGTCGCGCTTCGCGGCGACGAGCAGCACGTCCATCTGCCCCTCGCCGTCGCTCGTGTCGAGGATCTGGAAGTCGAGGTTCACCTCGTTCACGTCGAACGGGATGTACTGCTCGGCCTCCCACTGGATCTGGTCTTCGAGCTCCTCTCGCGTCATGGCGGGGAGACTCACCTTCTTGACGATCACCGAATGTCCGGCGACGGCGGCCGCGACCTCCTTGGTCTTGATCCGGCCGTTCTCGATCGCCTCCTTGATGGCGTCGACGATCGCGCTCGAGTTGAGGAAGACGCCCTGGACGATCGCCTCCGGCGGCAGCGGCGCGATGCCGAGGCTGCGGAGTTCGAAGCCCTTGCCCTTCCCCTTCAGCGCGAGCTCGACGGCCTTGACCGACGAGGATCCGATGTCGAGTCCGACGAGGGACTTCTTCGCGAAACCAGGCAGAGACAGGTGCATGGATCTCTCCGTTCGGAGCCGCCGCTCCGCGCCCGTTAGGCGTTGTCCGTGCTCAGCGCGAGGCGTCGCGAGGTCACGCCGACCTCGTCGTCCTCGCCGAACACGAGCTCCTTGTCCGAGACCTTGAGGCCGAGCGCGAGCAGGACCTTGCGCTTCGTATCGAGCCGACACGGACGTCCGGCCTCGAGACGGTCGATGGTGAGCGTCGAGAGCCCGGCCTTCCGGGCGAGCTCGGCCTTGCTCATCATCAGCCGCTCGCGATATCGCTGGACGTTGTTGGTCGGCACCAGCCCCCCCTCCGCGGAACGCGGCGACCTCCACGCGCACGCGCGTACGTCGATTGCGGGTATCGGCCCCGAGATTCAGGGACTTGAGGGACCTACTCACCTCCTCTTGGTGTCGCGAGTCACACCCAACTCGACGGCAGGAGGGACGCATCGGCATGCGGACGGCCGGGTCTCGACCGCCCGACCGAACACGCTCACGGAAGCCGGCCGTGCGGCCGAGAACGCGCGCGCGCTCCATTCTTCTCCCCCGAGCGCGGCGCGGAGCCCGGAATGCCCCAGACGCTGCTCGTGATCGACCCAGACCCGGCGCTGCTGCGGGAGCTGGAGTCGGCGCTCGCCGGCGAGGGCGACGGCGACCTCCGCTTCGTCCGCGCGGACGACGCCGCCGAGGCGCTGCCCCGGCTCGACGAAGGCTGGGTCGACGTCGTGCTGTGCGACCCGCGGCTCCCGGGACTCGACGGCTACGACATCGTCCCGCAGATCCGCCGCCGTCTTCCGCGTGCGACCGTCGTCCTCACGGACGTCGGCGACCCCGAGGAGCTGGCGCGGGGGGCTCTCGCGCGCGGGGTACGAGAGGTCCTGCCCCGTCCGATCGCCCCGGCCGCAGCGCTCCTCGTCCTGCAGCGCGCCCGCGAGGCGCAGCACCGCTTCCGCTCGCTCGGGCTCCTGCATCGCGAGCTCCGCCGCGCGCTCGGAGACCGACCGGTGGTCGCGGCATCGACCTCGATGATCGCCGTGCTCGAGGCCGTCGAGCGCGTCGCCGGCCGCGTCGACGACGTGCTCGTGCGCGGGGAGCCCGGGACGGGCAAGGAGTCGATCGCACGCGCGATCCACGCCCAGTCGATTCGACACGAAGGGCCGTTCGTGGCGCTCGCGTGCGAAGGCGCCGGCGCCGAGCATCTCGAGAGCGAGCTCTTCGGACGCGCGCGCAGCGGCGACGCCGACTCCGCACCCGCGCGACGCGGGCTGCTCGTCGAGGCACGAGGCGGAACGCTCTTCCTCGACGAGATCGGGGCCCTCCCCCAAACCCTCCAGGTGCGCCTCGTGCACGCGCTCGATGCGGGCGCGAGCCGCGCGGGGGATGCACCGACCGGCGGGGCGCCCGACCTGCGCGTCGTCGCCTCGACCCAGCGAGATCTCGACCGCGAGGCGAAGGCCGGGCGCTTCGAGAGCACCCTGCTCGCGCGCTTCGAGGAAGGACGCATCGAAGTGCCGCCCCTGCGCGAGCGTCGGGCCGACATTCCCCTGCTCGCCGATCACATCCTCGCGCGCCTCGCGGCCCAGCACGGGCGCGGCGTGCGCGCCATCGCCGACGACGCCCTCGCCTGCCTCTCGCGCCATGCATGGCCGGGCAACGTGCGCGAGCTCGAGAACACGCTCGAACGCGCACTCCTGGTCGGAGACGGAGCGCGCATCGAGGTCGGCGACCTGCCCGACGTGATCCAGCGCGCCGACGGCGGAGAGCTCGACGTCTGGGAGCTGCGCGCCGCGCGCCGCGCCGCAGAGACGGCGGCGATCCGACGCGCCCTGCGCGCGACGGGCGGGAATCGGACGCACGCCGCGCGCCGGCTCCGGATCAGCCAGCGCGCCCTGCTCTACAAGCTCAAGGAGTACGGGATCCGCGACTGAGCACTCAGCCCGCGTCGTCCTCGTCGGCCCGCCCGGTGTCCATCCCGAGCTTGTCCAGCCGATAGCGGAGCGAGCGGAACGAGACGCCGAGCAGGCGCGCGGCGCGCTTCTTCACGCCGCCCGTCATGCGCAGCGCCTCGCCGATCAGCGAGCGCTCGTAGTCCGCGATCAAGCGATCGAGGTCGACGCCCGCGTTCGGGATCGACGGTGCGCCCTCCGGGTCGGCCGGACGCAGCAGCGTCGGTGGCATCTCCGCGAGACCGATGGCCCCCCCTCGCGACAGCGCGACCGCCCGTTCGATCACGTTCTCGAGCTCGCGCACGTTGCCCGGATACGCGTACTCGGTGAGCAGCTCCATCGCGTCGGCGTCGACGTCCCCCACCTCCTTCCCGAGCTCCTGCGAAAAGCGCTCGAGGAACCGGTGGACGAGCAGCGGAACGTCGCCGCGCCTCTCGCGGAGCGGGGGCAGCGCGATCTGGATGACGTTGAGGCGGTAGTAGAGGTCTTCCCGGAAGCGACCCGCCGCGACCTCTTCCTCGAGCCGGCGATTCGTCGCCGAGATGATCCTCGCGTCCACGCGCCGATCGCTCGTCCCGCCGACGCGTCGGATCGTCTTCTCCTGGATCGCGCGCAGGAGCTTGACCTGCAACGGCTGCGACAGCTCGCCCACCTCGTCGAGGAACAGCGTTCCCCCGTCGGCGGTCTCGAAGAGGCCTTCCTTGTTCTGCACGGCGCCGGTGAACGCGCCCTTCATGTGCCCGAAGAGCTCGCTCTCGAGCAGGTTCTCGGGGATCGCGCCGCAGTTCACGGCGACGAACGGGGCGTCGGCGCGGCCGCTCTGCTCGTGGATGGCGCGCGCCACGAGCTCCTTGCCCGTCCCGCTCTCGCCGCTCACGAGCACGTTGGTCTTCGTTCCGGCGACCTGCGCGATCATCTCGAAGACGCGCTGCATCTCGGCGCTGTTGCCGACGATGCGGCGCTGGCGCGCCTGCGTGCGGAGCTCGGTGCGGAGCCGGCGATTCTCGGAAGTGAGGCGCCGCTTCTCGAGCGCGTTTCCGACGACGACGCCGAGCTCGTCGACCTTGAACGGCTTCGTGATGTAGTCGTATGCACCGTCCTTCATCGCGGCGATCGCGGAATCCGTCGTCGCGAAGGCGGTGATCATGATGACGGGCGTCTCGGGGCAGGACGCCTGGACGTGGCGGAGGACGTCGAGACCGGAGCCGTCGGCCATCTGCATGTCGGACACCACGACGTCGACGTCGTCCGCCTCGAGGAGCGCGCGCGCCTGCTCGACACCCGCGGCCGTCGACACGACGTGGCCCGCGCGCCGGAAGAAGATCTCGAGGAACTCGCGAAGGCTCTGCTCGTCGTCGACGACCAGGATGTGCGCAGCGTCGTTCATGCCCTGCCTTCGCCCGTCGTCTCGTCGCGGCCACGCGCCTCGACGGAGGGAAGTCGAACGACGAAGCGCGCGCCGCGCCCCGTCTTCCTCGCCACTTCGATCTCGCCGCCGTGCGCCTCGACGATCCGATGGACCATCGCGAGCCCGAGGCCCGTGCCGCTGCGCTTCGTCGTGAAGAACGGCTCGAAGAGCCGCCCCACGGCCGCGGCGTCGATCCCGGCCCCCTCGTCGTCCACGACGATCTCGACCCCCGCGAGCGTCGCGGCCTCCCCACTTCGGCCCTCGCTCCTCGCCCCTTGAGGCGCCGGCTCCGCGCGCCGGATCGCCAGCCGCAGCACCCCCGGCTCGCTCATCGCCTCGAGACCGTTGCGGCACAGGTTCCAGAGCACCTGTCGGATCTGATCGGCGTCGCCGAGCGCGACCGCGTCGCTCTCGCATCGCAGCTCGATCGAGACGTGCGCGGGGCACGTCGTCGACAGCATCTCCACCACGTCCGCGCACACCGCGGCGAGGTCGATGCGCTCGCGCCGCACGGGTCGCGGCCGCGCGTAGTCGAGGAAGTCGGTGATCAGTGCGTTCAGGCGATCGGCTTCGCGCACGACGATGTCCATCAGTCGCGACGGGTCGGGCGCGTCCGGGTCCGCGAGATCCTTGCGGAGGATCTGGACCGAACCCGAGATCGCGGCGAGCGGGTTGCGCACCTCGTGCGCGATCTTCGCGGCCATCTCGCCGACGGCGGCCAGCCGCTCGCTCCGCGTCAGCTTCCGCTCCATCTCGACCACGTCGGTGACGTCCTGGAAGATGACGACGTGACCGACCGCCGCGCCGTCCGTGTCGCGGAGCGCCGACGCGGCGAGACCGAGGAAGCGCACGCGCCCGTCGGTCGGCCGGAGCTCGAGACGCGCGCGTCGCACCCGCTCGCCCTGCTCGGGCGTTCCCGACCGCACCACCTCCCACGCGCCGCCGATGACGTCGTCGACGCGAACCCCGACCACGTCGGCGCTGCGCATGCCCGTGATCCGCTCCGCCTCCGGATTGAAGGAGCCGATGCGGCCGCTCGGATCCGTCGTCAGCAGGCCGCTGTTGAGGCTCTCCACGATCCTCGCGTTGAGGTCGCGAAGGCGGCGGAGGTCGTGCGCGCTCTTGTCGAGCGCCGCGCCGGTGCGGCGCAGCTCGCTCGTGAGCGTGCTCGCGAGGGCCGCCACCAGGAACAGGGCGCCCACGTGGACGCCCCAGGTCGCTGCCGCGACCGCGACGTGGGCCGGCCGCGCACCGACACCGTGGCCGAGCTGCTCCAGCACGAGCACCGCTCCGTACGCCACGGCGCTCGCCGTCGCGGCCGCGACCGCGCGCCGGCGCTCGAAGAGCACGGCACCATAGGCCGTGACCGCGACGTACAGGAAGCTGAACACGGACTGGTGCCCACCGGAGAAGTGGACGAGCGAGGTCACGATCCCGACGTCCGCCGCGATCTGGAACGTCGCGAAGTTCGCGGCGCTCCGCGCGCGGTCGAACGCGAGGCCGGAGAGCGCCGTCGCGAGGAACGCGAAGGCGAGCGTCCAGTAGAGGCCGCTCCGCTCGGTCTCGGACAGCGTCGGGCCGACGCCGATGCCGTCGAGCAGCAGGAGGATCCCGAAGCTCAGCAGCGAGAGCGCGAGCCGCGCCACCATGAGCGCGACGAGGCGCCGTTCCGTCGCGACGGAGAGCGGGAGCTCGCCGCCCGGCGCCTCGACGGCTTCGTCACGTCCCATGGGCGCGCGGTCGCGCCTACATCACGGCTTCGGCGATCTTGAAGATCGGCAGGTACATCGCGATCAGGATGCCGCCGATCGCGCCGCCGAGGAAGACGATCATGATCGGCTCGAGCAGCGACGTCAGTGCGGCGACCGCGTTGTCGACCTCGTCGTCGTAGAAGTCGGCGATCTTCGAGAGCATCGTCTCCATCGAGCCCGTCTCTTCGCCGACCGCGATCATCTGCACGACCATGCCGGGGAAGACCTTGGATTCCTGCAGAGGCTCGGTGAGCGTCTTGCCCTCGGAGATCGACGACCGCGTCATCTGGATCTCCTCCTCGATCACCATGTTGCCCGCGGTGCGAGCCACGATGTCGAGGCCTTCGAGGATCGGAACACCGCTCGCGATCATCGTTCCGAGCGTCCGCGTGAAGCGCGCCACGGCCACCTTCTTCAGGAGCGGCCCGAACACCGGCGACATCAGGAACAGCTTGTCCGTCCGGTAGCGGAACTGCGCGTTGCGCTTGCGTGCCTGGAAGAAGGCGAAGAAGCCGCCGCCCGCGAGCATGAAGCAGTACCCGATGTACGCCTGCATCCAATTGCTCAGGTCGATCACCATCTGGGTGGGCGCCGGGAGCTCGCCGCCGAAGTCGACGAACATCTTCTCGAAGACGGGGATCACCTTCACCAGGAGCACGGTGATGACGCCGATGGCGATCACCATGACCGTCGACGGATACACCATCGCGCCGCGGACCTGGGCCGCGAGCTTGTCCGCCTTCTCGAGGTACGCCGCCAGGCGGTTGAGGATCGTGTCCAGGATGCCGCCGACCTCACCGGCCGCGACGAGGTTCACGAACAGGTCCGAGAAGACGCGCGGGTGCTTGCCGAGCGCGTCCGCGAACGTCGACCCCTGCTCGACGTCGCTGCGAATCTCGCGAACGACCTTCTTGAACGTCGCGTTCTCCATCTGGTCGCCGAGGATCGTGAGGCACTGCACCAGCGGGAGACCCGCGTCGATCATGACCGCGAACTGACGCGTGAAGACGACCAGATCCTTCGTCTTCACGCGCGGCTTCAGGAACGGGAACAGGTCCTCGAGATCCTTCGGCTTCTCCTTGACCTTGCCCGGCACGATGCCCTGCGAACGCAGCTGCGCCATCACGGCGGCTTCGTTCACGGCCTCGAGCACGCCCTTCTTCTGCGCGCCCTGGCGGGTGCGTCCCGTCCACGTGTAGACCGGCATCGTCGTTCCTCCGCCGCGCGTCGGCGCGGCCTCCCTCGTGGTCCGCTAGCTCGCGCGCCGCGCGTTCACGCCGCCGTCGGAGCCCTGGCCGATCAGGTTCCGGAGCTCCTGCACGTCCGAGCTGCGACCCATCGCGTCGTCGAGCGTGATCAGTCGGCGCTTGTACAGCGCCGCCAGCGACTGGTTCATGGTCTGCATGCCGTACTTCTCCTGGCCGACCTGCATCGCCGAGTACAGCTGCGCGATCTTGTCGTCCCGGATGAGCGCGCGAATGGCCGAGTTGGGCACCATGACCTCGAGGGCGAGCACGCGGCCCGGCCCGTTCGCGCGCGGCAGGAGCGTCTGGCACATGATCCCCTCGAGCACGAACGAGAGCTGCTGGCGGATCTGCGACTGCTGGTAGGGCGGGAACATGTCGACGATGCGGTTGATCGTCTGGACGGCCGAGTTCGTGTGGAGCGTCGCGAGGCAGTAGTGGCCCGTCTCCGCGATCGAGAGCGCCGCCTCCATGGTCTCGAGGTCGCGAAGCTCGCCGACGAGCACGACGTCGGGATCCTGCCGGAGGATGTACTTGAGCGCGGTCTTGAAGCCCGTCGTGTCCGCGCCCACCTCGCGCTGGTTCACGATGCAGCCCTTGTGCGGGTGCAGGTACTCGATCGGGTCCTCGATCGTGACGATGTGCTCGTTGCGCTCGGTGTTGACGCGGTCGATCACCGACGCGAGCGTCGTCGACTTGCCCGAGCCGGTCGGCCCCGTGACGAGCAGGAGGCCTCGCGGCTTGCGCGCGAGCTCCGTGACGATCGGCGGCAGATTGAGCTCTTCGAAGGTCTTGATCTTGAACGGGATCGCGCGGAAGGCGCCGGCGACGTTGCCGCGCTGCACGAAGATGTTCCCGCGGAAGCGCGACAGGCGCTGAACGCTGAACGAGAGGTCGAGCTCGTTCGTCTCCTCGAACCGGTGCTTCTGCGCGTCCGTCAGCACCGAGTAGGTGAGCTGCTTCGTCTCCTGGGGCGACAGCGGCGGCATCTTGAGCGGATGCAGCTTGCCGTCGATCCGCAGCTGCGGCGGCGACCCCGTCGTGATGTGCAGGTCGGACGCGCCCTTCTCGATCATCGCCTTCAGCAGCTGATGCATGTTCGCCATGCAGCGATCCCTTCCTCGTCGTCCGGCTAGTCCGCGCTCGAGACGCGGTAGACCTCGCCGAGGGTGGTCACCCCCTCGGCGAGCTTGTTGAGCGAGCTCCGGCGCAGGGTCAGCATCCCGCCCCGGATCGCCTCGCGCTTCAGCTCGAGGGCAGACGCCCCGTTCAGCACGAACTCCTTGAGCTCCTCGGTGAGCTCCATGACCTCGTACACGGCGACGCGCCCCTTGAAGCCGGTCTCGCTGCAGTTTCCGCAGCCGGCTCCCTTCATGGGCGTGATGCTGTTCGCCTCCTCCTCGGTCATGCCCGCCTCGACGAGCTCCTCCTTCGTCGTGACGTCGTCGACCTCCTTGCACTCCGGACAGACCCGACGCGCGAGGCGCTGGGCGACGATGCAGTTGACGGACGAAGCGACGAGGAACGGCTCGATACCCATGTTCAGGAGGCGGTTCACGGTCGAGGGCGCGTCGTTCGTGTGCAGCGTGGAGAGCACCATGTGGCCGGTGAGCGCGGCCTTGACGGCGATCTCCGCCGTTTCGAAGTCGCGGATCTCACCGACCATGATGATGTCGGGGTCCTGGCGCAGGAACGACCGCAGGGCGGCGGCGAAGTTGAGCCCGATGTCCTCGTGCATCTGGCACTGGTTGATGCCGGCGAGGTTGAACTCGACCGGGTCCTCGGCGGTCGAGATGTTCTCGGAGATCTTGTTCAGCTCGGACAGCGCCGAGTACAGCGTCGTCGTCTTTCCGGAGCCGGTCGGGCCCGTGACGAGCACCATTCCGAAGGGGCGGTGGATGCAGTCCTTGAAGACGTCGAGCTGCTGCTGCTCGAAGCCGAGCTTCGTCATGTCGAGCTGGAGGTTCGACTTGTCGAGCAGACGGAGCACCACCTTCTCGCCGAACAGCGTCGGAAGCACCGACACGCGGAAGTCCATCTCGCGGCCACGACCGAGCTTCAGCTTGATGCGGCCGTCCTGGGGAAGGCGCCGCTCCGCGATGTCGAGCTCGGACATGATCTTGATGCGCGAGATGATCGCGTTCTTGAGCTTCATCGGCGGCTTCATGATCTCGTAGAGCAGGCCGTCGATGCGGTAGCGAACGCGGAAGCTGTGCTCGTAGGGCTCGACGTGGATGTCCGACGCGTTGCGCTTGATCGCCTCGGTCAGGATCAGGTTCACGAGCTTGACGACGGGTGCGTCCTCGGCGGCACCCGCCGCCTCCGCGGCGTCGAACTCGTCGTCGTCGGTGACGACGTCGATATCCGAATCGTCGAAGTCCGCCATCACGTCGTCGAGCGACGTGCCGGCGTCGTAGTACTTGTCGAGCGTGCGCTTGATCGCGGTCTCGGACGCGACCACCGGCTGGATGTTGTAGCCGGTGAGGAACTTGATGTCGTCGAGCGCGAAGATGTTGGACGGGTCGGCGGTCGCGAGGATCAGCGTCGAGCCCGCACGGTTCACGGGGACGACGGTGTGCTTGAGGGCGACCTCTTCGGGGACGAGCGACAGGACCTCGCGATCGATGTCGAAGTCGTCGAGGTTGATCGAAGGGACGCCGTACTGCTTCGCGACGAAGTCGGTGAGCTCGGCTTCCTCGAGGAAGCCGAGCTCGGTGATCTCGGCGCCGAGTCGGCTCCCCTTCGCCGTGGCCTCGTCGCGCGCCTTCTTCAGCTGGTCCTTCGAGAGCAGGTTCTCTCGGACGAGGAGCTCACCGATCCGCTCGTTCACCGCCGACCTCTCCCAGCGCGCGGCGCGGTGCCGCCGCCCGTCCGTCGCTGCGGACACGGGCGGCGTCGCCACGAAAGCGGCGCAATCTCGGCGAGCTATCGGCGGTCGTTCGTGGGAGCTTTACCAGAGGCCGCGGTCAGCTCGGCGAAGGAGATGCCGCCGAGGCGCAGCACGACGAAGCCCTGGAGCGTGAAGCTCGCCCAGAAGACGAGCCACACGAGGAGGCCGAGCGCGAGCGACGTCGCATCGTCGACGCCGAGCGGCCGGAGCACGGCCGTGAACGCGAGCTGATAGACGCCGAAGAACCCCGGCGCAGAGGGGATCGCGACCGCGACGCCCACGGCCGCGAGCAGCAGCCACGAGACGTAGACGAGCCGGTCGGTGCTCGCGGTCACCTCGGGCGGGAGCTCGAACGCGACGAGCCCGGCGGTCATCGGGAGCGCGCCGACGAGCAGCCAGATCGTGATCGAGTGGAACAGGATCCACCACAGGTGCGTGCCGCCCGAGATCGCGGCCAGGCCCTCGGTGAAGCGCAGGAGATTCCCCGACACGAAATCGCGCGCGTCCTGCGGGAACGGTCGCATCGCCCATTCGACGCCGCGAAGGACCGCCGCCGGCGCGAAGCGCAGGGCGATCAGTCCCGCGAGCGGGACGAACCCCGTCGGAAGCAGGAGCACTGCGCCCTCGGCGAGCAGCCCATCGCCCGCGCGCGCACCGAGAAGACCGATCGACGCCCCCGCCATCAGCAGCACGCACACGATGTCGAGCACGCGCTCGAGCACCACCGTTCCGAGGATGGCCGCGCCGCGCGTGCCCGTCTCGCGCGCCAGGTACCACGAGCGGACGAACTCCCCCATTCGCAGCGGGACGAGGTTGTTCACGAGGAAGCCGACCGACTGCGCCTTGTAGAGCAGTCCGCGGGACATCGGCGCGATCGGGTTGGTGAGATGCCGCCAGCGGAGCGCGCGCAGGTAGATGCTGAGCACGTGAGCGGGAACGGAGACGACGAGCAACGTCCACAGGTCGGCGCGCCGCAGCGCGCTCGCGACCTCGCTCATCGGAACGTCCTTGGCGACGTACCAGATGCACCCGACCGTGATGGCGACGCCCAGCCACACGCGCCAGTCGGTCCAGCGCGAGCGCGGTGCTTCGGGGGCCTCGGTCGACGCGGTCGTCTCGCTCACGCGAGCCCCAGCAGCGCGCGCGCCTGCTCGACGTCGCGTGCGATCTGCGCGCGGAGCGCTTCGACGTCCTCGAAGCGCCGCTCGTCGCGGATGGCGTGCTCGAACGAGAGATCGACGCGGCGCCCGTAGAGGTCGCCGTCGAAGCCGAGTACGTGCGCCTCGGCCAGCAGCCCCTGCCCGTCGTCGAAGGTCGGACGCGTCCCCACGTTCGTCACCACGGGGAGGCGCGTCCCTCGCGCGGGCTCGCCCTCGTCGAGGAGTGCGACGTACCCCGCATACACGCCGTTGCGCGGGAGCACCTCGTTCTCGGGACGGAGGTTCGCGGTCGGGAAGCCGAGCCCGCGACCGCGTCGCTGACCCGGAAGGACGTTGCCGCGCACGCTGAAGGCGCGGCCGAGGAGCTCGCTCACCTCTTCCACCTCACCGCGCGCGAGCAGGTCGCGGATGCGCGTCGAGTTCACGTCGCGCTCTCCGACGGTCACCTCGGGAACGATCGTGACGGCAAAGCCGAGCCGCGGGCCCGTCTCCGTGAGCAGCCTCATCGACCCCTCGCGATCGCGCCCATAGTGGAAATCGTACCCGACGTAGACCTCGACCGGCCGGATCCGGGCGTGCACGTAGTCGCGCACGAACTCCTCGGGAGTGACGCGGGCGAAGCCCCGATCGAACGGCTCGAGGATGGTCACGTCGACGCCGAACGACGCCAGCAGCTCGAGCTTCTGGTCGAGCGTCGTGAGCAGGGCGGGCGCGCGCTCGGGAAAGAGCACCTTCCGCGGATGCGGGTCGAACGTGTAGACGACCGCCTCGCCCGCGTGGGCGCGCGCCCGATCGACGACGACCTCCATGATCGCGCGATGTCCGACGTGCAGACCGTCGAAGTTGCCGATCGTGAGTACGGGCCGGACGAGCACGCGCTCGAGCGCCGCCGTCCCGTGTACGACCTCCACTGCTAGACTCCCCGCCGTGCGAACCCTGTCGCGCCATCTCGCCGCGCGCTTCGTGCAGCTCTTCCTGGTCATCACCTGCATCGCCGCCCTCGCGATCGTCGTCGTCGAGCTGCTGCTCGATCTCGACGGCGTACTCGCGTGGGGCGACGGCTGGCGCGGAGCCTTCGCGTACCTCGGCCTGCGACTGGCGTCGGAGTATGCCAGCTACGTCGTTCCGGTCACGGCCTTCCTGGCGGCCTTCCTGGCGGCCGCGCAGCTCGCCTCGAGCAACGAGTGGACGGCGATGAAGGCGGGCGGCGTGTCGCTCGCGGCCGCCGCGACGCCCATCCTCGTGAGTGGCCTCGCGCTCGCAGTCGCGATGGCCGCCTTCCACGAGAGCGTCGGCCTGGAGGCGCGCCGCGCGTGGAATCGCCAACGCGACGACGCGCCGACCCTGCGCTTCCGCAACGGCGCGTTCTGGGTGCATCGCGGCCCCTGGATCTTCCGCGTCGCCGACGCGGACGAGGCCTCCGATGCACTCTTCGACGTCCGACTCTTCGAGCGCGACGCCGAGGGCGACCTCCGCCGCAGCATCGATGCGCGGAGCGCCGCCGTCGGCGAGGGCGATCGGTGGACGCTCCGGGATGCCGTCGTGCGCGAGTACCCGCCCGGCGACGCCGCGGCCCTCCCGACGGTACGGCGCGAGGATCGCCTCGAGCTCGCGATCGCAGACCCGCCCGGCCGCGCGGCGCTCCGCCCCGACGTGCGGGCGCTCTCGATCGCCGGGCTTCGCGAGTACATCGCCGCCCGCGAGGCGCGGGGCGCGGATGGATCGCGCCCGCGTGCCGCGCTCTACGGACGCGTCGCCGACTGGATCGCGATCGCGCTCCTGGTCGCGCTCGCGATCCCGATCGGCCTCGAGACGGAGCGGACGCGGAGCATCGGCCGCACGGCCTCGCTCGCGACGCTCGCGCTCGCGGTGTTCTTCGCGGTGCGGAGCGTCGGCGCGGTGCTCGCCGCACAGGCCCTCGTGCCGCCGGCCGTCGTCAGCGCGGGGCTCGTCGCCCTCCTCGCCGCCGGCGCCGGCTCGGCTCTCGCCCGCGCGCCGCGCTGACCCCGGCCCCCGGCCCTCTGCGCCGCCTAACGCCGCGCGCCCGCGTCGCGATCGAGGTAGCGGAAGAAGGAGTGATCGGGCGGCAGCACGAGCGTCGTCTCGGTGCCGAGCGTCTTGCGGTAGGCCTCGAGGCTCCGCACGAAGGCGTAGAACTCGGGGTCCTGGCCGAAGGCGTCGGCGTACGTGCGCGCGGCACCCGCGTCGCCCTCGCCCCTCGTCCGCTCGGAGAACGCGTTGGCCTCCGCGAGCGTGGCGCGCGCCTCCTTCTCGGCCTGCGCGCGCGCCTCTCGCGCGAGCCGCTCGCCGCGCACGCGCGACTCGCGCGCGATCGCGCGCTGCTGCTCGCGCATCTGCTCGTAGGCCGCCGTCAACGCCTGCGCGGGGAGATCCATCCTGTTGATCCGGACGTCCACGATCGCGACGCCCGTCTCCACGAGCTCCTCGTTCGCACGCTCGGCCATCGCGTCGAGCACCTCGGTGCGCTCGAGGAGCTGCGCGATGTCGAGGCTGCCGATCGTCTCGCCCACGAGGCCCTTGACGGACTCCTGGATGCGCGCGCGCGCCTTGTTCATGCCGTACTCCGCGTCCTCCTGGAACTGCGGGAACGCGCGGATGAACAGGCTCGGGTCGGCGATGCGCCAGACGGCGTAGTAATCGGTGCGGAGCGTCTGCCCGCCGGCGATCACGACGTCGATCGGCGTCGCGTTGAGGTGTTGCAGGCGCCGGTCCACGGTGATCACGCGGCTGAGTGGGACGGCGAGCTCCCACCCGGGCTCGGTCACGACCTTGTACTCCGTCGCCGTGACCGGCATGAGCAGCACGTTCTGCTCGAACTCGCGCGTCACGACGACGACGCTCGGGAGGTAGCCGCCGGGCAGGCGCACCTCGCTGGCCCAGATCGCGCCGACGGCCAGCGCGACCGTCGCGAGCACCAGCAGGATCGCGCGCATCACGGCGTGTCCTCCGCCGCCGCGGCGCTCGCCGCGGCGCCCGCGGTCGCGGCGGGCGCGCCGCTCCGCGCCCGCTCCGCCCCGATCGACAGCAAGGGCACGACCTGCGCGGCGCCCGGCTCGACGATCACCTTCTCCGCGGTCGGGAGGATCGACTCCATCGTCTCGAGATAGAGCCGCTCGCGCGTCACCTCGGGCGCGCGCTGGTACTCGGCGAGCAGCGCCGTGAAGCGCGCGGCCTCGCCCTCCGCCTCGACGAGCTTCGCGTCGCGGTACGCGATCGCCGCCTCCTGCACCTCGCGCGCCTGCGCCTGCGCGCGCTCGACGATCTCGCGCGCGTCGCCGCGCGCCTCCGCCTGCTTGCGCTGCTCGTCCTGGCGCGCCGCGACCACGTCGTCGAACGCGCCCTGCACGGGGGCCGGCGCCTTGGAGTCCTGGATCTCGATCTTGTCGATGCGGAACGCCGAGCGCTCGCTCGAGCCGAAGTACGCGTCGACGCGGTCCTGGAGCAGGATCTCCGCCTCGCGTTGGATCCCGGCGCGGTTCTCCCGCAGCGCCTCGTTGCCCGTGTGCTTGCCGACGACCTCGCGGAGCGCGCTCTGCGCCGCGTCGCGCAGCGTCGCCGTCGGATCGGCGAGGCCGTACACGAACGAGAACGCATCGTTCACGTAGTACTGAACCACGTAGCTCATGTTCACGATGTTGTTGTCGGCGGTCTGGATCGCGTTCTCGCCGGCCGCCGTCTCCTCGGTCAGCGCGGCGCGATCGGCGTCGAGGTACCCGAACTTCTCGCGCCGCAGCTCGCCGAGGCGGATCACCGCGTGCGACTGGATCGGACGCGGCACGTGCCAGCGCAGGCCGGCCGTCGCCTCGGTCCGCAGGTAGCGGCCGAAGCTCAACACGACGGCCGCCTCGCCGGGCGCGAGCCGATAGAAGCCCGTGTACGCCCAGCCGCCGATGACGCCGATGCTCGTGACCAGCACGAGCCAGCGGCGCACCGACCGCCCCGCCCTGCGCTCGATCTCGTCGGACGTGCCGCCCCCCCGCGCCACGGCCTACCCCTTCCCTTGCGAGTCGCCGCCGCCGCGCGTTCCGGAGAACGTGCCGTCGTAGAACGGTCGCAGGATGTCGATCGGGATCGGGAAGATCGTCGTCGAGTTGTTCTCGGTCGCGATCTCGGCGAGCGTCTGCAGGTAGCGCAGCTGCAGCGCGGACGGCTCCGTCGCGATCACGCGCGCCGCGTTCGCGAGCCGCTCCGCCGCCTGGAACTCGCCCTCCGCGTGGATGATCTTCGAGCGCTTCTCGCGCTCGGCCTCGGCCTGCCGCGCCATCGCGCGCTGCATCTCGACGGGCAGGTCGATCTGCTTCACTTCGACCGCGCGGACCTTGACGCCCCACGGCTCGGTCTGCAGATCGATGATCTCCTGCAGCTGCTGGTTGATGCGATCGCGCTCGGCGAGCAGGTCGTCGAGCTCGGCCTGGCCGCACACGCTCCGCAGCGTCGTCTGCGCGAGCTGGCTCGTGCCGTAGAGGTAGTTCTCGACCTGGATGACGGCCTTCTCGGGGTGGAGCACGCGGAAGTAGAGCACCGCGTTGACCTTCACCGAGACGTTGTCGCGCGTGATCACCTCCTGCGCCGGGATGTCCATGACGATCTCGCGCAGCGAGATGCGCACCATGCGGTCGACGCCGGGAATGATCCACTTGAGGCCGGCGGTCTTCACGCCCGCGAAGCGGCCGAGCCGGAACACGACGCCGCGTTCGTACTCGGCCAGCACCTTGAAGCCGGCGAACACGAGCGCCAGCAGCACGCCTGCAAAGATGATCGGAACCTGGATCATGCTCCCCTCCGTGGCCGCCCGTCGGGCGTCCGCCCTGCCTCGCCCCGCTACCGCTTCCGTGCGCGCCGGACCCGCAGCGCGAGCCCCTCGACGCCGACGATCTCGACCGCCTCGCCCTCGCCCACCGCGTCGTCCGACGACGCGTTCCAGTACTCGCCGCGCACGAACACCTTGCCCGTCGCGCCGACCGGCGTCGCCGCCTTGCCGACGAGCCCGATGAGTTCGTCGACGCCCGCCGTCTGCGCGGAGAACAGGCTGCGACTCAGCGCGAACACGGCGATGCCGCCAAACGCCGCGACGCCCGCCACCGCCGGCACGAGCACGGTCCAGAACGAGACGTTCAGGTCCGACTCCTCCGGCAGGTGGAAGAGCATCGAGCCTCCGAAGAGGAGGCACGCGATGCCCGCCGCGAAGAGCAGACCGAACGAAGTCACGAAGATCTCGGCGACGAGCAGCGCGATGCCGACCGCGATCAGCAGCAGGCCGGCCCACGAGAACGGCAGGATCTGCATCGCGATTCCCGTGAGCGCGAGGCACACGAGGCCCACCGCGCCGGGCACGATCAGCCCTGGATTGTTGAACTCGATGTAGAGGCCCGCGAGCCCGGCCATCAACAGGATGGCCGCGACGTTCGGGTCGACGAGGAAGGCGAAGAAGCGCTGCCCGAGCGTCATCTCGACCGGCGAGAAGCTCGCGTTCGCGAGCGAGAGCGTCACCTTCCCGCTCTTGAGCGTGACCTCGCGCCCCTCGATGCGCTCGAGGAGCTCGCGGCGCGAGTCGACCACGAGATCGATCACGTTCTTCTCGAGCGCCTCCTCGGAGTCGATCACGACGGAGTGCCGCACGGCCTCCTCGGCCCACTCGGTGTTGCGCCCGCGCTCCTTCGCGATCGTCTCGACGTACTTTGCGAGCATGTTCTCGGCCTTCTCGAGACCGTAGTCGGACGGGCCCTTGCTCTCTCCGTCCTCGTCGGTCGAGGGCTTCGGATTCGCTCCGCCGATCGAGACCGGATGCGCCGCGCCGATCGTCGTCCCCGGCGCCATCGCCGCGACGTGCGCCGCCATCGTGATGAAGACGCCGGCCGAGCCCGCCATCGCGCCGCGCGGGGTCACGTGCACGATCACGGGCACGTCGGCGTTCAGCATCCGGCCGACGATGTCCATCATCGAGGCGACGAGCCCGCCCGGCGTGTCGAGCTCGACGAGCACCGCGGCGGCGCCGCTCGCGTGCGCGTCGTCGATGGCGCCCATCAGGTAGTCGGCGGTCGCGGGGTTGATCGAAGCATCGATGCGGACGACGTGGACGACGCTCGCGGCCGCGGGGCGCGCATCCATCGCGAGCACGGCGGCCGCGCACAGGAGGATCGCGGACCGCACGCCCGCGGCGCGCACGCGACCTCTCACGCGCGGCTCCGCAGGAGCTTCTCGATGCGATCGAAGAGCTGCGCGGCCACGTCGCGCTTCGGCAGCAGCGGCAGCTCCTCGACGTCGCCCGACGGCCACACGAACGCGACCGCGTTGGTGTCGACGTCGAAGCCCGCGTCGGCGCGCGACACGTCGTTCGCGACGAGCAGGTCGCAGCCCTTGCGCGCGAGCTTGCGCTTCGCAGCGGGCAGGACGTCCTCGCTCTCGGCGGCGAAGCCCACGACGACGCGGCGCTCGCGCCCCGGCCCCGGCGCACTCACCTCGGCCAGGATGTCGGGATTGGGAACCAGCTCGAGCGTGAGCCCGGCGGCATCGCCGAGCACCTCCTTCTTGAGCTTGCGCTCCGCGCGCGCGGCCGGCCGGAAGTCGGCCACCGCCGCGGCCTTCACGACCACGTCGGCGTCGGCGAGCTCGGCGTGAACGGCGTCGCGCATGTCGAGCGCCGTGACGACGTCGACGCGCCGCACGCCCGCCGGCGTCGCGAGCGCGCACGGCGCCGCGACGAGCACGACGTCCGCCCCGCGCCGCGCCGCCTCGGCCGCGACCTCGAAGCCCATCTTTCCCGACGAGCTGTTCGAGAGGGAACGCACCGTATCGATCGGCTCGCGCGTGCCGCCCGCCGTCACGACGACGCGACGCCCCGCGAGCGAACGCGCGCCGAGCGCCCATTCCGCGTGCGCGGCGATCTCCGCGGGCTCGGCCATGCGGCCCTCGCCCTGCCAGCCGCACGCGAGCTCGCCCGAGGCGGGGCCGACGAAGCGCACGCCGCGCTCGCGCAGCACCGCGACGTTGCTCCGCGTGGCCGGATGGCTCCACATGTTCACGTTCATCGCAGGCGCGACGAGCACGGGGGCGCGGGTCGCGAGCAGGACGGCGCACACGAGGTCGTCCGCGAGCCCCTGGGCCATGCGCGCGAGCGTGTGCGCCGTGGCCGGCGCGACGACGACCAGCTCGGCCCAGTCCGCGAGCGCGATGTGGTCGATCTCGCCTTCTTCGGACGGGTCGAGGAGCTCGCTGCGAACGGGGTGTCCCGTCAGCGTCTGGAGGACGAGGGGGGAGACGAAGGACGCGGCGCCGCGCGTCGCGACGCAGCGCACTTCGTGGCCGGCGCGCCGCAGCGCGCGCACGAGCTCGGGAACCTTGTAGGCGGCGATCCCGCCGGTCGCGGCCACAAGGATGCGGCGCGGCTGCATCCACTACCCCCTGTTCCCGGACGCTGTCCCCGGACGCCGTCCCCGGACGCTGTCCCCGGACGGCCCGGACTGCGGAGCCGCGACCGGTTCCCGCGAGGACGGCGGCGAGCTTACCGGAAAAGCCCGGTCCCCCAAACGAAAGGAGCGGCTGCGCGCGTCGCGGCCGCCCGCCCGAGCGCCGCGGCGGGGCGCGTACCGCGCGCCGCCTAGCGCGGCCGGCCGAGCTTCTCGCGCAGGGCCTTCGCGACCACGCCCGGCACGAACTCGTCGATCGACACGCCGAAGCGCACCAGCTCCTTGAGCCGCGACGAGCTCACGTACAGGTACTCCTGGCTCGACATCATGAACAGGATCTCGATGCTCGGGTAGAGGTGCTTGTTCATGAGCGCCATCTCGAACTCGTACTCGAAGTCGGCGATGGCGCGCAGGCCTCGGATCACCGCCGTCGCGCCGATGCGCTTGGCGTAGTCGACCATCAGCCCGTCGAAGCTCTCGGCGCGCGCGCCCGGGTGCTCGGCGAGCACCTCGCGCAGCATCGCCATCCTCTCGTCGAGCGTGAACGTCGCGTTCTTCCCGATGTTCTCGGCGACCGCGACGATCACCTCGTCGAAGACCTCGAGACTCCGCTTGATGAGGTCGAGGTGACCGTTCGTGATGGGGTCGAAGCTCGCGGGAAAGAGCGCGAGCCGAGGCGTGGCCTTCGCCATGTCGGGATTCAGGCCCCCTTTTCGCTCGCGTCGGGCGAGCCGTCGCCGTCGTGGGTGCGCAGCAGGTCGACCGCGGTGTCGCCGTAGGCTCGCTCGCGCTCGACGATGTAGCCAACGAGCGAGCTGGCTTCGAGGGGGCTGCGGCGCGCGCGCTCGACCACCGCGAGCCCGCCGGGCGCGAGGATCGCTTCGGCGGCGAGCGCGGCGAGCGCGGGCTCGTACAAGCCAGCGTCGTAGGGCGGGTCGAGGAAGACGAGGTCGAAGCGCTCGCCGCGGCGCGCGAACGTCCGGAGCGCGCGCAGCGCGTCGCCGGGCTCGACGCGCGCGAGGCCGACGAGCCCGAGATCGTCGAGGTTGCGCCGCACGCAGGCGATGCTCGCGCGGGCGACGTCGACGAACGTCGCGTGCTCGGCCCCACGGGAAAGCGCTTCGATGCCGAGCGCGCCGCTGCCGGCGAAGAGATCGAGCACGCGTGCGCCGCCGACGTCGCCGAGCGCCGCGAAGATGGACTCGCGCACGCGGTCGGTCGTCGGCCGCACGCCGTGCGGCGGCGGACGCAGCCGCCGGCTCCGCAACGATCCGCCGATCACGCGCACCGCCACCCCATCCTTTCCATCCTTCGCGCGCGTTCACGCGTTCGCGACGTCGCCACCGGGCCGGCACTCGCACACCCGCTCCCGCATCGGCGCAGTCCCATCGTGCGCCCGTCGGCAGCGCCTTGCTAGGGCGGACGCCGCCGGTAGACTGCGCGCCGCTCCGGGGTCCGGCCTTCCGAGTGCCGCCCGCGCGCACTCCGCCCACGCGGCGCGCGCCGCGCGACGCGGCCCGGCGCACACCGGCGGCGGGGCTTCGCACACCGGGAATGTCGAATCGACGACGAGCGGCGTTGTTCGGCGCGGAGCGGACGCGACGCTCCGACGCCGGTCGGCGTCGACGTCGGGGGAGCCGCATCGGCGCGCGCGGCGGCCGCGCCGCTCGGGGGGAGCGCATGAGCGCAGACGGTTTCGATCGCTGGAAGAAGGGGCTCGCTTCTCGCATCGCGGAGGTGCGCGGTGCGCGATCGCAGCGCCAGTTCGCGCGGGACCTCGGCGTCTTCCAGCAGAACGTGAACCGCTACGAGAGCGGCACCACGCCCCACGCCGACTTCCTCGTCAGGATCGCGCTCGAGGAGGGCGTCTCTCTCGACTGGCTCCTGCTCGGCAAGGGGCGCATGAAGCGCCCGCGTTGAGTCGCTCCGCCGGGCGCGGGCCGGACCGCCCGCCCCCGCCACCCCGGCTCGCTCGCCCGGGCGCCCCCCCGGCCACCCGCGCGCTTCCCCCGGAGCGGAAGCGCCCTTCCCACCGTCCGCCGTCCCGGCGGGATCGCGCGTGCGCGTGCGCGTGCAGGGAGGCGACCCAACGCGGGAGCGGGCCTCGACTTCCGGCGCGCGCCGCGGCGCGGGGCACGCATCTTGCTCCCTGTCCCCGCAGCCCGCGCGGTGCGGGCCGGGAGACGACACCGAGATGGCCGCTGCCCGCACGCTCCTCGTCGCCGCCATCGCGCTGCTGACCGCGGCGGACCACGTCACGACGTGGCTCTGTCTGCGCGAGCCCGTGCAGGGGTGGGTCGTCGCGGAGGCGAACCCGTTTGCCGCATGGCTCTTCGCACAGACGGGGCTCGTACCCGGGCTGCTGATCGACTCGCTCGTCACGCTCGCGGCGCTCGTCTATCTCGCGACGACCACGCGCTTCGCGCCCGCACTGCGCACCGCGATGCTCGGCGTGGTCGCGGTCACGACGGCCTACGCCGTCGTCAACAACGCGTTCGCCATCGCCGAGCTCGGCATCGGGCCGTTCGGGGCCTGACACCATGCGCGAGACCCTCTTCGCGACGATGGCCCTGCTCGGGCTCGCGGTGCTCACCGGCGCCTGGCTCGACCGCAGCGACGCGGCCTCCGCCTTCGCACTCGGCGGAACGCGCACGCTGCCCGCGGTCGGCGCGGCGCCCGCGAGCGCGCGCGGCGCGGCCGACGCGCCGCCGCTCCTCTCGGCGCGCGACGTCGCCGTGGAGATCGAGGTCGCGCACTTCCTTCGCGAGCGACACAGCGGCCTCGCCGACGCCGAGATCGACGCGGTCGCGCGGACGATCGTGGTCGAGGCGCGGCGACACGACCTCGAGCCGCTGCTCGTGCTCGGACTGATCCGCGTCGAGAGCGCGGGCTACGCCTTCGCCGTCTCGCACGTCGGCGCCTACGGGCTCATGCAGATCATGCCGGCGACGGGCGCCGAGCTCGCCGCGCGCATGGACGTCGCGTGGCACGGGCCCGACACCCTCTTCGACCCGATCGTCAACGTGCGCCTCGGCACCGCCTACCTGCGCGAGCTCGTGGATCGCTATGCGGGCGACGTCGCGACGGCGCTCGCGGCCTACAACTGGGGGCCGGGGCGGATCGACCACCGCCTGCGCACGGGCGCCGACGTGCCGCAGCTCTACATCACGCAGGTCCGCGCCGCGCACGAGCAGCTGCTGACGCGCGGATCGTGACGCAGGCGGCGCAGCCGCGCGGGCCCGCTCGCGCCTAGCGTCCGCCCGCCGCCACGCTCGGCGGCGACACGAGCGCCTCGACGAACCCGTCGACCGCGCGCATCGCGTCTCGGTCGCCCGACCGGTAGCCGTTCACGAGGATCGAGAAGCGCACGCGCTCGCCGGAGGCGAGCTGGGCGAGCCCGGAGAGCGCGGTCACGCGCGTGAGCGTTCCCGTCTTCGCGCGCACCCAGCCCGCAGCGCCGGCCGCGCGGTCGGAGAGCGTGCCGTCGACGTCCGCGATGGGCATCGAGGCCATCCACTCGGGGCCGAAGGCGAAGGACGACTCGCCCGCGCGGATCGCCTGCACGAGCGCGCGAGGCGTCGCGCGGTCGTGATACGACAGGCCCGAGCCGTCGACGAGGTCGAAGCCGTCGGCGCCGACGCCGAGCGACTCGAGCCGGCGGCGCAACGCCGGGATCCCCTCGCTCCAGCTGCCGCGCGGCGCGCCCTCGCGCAGCGCGAGCTGCTTCACGAGCGCCTCGGCGATCTGGTTGTTGCTGTACTTCATGCACAGCTCGACGATCTCGGACAGCGGCCGTCCGCGATGCCGGAGCAGCTCGGTGCCCGCCGCCTCGGCGCCGTCGCGGGCCACGCGGAGCTCGCCGTCGACGCGCACGCCCGCCTGCGCGAGCTGCTCGCGCAGCACCGAGCCCGCATAGCGCGTCGGGTCGACGACGCTGCGGTAGAACGTGACGTCGTGCTCGTCCGCCGCGGCCTGGCCGCTCACGATCACGAGCTCGTTGCCCGCCGCCTCCTCGCGATCGACGCGCAGCTGCGTCTGGCGACGCGGGTCGAGCGTCACGGCGCGGTTCACGAGGCGGAGGTGGTCGACGGCCGGCGCCAGCGAGACGATCGCCGGGCTGCCGATCGCCGCGCCGGGCCGCACGACGGCGCTGAACGTTCCGTAGTTCGCGTTGAGCGCGCTCACGGGCGCGTGGTAGGCGCGCGCCGACGTCCGCCCCCACGACGGGTGCCAGAGCTCGCGGTCGAACAGCGAGTCGTCGAGCACGAGGTCGCCCCGCACGCGCCGCAGGCCGGCGCGGCGCAGGCCGTCGGCGATGCGCCACCAGTCCTCGGAGTTGAGGGCCGGGTCGCCGCCCCCCTTGAGGACGAGCGTGCCGACGGCGCCCTCGGCGTCCGGCTCGCGGTCGGCGAGCAGCAGCGTCTCGAAGCGGTGCGCCGGCCCGAACGCCGAGAGCGCGGCGAGCGACGTGAAGATCTTGGCGTTGGAGGCGGGGGTGAGTGGACGGTCCGCATCGCGCGCGAAGACGACGCGGCCGTCGGCGCCCTCGACGAGCGCGGCGACCCGCGCGCCGCGCAGGGCCTGGACGTCGAGGCTGCGTTCGAGTGCGGCGCGGAGCGCGGCGTCGCGCCCGCGCGCCGCGACGTCGTCGGCGGCCGCGGCGCCGCCGGCGGCCAGCGGGACCCACGCGAGCAGCGCGAGTGCGAGCACGCGGACGGCGGAGCGGCGGAGCCACGCCGCCGCGGCGAGCGCGCCGGTGCGGCGAGCGGGAGCGGCGAGGCCCGCGCGATCAGCCTGGGGGATCGACATGCCCGCCCGCATCGGAAGCGCCCCGCATCGAGCTGTAGGTTGTCCGCGCGTCCCGTGCGCGCCGCGATCGGCTTGACGCGTTCGAGCTTATCCGTGAGCCTCGCGGCCAGCAATCGAACGCGCTCGACGCGCGTTCAGGTCGCAGACCACCCGCGCCGATGCGGCACGCGGCGCTCCGCTGCCGCACGGTGCGACCGCCTCCTTCCCCCCGACCGGCGGTGATGCGACGACGCCGCGCGCTCTGCGCGGCGCCTCGCACGTGCGACGCAGCGCGGGCGCGAACGCGTCGGAGGGTCGGGGGCACGTGCTCAGCTGGATCTGGATCGCACTCGTCGTCGTCGCCATCGCCTACGGCGGATGGGTCGGCACGCTCGACGCGGTGAACGGCGCGCTCATCGAGTCCGCGCGCGGCGCCGTCGCGTTCGTGATCAAGATCGTCGGCGTGATGGCCATCTTCCTGGGTGCGATGCGCGCGGCCTTCGACGGCGGGTTGCGCGACCTGCTCGCGCGCGCGATCGCCCCGGCGCTCCGGCGCCTCTTCCCCGACGTCCCGCCCGACCACCCTGCGATGGGCGCGATCATCATGAACATGGCGTCGAACGCGCTCGGGCTCGGCAATGCGGCGACGCCGTTCGGCATCAAGGCGATGAAGGAGCTCGACCGCCTCAACCCGGCGCCCGGCGTCGCGTCGGACCCGATGGTCCTGTTCCTCGCGATCAACACGTCGGCCGTCGCGCTGTTCCCGCTCGGAGCGGTCACGATGCGCGCCGTCGAGGGCTCGACGGATCCGTTCTCGATCTGGATCCCGACGCTCGTCGCGTCGACGTGCTCGACCGTCGCAGGCATCGCCGCGTACTTCGCGCTCGGACGGCTTCCGATGTTCGCGGCGCCGCGCGGAGACGCGACGCGGCCGCCCGCCACCGCGGCCGACGACACCGCGGCGGATGCGCCCTCCGAGGCCGCGCCGCCCGCGCGCGCGAGCCGCGCGCAGGCAGTCGCCGCGATCGCGGCCGCGCTCCTGCTCCTCGTCGTGATGGGCCGCGACGTCGCGACCTCCGAGCTCGCCGGCCTCGCCCTCTTCAAGCAGTGGGCGACCGACTGGCTGATGCCGGTCTTCTTCGCGTCGCTCGTGCTCTTCGGGTTCGGCCGCGGCGCCTCGGTGTACGACTCAGCCGTCGAGGGCGCCAAGGAAGGCCTCGAGGTCGGTGTGCGCATCGCTCCCTATCTCGTCGTGATCCTCGTGGCCGTGGGCCTGCTGCGCGCATCGGGGGCGCTCGAGGCGATGATCGGGCTCCTGGACCCGCTGACGAGCCGCTTCGGCGTGCCCGCCGAGGTGCTCCCGATGGCGCTGATCCGCCCGCTCTCGGGAAGCGGCGCGACCGGCGTCATGGTCGAGACGATCCAGACGTACGGGCCGGACTCCTTCGTCGGCCAGCTCACCTGCGTGATCGCGGGCTCGACCGAGACGACCTTCTACGTGCTCGCCGTGTACTACGGCGCCGTCGGCGTGCGCGCGACGCGCCACACCGTGCTCGCCTGCCTGACGGCCGACTTCGCCGGGTTCGTCGGCGCGGTCGCGGCGAGCCACTGGTGGTTCGGCCAGGCGAGCGGCGGGTGACGGCGAACGACGATCCCGGCTCGCGCGTGCGCGCACTCGCCGCGCGCGCGTTCGGCGTCGAGCCAGGCGCGGTCGCGATCGAGCCGCTGCGCGCCGGGCTCGGCGCGCGTCGCTTCTTCCGCGCGCGCGCGCTCGGGACGTCGGCGCCGCGCACCGCGATCGCGCGCGTCGACATGCCGGAGGATCCGGCGCTTCGCCCGGCGGGCGTCGCGCCCGAGCCGCCGCTCGAGCCGATCCGCGCGTTGCTCGAGTCGCGCGGCCTGCCCGTTCCGCGCCGGCTCGCGCACGAGCGCGGCATCGAGCTCCTCGAGGACGCGGGCGACCTCACCCTCGAGCGCGTCGCGCGCGAGGCGCCGGCGCACGAACGCCGTGCCCTCTACGCGCGCGCCTGCGCGATCGCAGCCGAGCTCCAGCGCGTGGCACGGGCGCCGGGCGTCGCCGCCTTCGAGCGCCGCCTCGATCGCGCGCTCTTCGCCTACAAGGCCGACCAGGTCGCGACGTGGCTGCTTCCGGCGGCGTTCGGCCGCGCGGCCACCGCGGCGGAGCGGGCCGTCGTCGATCGCGCGTTCGACGAGGTCGCCGATCGCGCACTCGCCGCACCGCAGCGGCTCGCACACCGCGATTTCAAGGCGCAGAACCTCCACGTGGTCGATCGCGGCGCGGGCGCGGAGCTCGTGCTGATCGACCTGCAGGGCGCCTTCCTCGCGCCGCCCGAGTACGACCTCGTGTGCCTGCTCCGCGACCTGCACGTCGCGCTCGCCGACGAGGAGATCGCCGAGCAGCTCGCGCGCGTGCGCCCGCAGCTCCCCGACGCCCCGTCCGAGGCCGAGCTTCGCGAGCGCTTCGACCTGCTCACGCTCTCGCGCGTCGGCAAGGACACGGCGCGTTTCGTGTGGGCGGTGCGCGAGCGCGGCGACGAGCGCTACCGCGCGTACGTGCCGAACGGCGTGCGCAGCCTGCAGCGAGCCGCCGCCGCCCTCGCGACGCGCAGCCCGGCGCTCGCCGACCTCGCGGAGCTCGTCGCGCGCATTCCGGAGTCGCCGTGCGCGCGATGATCCTCGCGGCCGGCCTCGGAACGCGGATCGCGGCGCTCTCGGCGCTGCGACCGAAGCCCGCCCTGCCCGTGCGCGGCGTCCCGCTCGTCGCACACCTGCTCGAGTGGCTCGCTGCGGCGGGTGTGACCGAGGTCATCGTCAACCTGCACCACCGCGCCGACCTGATGCGCGCGGCGGCGGAGCGCTGCCGACCTCCCGGCGTCGCACTCTCGTTCAGCCCCGAGCCGGCTCCGCTCGGCACGGGCGGCGGCATCGCACGCGCGGCCGGGTTCCTGCGCGCGAGCGACCCGTCGATCGTGATCGCGGGCGACATGCTGATCGACACCCGGCTCGACGCGCTCGTCGACGCACACCGCGCGCGCGACGATGCCGCTACGCTGCTGCTGCGGTCGGACCCGCGCGCCGCCCGCTTCGGATCGATCGGCCTCGACGCGGAGGGAGTCGTGCGGCGAATCGGTGCGAGCTTCGACCTCGGCGGCGCCGTCCGCGAGGGGCTCTTCGTCGGCGTCCGGCTGTTCTCGCCGCGGGCCTTCGACGCACTCGACCGCGTCGCGGCCGCGCGCGGCGAGGACGCGGCCTTCGAGGACCTGCGCGACTGGCTGGCACCCGAGCTCGCGCGCGGCGCGCGCGACGTGCGCGGCGCGCTGCTCGCGCCGGACGAGCTCGTCTGGGAGCCCGTCGGCACCCTGCGCGAGTACCTCGACGCGAACCTCTCCCCGCCCGCGCTCTCGTACGCCCCGCACCCGCACCCGCTCGCCGGCGCGACCCGCGTCGACGGCGACGTCGTGATCGGGGACGGCGCCATCGTCGAGGGTGGTGCGCGGCTCGCGCGCGCGGTCGTGTGGGACGGTGAGCGCGTTCCGGCCTCGGTCGACGCGAGCGACGGCGTGTTCGCCGGTGGTCGTTTCCACCGCGCCGAGGAGCCTGCGGCGTGAGCGACCTCGTGTTCGTCGGGACGAGCGACGCGTTCGGCGCGGGCGGCCGCCGCCAGTCGGCCGTGCTCGTGCGCGGCGCGCGCGGCACGCTGCTCGTCGATTGCGGCGCCACGACCGGCTCGGGCCTCGCCGAGCTCGGCATCGACCGCAACGAGATCGACGCGATCGTCGTCTCGCACTTCCACGCCGACCACTTCGGAGGCATCCCCCAGCTGCTGCTCGCGGCGCGCTACGTCGACGCGCGCCGTACGCCGCTCTGGATCGCGGGCCCGCCCGAGGTCGAGACGCGCGTGCGCGCGCTCGCCGCGGCGATGGGTCACCCGCTCGACACCGCGCTCGCCTTCGACCTTCGCTTCGTCGAGCTGGCGCCCGGCCGCCCGCACGAGATCGGCCCCGCGCGCGTCGAGTCGTTCGCGACGCGCCACCAGATCGAATCGAACCCGCACGGCTACCGGATCGACGCCGGCGGCGCCTCGATCGCCTACTCGGGCGACACGGGCTGGTTCGACGCGCTCCCGCGCGCGGTCGCCGGGGCCGACCTGTTCATCTGCGAGTGCACGCAGCACGCGCGCGGGCTCGACTTCCACTTGAGTCTCGAGGAGCTCGCCGAGCACCGCCGCGAGTTCGACTGCGGGCGCATGCTGCTGACGCACCTCGGCGCCGAGATGCACGCGCGTCGCGGGAGCTGCGGCTTCGAGACCGCGGACGACGGCCTCGCGCTCCGGCTCTGACGACCGCGCCGCCTGCCTAACGTCCGATGCGCCCCGCTCCGCCGGGAACCAGGACGCCGAGCACGGCGGCGCGCCGGGCGCCGGTCGTCCGCGGCAGGTGGTTCGGCACGCCGAGCAGCGCGTTGCGCCCGAGCAGCGAGAACGCCATCGCCTCGGCGGCGTCGGCGGGGACGCCCGCGGCCTCGAACGGCTCGACGGCACAGGCGGGCATCGCCGCGGCGAGCCGCTCGAGCATGCGCGGGTTCTTCGCACCTCCGCCACCGACGAGGAGCCGCGCGGGCCGGCCCGGCAGGAGCTCGGCGCACGCGCGCGCCACCGACTCCACCGTGAACGCGAGCAGCGTGGCGAGCAGGTCGTCGAGCCGCGCAGTGCCGACCTCCGCGACGAGTGCCTGCGCCTCGGCGCGGCCGTAGCGCTCGCGGCCCGTCGACTTCGGCGGCCGTCGGCGCAGGAACTCGTCGTCGAGCAGCCGCGCGAGAAGCGCGTCGTCGACGCGCCCGCGCGCCGCGCGACGGCCGCCCGCGTCCATGCGCTCGGCACCGCCCGTGCCGCACTGCACGGCGGCGTCGAGCAGCGCGTTCGCGGGGCCGACGTCGAACGCGACGACTTCGTCCGGATCGAGCGAGGGAGGCAACCACGTCACGTTGGCGATGCCGCCGAGGTTGAGCGCGACGCGCGCCTCGCCGCGCTCGCCGAGCGCCGCGAGATGGAAGAACGGAGCGAGCGGAGCGCCCTCTCCGCCCGCCGCGAGGTCGCGCGAGCGGAAGTCGGCGACGACCGTGCAGCCGGTGCGCTCGGCGATCACGGAGGGATTCCCGATCTGGAGCGACGACGCGTGCTCGGGATGGTGCGCGACCGTCTGTCCGTGCGAGGCGATCGCATCGACGCGCGCGAGGTCGACCGAGGCTGCGCGCGCGACCGCGCGCGCGGCGTCCGCGAACCGCACCGCGAGCTCGACGTCGAGCCGCGCGAACTCGCGCAGCGCCTCGCGCGGGGCGAGCTCGCACGCGGCGAGCGCGTGCACGCGCCCTTGCAGCTCGTCGCCGAGCGGCGCCTCGACGCAGGCGAGCAGCCGGAACGGCCGCGCCGACGCGTCGTCGGGCCACTCGACGAGCGCGGCGTCGACGGCGTCGGCGGACGTTCCCGACATCAGGCCGATGACCAGCACGGCGCGGAGCATAGGCGCACGCGGAGCGCGGCGTCGCCCGCGCGCGTCGCGCCGTGCGCGCACCCGACGCGCGCGTCGGTGCCGGAGGGTGCCGGGCGCGACGCTCCGCTCCCCGCGAACGGCTAGAACGTCGGTTGGGCTCGGTTGACACGCTCGCGGCCCCCGCGCATGATCCGGCCGCCGCGCGCAGGGCCGCGGCGCCACCGCGCGCGCCGTCGACCGACGCGCTCCGCACGGCTCCGAACACGATCCGCTCGCCGGGTCTCGCGCCGCTCGGGCGGACGCGACGACCCCGCCGCCCGAGAGCGACCGAGAGAGGCCCTCCGCGGACATGAACGACGCATCGAGCACGCAAGGTTGGGCGATCTGCATCGGCGCGGCCGTGCTCGCGCTGCTGTTCGTCGCGGGCGTGTGGAGCGGCAGCTACGTCGCGCTCGCGATCCCCGTCTCGATCCTCACCCTCTTCGTGCTCGGCCTCGCCGGCTGGGTCGGCTACACGATCGCCACGGTGCGCGTCGAGCCGAGCGTCGACGCCGCGCCCGAGGCCCCGCCCGCGACGGCGGGCGACGCGCCCAGCGCGAACGCGCAGGGCTGACGGACCGGACGCGCCTCGATGCGGATCGCGCTGCTCACCTATCGCGGCAACATGTACTGCGGCGGCCAGGGCATCTATGCCTCGTACCTGGCGCGCGAGTGGCAGCGAGCCGGGCACGAGGTCCACGTCTTCGCCGGCCCGCCGCTGCCCGAGCTCGCGGACGGCATCCCGCTCCACGAGATCCCGAACGACAACGTGTTCGGCCGCGAGTGGCCCGACTTCTACGACCCGCGCAGACCGTTCTCGCTGCTCAAGCCGATGACGCTCTGGGAGCTCGGCGTGTCGCGCTTCGGCGTGTTCCCCGAGATGCAGACGTTCGGCGTGCGGCTGCTGCGTCGCTGGCCCGAGCTACAGCGCCGCCACCGCTTCGACGTCGTCTTCGACAACCAGTCGCTGTCGTGGGGGCTGCTCGGACTGCGCGCCTTCGGCACGCCCGTCGTCTCCGTCATCCACCATCCGCTGCACATCGACCGCGAGGCCGACTACGCGATCGACCCGCGGCTGGTGAAGAAGATCAAGCGCACGCTCTACTTCCCGCTGTTCATGCAGCAGCAGGTGGCGCCGCGGCTCGACCGGATCGTGACCGTCTCGGAGGCGTCGCGCGTCGAGATCGAGCGCTACTTCGGGATCCCGCAGAAGGAGGTCGAGGTCGTCTACAACGGCACCGACGCCGACCTCTTCCATCCCGTGCCGGGCGTCGCCAAGGAGACGGACCTGCTGTTCGTCGGGCGCACCGAGGACCGCAAGAAGGGCATCGGGACGATGCTCGAGGCGCTCTCGCTGCTGCCGCCGCACGTGAAGCTCAAGATCGTCGACGGGCGCATCCCGCCCGACGGCCTCGTGCCGCGACTCGCGCGCAAGTACGGCATCGAGGATCGCATCGTCGTCGTCGATCGGATGCTCGAGGTGCCCGAGCTCGTCGAGCAGTACTCGACCGCGCGCATCGCGCTCGTGCCGAGCTTCTTCGAGGGCTTCGGCTTCCCGGCGAGCGAGGCGATGGCGTGCGGTCTCGCCGTCGTCGCGAACGCCGCGGGCGCGCTGCCCGAGGTCGTCGGCACGGACGGGAGCGCCGGTCGGCTCGTTCCCGCGCGCAACGCGCGCGCGATGGCCGATGCGATCGCGGACATCCTGTCCGAGCCGGGCAAGGCGGAGCGCATGGGCGCGGCCGCGCGGCGCCGCGTGCAGTCGGTCTTCCGCTGGGACCAGGCGGCCGCGCAGCTCGCGCAGGTCTTCGAGGACACGCGGCGTGCTGCTCACCGTCGACCTCGCGCGGCTTGACGTCGGCCCGGGCCACCGGGTCCTCGACGCGGGCTGCGGCGAGGGGCGCCACTGCTTCGGCTGCCTCTCGCGCGGCGCCGCGCAGGTCGTCGGCTACGACCTCGACTTCGGCTCGATGCGCGACGCGAGCAAGCGGCTGCGCCGCGAGGCGGCGGCCTCCGGCGCGCTCGGCGAGATGATCCAGGGCGACATCTTCCGCTTGCCGTTCGAGGACGCGACGTTCGACCGCGTGATCTGCTCCGAGGTGATGGAGCACGTCCACGACTACGAGGCCGCGGCCGCGGAGCTCGCGCGCGTGACGAAGCCGGGCGGCCGCGTCGCCGTGACGATCCCGACCGCGACGAGCGAGCACCTCTACCTGCGGCTCGGCGACGAGTACTTCGAGAGTCCGGGCGGCCACATCCGCATCTTCAAGCCGCGCCAGCTCGCGCAGGGCCTCGCGAAGGCCGGGCTCGCGACGCGCGGCGTCGGCTTCGCGCACGGCTTCCACACGCCGTACTGGGTGCTTCGCTCGGTGATGCACCTGCCGAACGCCGACGAGAGCCGGCTCGTCCGCGCCTATCGTCACTTCCTGATCCGCGCGACCGCGAGCCCGCTCATGGCGCGGCTCGAGCACGCGCTCGACCGCATCTGTCCGAAGAGCCTGATCCTCTACGCGGACAAGCCCGCCGGCCGCCTCGCGGCCCGAGGCGCGTGAACCCCGCACGGCGATGACCGACCGTCCCCTGCGCATCGCGTTCGTCGCGTACCGCGGCAACATGAAGTGCGGCGGCCAGGGCGTGTACCTGTGGTTCCTGGCACGCGCGCTCGCCGCGCAGGGTCACGAGGTCGAGGTCTTCGTCGGCCCGCCCTACCCCGACGCCATGCCCTTCGCGCGCAGGGTCGTGCAGCTCCCGAACCAGGAGCTCTGGGCGAAGTGGTTCGTGCGCGACTACGCGGGCATGCGCCCGCCCGAGGGCGCGCTCCGGATGCTGACGCCGCTGCGCTTCTACGAGCTCGCCGCGAGCTACCTCGGCTTCCTGCCCGAGCCGTTCGCATTCAGCGTGCGCGCCTTCCGCGCGCTCGCCGACGAGCTGCGCCGCGGCGCGCGCTTCGACCTCGTGCACGACGTGCAGTGCCTCGGCTGGGGCCTGCTCGGGATGCTCGGGATGGGTCTGCCCGTCGTGACGACGGTGCACCACCCGCTCACGATCGACCGCCGCGCCTCGTTCGTCCGCGACACGAACCTGCGCGAGGCGATCGGCACGATGACGTTCTATCCGATCGGCATGCAGCGCACCGTGGCGCGGCGGCTCGACCGCGTGATCACGTCGTCGGAGTGGAGCGCCGAGCAGATCGCGCGCGACTTCGGCGTCGCTACCGAGCGCATCCGCAACGTCTACAACGGCCTCGACACCGACCTCTACTCGCCGGACGCCTCGGTCGCGAAGGACGCTGCGGAGCTGCTCTGCGTCGGCCGCGCGAACGACCCCAACAAGGGGATCCGGACGCTCGTCGCGGCGTTCGCCCGCTGCGACGCGCGACTGCGCCTCACGCTCGTCGACGACGACCATCCCCACAACCCCGTCTTCAAGTGGGCGCGCGAGGCGGGCGTCGCCGATCGGCTTCGCGTGACGGGCCGCGTGCCGACCGACGAGCTCGTCGCGCTGTACCGGCGCGCCGCGCTCGTCGTCGTGCCGTCGCGCACGGAAGGGTTCGGGCTGCCGGCGGTCGAGGCGATGGCCTGCGGCACGCCCGTCGTGGCGTGCGACGCGGGCGCACTGACCGAGGTGATGCGGCTCTGCGGCGGCGGGCTCGTCGTGCCACGCGACGACCCGGCCGCGCTCGCGCGCGGCATCGGCGAGCTGATGGCGGATGCGCCGCGGCGCCGCGCGCTCGCCGCGACCGCGCGCGCGCGCGTGGCCGAACGCCTGTCGTGGACGCGCATCGCGAGTGCGACGAGCGAGGTCTACGCGGAGGTGCTCGCCGAGCGGCGCGGACGGCCCGCGAGCACCACGACGTCGGCGAGCTGCGGCGCGCGCGCGGCCAGCCCGTCGAGCGCGTGAAGGAGGGCGCGCGCCGCGCCGGCGGGAAGCCGCGCGAGCAGCCGCGACCACCCGGGTACGCCCCACAGCAGCGACACGCCCTGCACGACCTCGAGCTCGAGGTGCCGCCCCGCCTGCTCGCGCATCAGGTCGAGCTCGTAGCGCGTGAAGTGGTCGCTCGGACAGTCGGAGTGGCGCCGGCCGCGCGGCCCGCCGTCGCCGCGGCGCCGCGCCGCGAGCTCGTCGAGCCAGTGGCCCGTCCGGCACGCGAGCGACTCGAAGTTCGCGATCGCGAGCACGACGCGGCCGTCCGGCCGCGCGACGCGCGCCATCTCCGCGATCGCCGCGTCGGGCCGGTCGAAGTGGTCGAGCGCGCCCTTGCAGACGACCGCGTCGAAGCTCGCGTCCGCGAACGGCAGCGCGTCGCCCCAGGCGCGCACCCAGCGCGGGAGCGGGCCTCCGCGCTCTGCGGCGAACAGCTGCGCCATGCCCGCCATGCGCGCGGACGGCTCCGCGCCGACCACGTCGCCGCCGTCGCGCGCGAGCGCGATCGAGTCCTGCCCGACGCCGCTCGCGACGTCGAGGATGCGCCGCCCGGGCGCCGACGCGGCGAGTGAGAGCGTCGCCTGCGTCATCCGCTCGAAGAGCACCTCGCTCTCGATCGAGGTGCCGGTCGGGATCACGTCGCTCATGTCCCGGTCGAGGTCGACGACGCGCATGGCGCGCGACGGTAGCCCGCAGCGCCTCCCGGGCCACGGGGCCGCGCGGTGCCACCGCGGTATGCTCGCCGCCGTGTCGAGCCCGAACGACGCGACGCCGCGCGACCGCGAGGAACCCGACGCGCCGGGCGTCACCGCGCGCCTCGGCTCCTACCGCGTCATCTATCTCGCCGTCGCCGTGTTCGCCGTCCTCTACGTGTTCACCGTGAAGGCGGCGGAGCAGGCGCTCGGCCGCTTCTTCGAGCAGCGCGTCGAGGAATCGCTGCACGTTGATCGCTTCGACGAGGCGGTGTCGGTGCAGATCCAGCGCCGCATCGAGGCCGACGTGAAGCGCTCGCCGTGGGTGCGGATCGGCGGCGTGCGCGTCGGCGTCATCGCGATCGGGCGCGACGGACGGACGCTGATCTACGGCGGCGGCCCGACGCCCGCGCCGCCCGACGCGTTCGACCTCATGAACAACCTGCGCGAGGCCGAGCGACTGCTTCCCGCGACGGCGCAGGTGAGCGTCGCGCTCCCGCACAACACCGTGCTGTCGAACGCGATCCTGCTCGTCTATGCGGCCGCGTTGATCCAGGGCCTCTTCTTCTACAACCGCCTGTCGCTGCGCCGCGAGCGCGAGGAGCTCGAGCTCGCGCTCTCCGATCGCGACGCCGCCGCCGAGCGCGCCGCGCACATCGAGGGCGAGCTCGAGGGCGTCCGCCGCCGCCTGCTCGCGGTGGAGCCCGCCGAGCGCGAGCAGGCGGACGAGATCGCGACGCTGCGCGGCGAGCGGCAGCGGCTCCAGTCCCAGCTCGCCGCGCTCGTCGCGCGCGAGGAGGAGCTGCGCGGCAAGGCGGCGCGCGCGGTCGAGCTCGACCAGGAGCGCCGCTCGCTCGAGGACCTCCTCGACGAGGCGGCGCACGACCTGGCGCAGCGCGACGACGCGATCCGCGACCTCGAGCAGCGACTCACGAAGGCCGCCAAGCGCACGCGCGCCGAGTCGAGCGCGCGCGCGCGCGACGTCGAGGCGCTCTCGCGGCGACTTCGCACGCTCTACAAGAACCTCGAGTTCGACGACCGGGCGATCGACGCCATCGTCGCGCTCGGCGACGAGAGCCTGCGCCTCAAGTGCGAGGAGAACCTGAAGCGCCTCGACGACGACGCCGAGAACGTCGCGGTCCGGCGCAAGGTCGGCGGCCTGCCGAACCACCTCGCGGTGTTCGAGCTCTCGTTCGCCGGCAAGGGACGGATCTACTACTCGAAGGGGCAGCAGCGGCGCTTCCGCGTGCGACTCGTCGGCGGGAAGGCGTCGCAGACGGACGACCTCGACACGCTGCGAAAGCTCGACGAGTGAGCGCGCGCCGCGGCCGCGCCTAACGACCCGCCGCCTCGCGCAGCGCGCGCTTGAGATCGGCGTCGTCCCAGGGCTTCGGGAGCAGCTCCCGCACCCCGAGCTCGGCGAGCCTCGCCGGCGCGACCTGCTCCGGCCAGCCCGAGATCAGCAGGCGCGCCGCGTCCGGGCGCAGCTCGCGCGCCATCGCGAGGATCTCGAGGCCGCTCGCCGTCGGCATCTTGTGGTCGGAGAGCACGACGTCGACCGGGCGCTCCTCGAGCCACTTCCGCGCCTCCTGCGGCGTCTGCGCCGTCAGGATCTCGAAGCCCTCGCGACGCAGACTGCGCCGCAGCGCGTTCAGGATGCGCTCCTCGTCGTCGACGATGAGCAGGGTCGGCGGGCCGCTCACGTCGCGCTCCCGCCGCGCTCGTCGGGCGCGACATCGTCGCCGTCGTCGACCTCGAGCGGGAGCCAGACGCGGAAGCTCGTCCCGACCCCCGGCTCGCTGTCGACGCGGATCCTCCCGCCGTGGCGCCGGACGATGTTGAAGGAGGTCGACAGCCCGAGGCCGGTGCCCGCGCCGACCTTCTTCGTCGTGAAGAACGGATCGAAGATGCGCGCGCGGTGCTCGGCCGCGATGCCCGCGCCGTCGTCCTCGACGACGAGCTCGACGCCGCCGTCGACCTCGCGCGTCGCGACGACGATGCGCCCCATCGCGCCCGTCGACCCGTGGCGCTCCTCGATCGCCTGGTAGGCGTTCACGAGCAGGTTCATCACGACCTGCTTGAGCTGCATGGCGAAGCACGGGACGCTCGGCAGGTCGCCGTAGCGCTTCTCGAGCACCACGGAGTGCTTCATCATGGTCCAGGCGATGCTCGCGGTGGAGTCGACGCACTGGTTCAGGTCGGCCGGCGCGCGCTGCCCCGTGTCCTGACGCGCGAAGTCGCGAAGGTCCTGCACGATGTGCCGGATCCGCTCCGAGCCTTCCTGCGACTCGCGCACCGCCTTGCCGAAGTCGCCGAGCACGAAGTCGACGTCGACGTCGTCCGCCGCGCGGGCGAGCGCCGCCTCGGCGCGGCGCGCATCGTCGAGGTCGCCCGCGACGACCGCCTTGCGCAGGTCCGTCACGCGCTCCCACACGCTCTCGAGGTCCGCGACGTACTCGCTCATCTGGTAGAGGTTCGCGTGGATGAACCCGGTCGGATTGTTGATCTCGTGGGCGACGCCGGCCGCGAGCTCTCCGATCGAGGCCATCTTCTCCGTCTGCAGCACCTGCTCGCGGAGCTGCTTCACCTCGCTCAGGTCCTGGAACGTCGCGACCGCGCCGCACTGCGCGCCGGCGTCGTCGAAGAGAGGCGCGCACGAGATGCCGATCGGGACGAGCGCGCCGTCCGTGCGGCGGATCTGCGTCTCCGCGCCCTGACAGCGCACGCCGCGCCGGAGCGTCTCGCCGATGCGCGTCCGCTCGGGCTCGCCCTCGAACCAGCGCCACACCGGCGCGCCCTCGAGCGCGCCGGTATCGGACCCGCCCGCGAGGATCGCCGCCGCGCTCGGGTTCGCGTAGGTCACGAGCCCGTCGCCGTCGACGACCACGAGCGCGGAGTTGAGGTCGTGGATGATGTTCTCGGTGTGCCGCTGCAGGGCGCCGATCCGCCCGGCGAGCCACTCGCGCTCGCGCCGCGACCGCGCACGACGCGTCTGCTCGAGAACGGCGTGCGGAAGGGAGTGCGCGAGCGAGCGGCCGGCCTCCACGCACTCGGCCGCGCCGGCGCGGAACGCCGCGAGCGCGTCGGCCGTGGCGCGGGCGTCGGTGACGACGACGCTCGGCACGCCGCGATCGCGCAGCGTGCGGAGGAGCGCGTCGCGCGGCGCGCCCACCAGGCGGTCGACGACGACGAGGTCGAGCGGAACGCGCGCGGCGAGATCGATACAGGCGGCGGGATCGCGGACCACGTCGAGCTCGACGTCGCCGGCGAGCCGGCGCAGCGCATCGACGACCGCGCCGTCGCGCGCCTCCGGATGGGCGACGACCGCGATCCGCACCAGTGAGGAAGAGTCGGCCACGCAATCCCCCGGATGCGCCGGACGGGCGGCCGCGCGCCCTCGGCGCGCGCCGCGTCGACGTGCATCGCGTGGGGGGGCGAGCGACGAAGCGCGGCGAAGCTACCGGATCGACCCGGCTCCACCAAGCCCGCGCGGGCCGTCGGGGGCGCCCCCCGTGCGTCCGGTGCGGACGCCGTGGGCGGCGAGCTTGCGATAGAAGGTGCTGCGGCCGATGCCGAGCCGGCGCGCCGCCGCCGTCGCATCGCCCGCGTGCTCGGCGAGCGCGCGCTCGAGCGCGCGCCGCTCGTAGGCGGCGAGCGAGAGCGGGAGCGCGGCGTCGTCGATCGGAGGCACGGGAGCGCGCGCGGCGAGCGCGCGGCGACGATGGTCGACGGCCTTGCGCACGGTGGCCCGGACGGCCTCGATGTCGTCGAACGGCTTGGCCAGGTAGTCGAACGCCCCGCGCCGCATGCACGCGACGGCGCTCTCGATGCTCGCGCTCCCCGTCATGACCACGACCGCGAGGTCGGGCTGCAGGCGCCTGGCTCGCACGAGCAGCTCGACCCCGGCGCTGGCGCCGCCCTCGAGTCCGAGATCGAGGATCAGCGCATCGATCCCCGCACCCGCGAGCCACGGGTCGAGACCCGCTCCGCTCGCGATGCAGGCGACGCGCAGCCCCTGCCCGCGCAGCACCCGCTCGAGGCTTCGCTGCCAGAGCGGCTCGTCGTCGATCACCAGTACGGAGGGAGGAGCGGCCTCGGCCGACGTCACCCGCCCGCGCACGGCATCGTCGCGAGCCTCGGTCGTCGGCGCGTCGCTCCGCATGCGGCGACTATCGGTTGCGCGTCGGGCGGCCCTTGAGCACACTGCGCGCGCCCCCCTCCGCTAGGCGGAGGTCATCCCCTGTCGCGCAATCCCTCGAGCTCTGCGAGCCCGTCGCGTCCTGCTGCTCCGGCCGCGTCGGCGACCACCCCGGCACCGCCGGCGGCACCGGGTGTCGCGCGCGTCCTCGTCGTCGACGACGAGGAGCTCTACCGACGCGCGCTCGAGCGCATCCTCTCGCGTTCGGGCCACGAGGTCATGAGCGCCGCCGACGCGACGGAGGCGCTCGCCATCGCGTCGACCCAGCGCGTCGACCTCGTGCTGTGCGACTACCGGATGCCCGGCATCAACGGCATCGAGCTGCTCCGTCAGCTGCGCGAGCTCGAGCCCGACCTGCCCTGCATCCTGGTCACCGGCCACGGCAGCGCCGAGGCGTCCGTCGAGGCGCTGCGCGCCGGCGCGTTCTGGTACCTCGAGAAGCCCTTCGACCAGGCGAACCTCGACGTCGTCCGCGGCCTCGTGCAGCAGGCGGTCGAGCACGGGCGCCTCAAGGCCGAGAACCGCGCGCTCCACGGCCAGCTCCGCGCGCGGTACAAGTTCGAGAACATCATCGGGAAGAGCGCGGCCCTGCGCGCCGTGCTCGAGACGGTCGAGAAGGTCGCCAACACCGACAGCACGGTGCTGATCACCGGCGAGAGCGGCACGGGCAAGGAGCTCGTCGCCCGTGCGCTCCACTTCAACAGCCGACGCACGACGCGGCCCTTCGTCACCGTGAACTGCGGCGCGATCCCCGAGGAGCTGCTCGAGAGCGAGCTCTTCGGGCACGTGAAGGGTGCGTTCACGGGGGCGATCGCGAGCCGCGAGGGCCGCTTCGCGGCCGCGCACGGCGGCACCATCTTCCTGGACGAGATCGGCGACATGAGCCCGACGCTCCAGGTGAAGCTCCTGCGCGTCCTGCAGGAACGCACCTTCGAGCCGGTCGGGTCGTCGAAGACGCAGCACGTCGACGTGCGCGTGATCGCCGCCACCCACCAGGACCTCGAACGGCTGATCGAGGAACGCCGCTTCCGCGAGGATCTCTACTACCGGCTGAACGTGCTCCCGATCGAGGTGCCGCCGCTGCGCGAACGTCCCGACGACGTGCCGCTGCTCGTGCACCACTTCCTCGACATCGCGAACCAGGAGCAGACGACGCGGATCGACGGCATCACCGACGCCGCGATGGAGTACCTCGTCGCCTACGACTGGCCGGGCAACATCCGCCAGCTCGAGAACATGATCGAGCGGATGGCCATCCTGCTCGGCGAAGGCGAGATCGACGTCGAGTCGCTCCCGCCCGAGGTCGCGCGCGCGCGCACGCAGGAGGCCATCGCTCCGCGACTCGGGCCCGACGGTCTCTCGTTCAACGACGTCATCGCGCAGATCGAGACCGACCTCATCCTCCAGGCGCTCGAGCAGACGCACTGGAACAAGAACCGCGCCGCGTCGTTGCTCGGGCTGAACCGCACGACCCTCCTCGAGAAGATCAAGAAGAAGGGCCTGCGCCCGACCGAGCGCGACTGACGCGCGCCCTCCTCCCGCCTCCCACAGCGGTCCTCCCGACCCTGTCCTCCGTCCAGGCTCGCGCCTGACTCGGCGGGCCCCCGAACCCCGGGGCCCGCCGAGTTCCGTTCCGTACTTCGCCCGGCCGCGGGTGACGTTTTCGCAACTCGTGCGCCGCGCGACAGTCGGGATCCCGACGCTTCTGCGCACGACGCGCCGGCCCTGCCGCCACCGTTGGCGGGGACGGCCAGCCCCTCCGATGCCCACCGAAAGCCGCTTTCCCCACGCGGAGTTGCGACTTCACGAGCGCGAAGCCGGGCGGCAGCCGGCACGCGGATCCGGCCGTTCGCGGGCGCCGTCCCGGATTTGGCACGCGCCCTGCTTCGTGGTCCTGCACGCAGCGGGGCCGGCGCCCCGACGAGGCACAGCGAATGGGTTCGCAGCTGGGGGAAAACGAGGGGGCGATGGAAGCACTGCTGACGGAGGCGCGGGACCGCGACGGCGAGATCCCGGCGGAGCTGAAGGAACAGATCGTGGTCGAGCACGGCCCTCTCATCCGGTACATCGTCAACCGGATCGCCGTGCGCCTCCCGTCGCACATCGATCTCGACGACCTGCACAACACGGGCGTGATCGGTCTGATGGACGCGATCGAGAAGTACGACCCGGAGAAGAACTGCAAGTTCAAGACGTATGCGGAGTTCCGGATCAAGGGCGCGATCCTCGACCAGCTCCGCTCGCTCGACTGGGTGCCGCGCAGCGTGCGCCAGAAGAGCCGCAAGCTCGAGCGCGCCTACGGCGAGGTCGAGCAGCGTCTCGGCCGCCAGGCGACGGACGAGGAAGTGGCCGACTCGCTCGGTCTGCAGATCGAGAAGTTCCACGAGCTGCTGAACCAGGTGCGCGGCATCTCGCTGATCAACCTCGAGGAGATCCGCGGCACGAACTCCGACGGCGATCGCTCGGGCACGTACGCCGACATCATCGAGGACGTCACCTCGGAGAACCCGTTCGCGACGCTCAAGACCGTCGAGACGAAGCAGGTCGTCGCGGACACGATCGGCACGCTCCCGGAGAAGGAGCGCCTCGTGATCTCGCTCTACTACTACGAAGATCTCAACATGAAGGAGATCGGGAACATCCTCGGCATCACCGAGTCCCGCGTCTGCCAGATCCACACGAAGGCGGTGCTCCGCCTGCGGCAGAAGCTCAAGGGTCAGGTCGACCACTGACGACGACGCGCCGCCGCGCCCGCGCGCGGCGGCGTTCTCACGCGTCGAGCCCGTCCTTCTCGTAGCGCACCATCACGACCGTGATGTTGTCCTCGCCACCGCGCTCGTTGGCCGCGGCGACGAGGCGGTCGCAGACGTCCTGCGGCTCGCCCCCCGACAGCGCGTACTCCGCGATCTCGGCGTCCTCGACGTGCGTCGTGAGGCCGTCCGAGCACATCAGGAACAGGTCGCCTTCCATCGGCGTGAGCTCGGCGAGATCGGGCTGCACGACGCGGCGGACGCCGACGGCGCGCGTCAGCACGTGGCGGTGCGGATGCTCGCGCGCCTCGGCCTCGTCGATCTCGCGACGGCGGAGCAGCTCGCCCACGAGTGAGTGATCGTCGGTGAGGCAGCGGATGCGACCGCGCCGAACGAGGTACGCGCGGCTGTCGCCGACGTGTGCGAGCGCGACGCGGTCCTCGGTGGCGAGGATCGCGACGAGCGTCGTTCCCATGCCGGCGAGCTCGCGCTTCGCCTGCGCCGCACCGTGGATGCGCCGGTTCGCGATCTCGACGGCCTGCCGGAGCTTCTCGGTGAGGCTCACGCTCGCACCGTCGAGGGCGCGGACCGCCTCGAGCGCCGCCTCGGCCGCGAGCTGGCTCGCGACCTGGCCCGCACTGTGCCCCCCCATGCCGTCGGCCACGAGGAAGAGCCCGAGGTCGGGTGCGAGCGCGTAGCGGTCCTCGTTCGCGCCGCGCCGCATCCCCACGTCGGTCGATGCAGCTGCGCGAAGGATCATCGGTGGTCCTCGTGGCTCGGAGACGGGTGCCCGGCGATGGCCGGCGCATCGGCGCGCGACGCGGGGGCCTTGATCGACGCGTCGCCCGGCCGACACCGGCGAACCATGGGCAGAAAAGGGTTCAATCGCCCGAACTCCCGAGACGATAAGCCAGCCGAGCGGTACGTTCGCGCGCCGAGGCGCGCAGGCGTTCCGCTCCGTCCGCGTCCGCGGACGCGAGGCGCGCGACGAGGCGCCGGCGTAGGAAGTCATGCAGCGACGGCGAGTGGCGTTCGCGCCCCGACCGCCGCGTCGAGGCACCGCCTCCCGGCGGCGCCGAACCGGGGGGATGATGCCCAGGACCCTGCTGCTCGCGGACGACAGCGTCGTCATCCAGAAGCTCGTCGGCTTGAGCTTCGCCAACGAGGACGTCGAGCTCATCACGGCCGACAACGGCGACGACGCGATCGCCCGCGCGCGGGAGGCGCGCCCCGACGCCGTGATCGCCGACGTCATCATGCCGGGCAAGAGCGGCTACGAGGTCTGCGAGGCGATCAAGCAGGATCCGCAGCTCGCGCACGTTCCCGTCCTGCTGCTCACCGGAACCTTCGAGGCCTTCGACGAGGAGCGCGCCGCGGCCGTCGGGTCCGCAGGCCACATCACCAAGCCCTTCGAGGCACAGGCGCTCGTCGAGCGCGTGAAGACGCTGTTCGCGGCAGCGCCCCCCGTCGCGGCGAGCGCCGCGGCCGCGGCGCCGAGTGGCTCGAAGGATCCGCTCGACGTCGACGAGGCGTTCGACTTCTTCGACGACGACGTCTCGGACCTCTCGAAGGTCGCCGAGTCCACGCCGTCGGCGCGGCCGACGACGACCGCCGACACCGACCCGCTCGCCGATCCGTTCTTCGGCGATGGCGACGCATCGATCGGCGGGCTCCCGCCGGCGGACGACCTCGACGCGGGGCTCCTCGGGAGCGACAGCACCGTCGCCCTGATGCCCGACGACGACGAGGCGGACGACGCCTCGGACTTCTCGACCGACCTCGTGAACCTCGGCGAACCCGCGCCGCCCGCGGCGACGCCCTCCGGCGCGACCACGACGCTGCTCGACGACGCCCTCGACGGCGATGCGTTCGCGTTCGAGGACGAGCCGGTCCGCGGCGCCGCCGCGTGGACGGCGACCGATTCGCCGGCCGAGACCGTGATCGCCGACTTCGGCGATGCGGGCGATCCGTTCCAGGACGCCGACGACGACGCCGGCCCCGAGTCGATGAGCGCCCTCGACGTCAGCGACCAGCTCGAGATCGGCACCGCGTCTCCCGCGCAGCCCGTCGACGCCGCGCGAACACTGCTCGCGGACGAGCTCTTCACCACGTCGCCGCGCGGAGCCGCCGTCGACCTCGACGCCGCACTCGCCGCGGACGACGCGCTCGCGAGCGTGCCGATCGCCGACGTCGAGCTCGACCCCGGAAGCTCCGCGTACGACCTCTCCTCGTCCGACCTCGGCGTGCTCGACGTCGCCGGCGCGTCGTTCGCAGGCGACGTCGAGCCGCTCGACGACGACGCCTTCGAGGCGCAGCCGATCGAGGAGGAGCCGCTCGTCGCGGCCGCGGCGCCGGCGGCATCCGCGATGCCGCAGTTCGCACCCGAGCTCGAGCCGGAGGCCGTCGCGATCGTCGACGAGCCCGAGGACGACGCCGCTCCGGCGACGGCGCGCGCGTCCGTCGACCTCACGCCGGCGCTGCGCGAGCGCCTCCACGAGACGCTCGAGAAGGTCGCGTGGGAGGCGTTCTCGGAGCTCTCCGAGCAGGTCGTGAAGCAGGTGCTCGAGCGCGTCGAGGCCATCGCGTGGGAGGTGATCCCGCAGATGACCGAGGCGCTGATCCGCGACGAGATCCGGCGCATGAAGGGCGAGGACGAGTCCGCGGACTGAGCGCGGTCGCCTGCCCCTCTCCGCACCCCGCTCGCGCACTCGCGCACCCATCGTCGGAGCCGCGCGGTCGGCCGCGGCCGGCTGCTAGGATGGCGCGCCGCCCGGCGGCAGCGCGCGCACGCCCGCATGCGCGCGCACGACCGGGCCGCACCGCCGCGGGAGGCATCGCGTGACCCGGTCGACGAGCTCGGGCGACCGCTCCGCCCCGCGCCCCGCTCTCGATCGCGAGCGCTGGATGCCGCTGCTCGCCGCGGCGATCGCCGAGGACGTCGGTACCGGCGACGTCACGAGCGAGGTCATCTTCGACGCGAGCGCGCGCACGCAGGCACGGATCGAGGCGCGCGAACGGCTCGTCGTCTGTGGCACCGCCATCGCGCGCGCCGCCTTCGAGCACCTCGACCCGAGCGTCCGCGTCGCGACGTGCCTCTCCGACGGCGAGGTCGCGGAGCCGCTCGCACCGGTGATGCGCATCGAGGGGCCGGTCCGCGCCGTGCTCGCCGCCGAGCGCACGGCGCTCAACTTCCTGGGTCGCATGTGCGGCGTCGCCACGCACACGCGCCGCCACGTCGAGGCGGTCGAGGGCACGCGCGCCGCCATCGTCGACACGCGCAAGACGCTCCCCGGCTGGCGTGCGCTCGACAAGTACGCGGTCGCCGTCGGCGGCGGAACCAATCACAGGATGGGCCTCTGGGACGGCGTGCTCCTGAAGGACAACCACGCCGCCGCGGCCGGCTCGCTCGAGGCCGCCGTCCGGCGCGCGCTCGATCGGGCTCCCGCCGGCATCCCGATCCAGGTCGAGGTGCAGTCGCACGACGAGGCGCGCGTCGCGTGCGACGCCGGCGCGACGTTCCTGCTGCTCGACAACCTCGAGCCCGACGCCATCCGCGCAATCGTCGCCGACCTCGGCGCGCGCGCGGTCCTCGAGGCGTCGGGCGGCATCACGCTCGCGAACGTGCGGCGCTATGCGGAGACGGGCGTGCACCGCATCTCGATCGGCGCCCTCACGCACTCCGCGCCGAACGCCGACCTCTCGCTCGAGATCGACGGCGACGGCGACGGCGCGCGCGGTCCCGCGGCGTGAACGCAGGGGCTGCGCGCGTACTCGCCCTGCTGCGCGGCGCATCCGGCGCCGCCTCGGGCGAAGCGCTCTCGGCGGAGCTCGGCGTCTCGCGCGCCCAGGTCTGGAAGCACATCGAATCGCTGCGGCGCCTCGGCTACGACGTGGAGGGCGAGCCGGGCGGAGGCTATCGGCTGCGGGCCGCTCCCGACCGGCTCTACGGCGAGGAGATCCTGTGCGGCCTCGACACGCGTTGGCTCGCACGCGAGATCGAGCACTTCGAGGAGATCGACTCGACGAACCGCGTCGCGACCGAGCGCGCGGCCGCCGGCGCGGCGGCGGGCTACACGGTGGTGGCCGAGGCGCAGACGGCGGGACGAGGCCGCCTCGGCCGGCGCTTCTTCTCGCCGCCGCACGCCAATCTCTACACGTCGATCGTGCTGCGCCCGCGACTCGAGCTCGCCCAGGCCCCGACGCTGATCCCGACGGCGGCGATCGCCGTCGCCGACGCGATCGCCGCGGAGCTCGGCCGCCGCGACGACGTCGAGATCAAGTGGCCCAACGACGTGCTCGTCGGCGGCCTCAAGACGAGCGGCATCCTGATGGAGCTGCAGGCCGAGGCGACGCGCATCGGCCACGCGATCCTCGGCATCGGCGTGAATCTCAACGTGGACCGCGCCGACTTCCCGGACGAGTTCCGCTCGCTTGCCACCAGCCTGCGCTCGTTCACGGGCCGTCGCATCGACCGCATCGGCTTCGCCCGACGCCTCTATAGTATTCTGGAAGCCGTGCTCGACGAGCACGCGCGCGACGGATTCCCGCCGCTTCGTGCGCGCTACGAGGCGTACTTCGCGATGGCGGGGCGCCGCGTCCGCGTGCTCGACGCGCGGCCGGACGGCGCAGGCGATGCGCAGAGCGGCGTCGTCGTCGGCATCGACGACGAGGGCGCCCTCTGGATCAAGACCGAGGACGGCGGACGTACGCGCGTGATCGCGGGCGACGTCACGCTGGCGAAGGAGAGCGACGCATCGTGAGCGACCCCGTCCTGCTCGTGATCGACATCGGCAACACGAACGTGTCGCTCGGCGTCTTCGACTACCGCCGCGGCGGCGCGCCCGCCGAGCTCTCCCATCACTGGCGCGTGAGCACGCACCGCGAGCAGACCTCGGACGAGCTCGGCGTGATGCTCCGCGCGCTCTTCACGCAGGACGGCCTCGCGACCGAGGACGTGACCGACGTGATCATGTCGAGCGTCGTGCCGCCGCTGCAGCCGATCTGGGAGCGCGTCTCGACCAAGCTCTTCGACCGGCCTCCGCTCACCGTCGGGCCGGGGATCCGCACCGGGATGCCCGTCCGCTACGAGAACCCCCACGAGGTCGGGGCCGATCGCATCGTGAACGCGGTCGCGGCCTTCGATCTCTTCCACAGCGCCACGATCGCCGTCGACTTCGGCACCGCGACGACGTTCGACTGCGTCTCGCGCAACGGCGAGTACCTGGGCGGCGCGATCTTCCCGGGCATCCACATCTCGATGGAGGCGCTCTTCGAGCGCGCGTCCAAGCTGCATCGCGTCGAGATCGTCCGGCCGCGCAGCGTGATCGGGAAGACGACGACCGCCGCGCTGCAGTCGGGCCTGCTCTACGGCTACGCGGGGCTCGTCGACTCGATGGTCGAGCGCATCAAGCCCGAGCTCGGCGACGACGTGCGCGTCGTCGCGACGGGCGGGCTCGCGGGCCGCATCTCGACCGAGGCGCGCACGATCGAGCGCGTCGAGCCCTTCCTCACGCTGCAGGGCCTGCGCCTGCTGTTCGAGAAGAACCGACCCGAGGGATCCCGCAAAGAGAGGTGACGCATGGAGCCGACGACGACGCGCAACTTCGCCCTGATCGGACACGCCTCGGACGGCAAGACGACTCTCGGCGAGGCCCTCCTCCACCGCGCGGGTGCGACGCCGAAGCCCGGCAGCGTCGACCAGGGAACGTCGGTCCTCAACACCCTGCCCGAGGAACGCGACGGGCACGCGCACACGATCACCTCGCACGTCTTCAGCTTCGACCTCGACGGCGGGCGCGTCACGCTCGTCGACACGCCCGGTCACCCGAACTTCCAGCCCGACGGTCGCATCGCGCTGCAGGCGCTCGATGCCGCCGTCGTCGTGGTGAGCGCCGTCGACGGCGCGAAGGTCGGGACGCACAAGATGCTCGGCGCGCTCGACGGGCGCGCGGCGATCGCATTCGTCAACGCGATGGACCACGAGCGCGCGGACTTCGACGCGGCCATCGCCTCGCTCGCGGCGGGCACCGACCGGCGCGTCGTCGCGCTCGGCGCACCGATCGGCGCGGGCGCCGCGCTCGAGGGAGTCGTCGAGCTCGTCGCGCAGCGGTCCTTCTCGGGCGGCGCGCCGGAGGACGTCCCGGCCGACGCCGCCGAAGAGGCCGAGACGCGACGCCTCGAACTCGTCGAGGCCGTCGCCGAGACGGACGACGCGCTGCTCGAGCACTATCTCGAGAACGGCGAGCTCGCCGACGACGAGCTGCGACGCGGGCTGGTCGCGGGCGTGCGCAGCGGCGCGCTCCTCCCGGTGATCGGCGGGAGCGCGGCGACGGGCGCGGGCGTCGACGTCCTGCTCGCGGCGATCCTCGAGCTCCTGCCGTCCGCGGCCGACCGCGGGCCGTGGGCGGCCGTCGATGCCGAGAGCGGCCGCGACACCCCGGTCGCGCCCGAGGCCTCGGCCCCCCTCGCCGCGATCGTCTTCAAGACGCTGATCGACCGCTACGCGGGCACGCTCTCGGTCTTCCGCATCGTCTCCGGCACGGTCCGGTCCGACTCCACCGTGCTCGACGCGACGACCGGCGAGAAGGTCCGCATCGGCAAGCTCTTCCGTCTGCAGGGCGACCAGCACGTCGATGCGAACGAGGCCGGCCCGGGAGAGATCGTCGCCGTCGCGAAGGTGAAGGGCATCCACACGGGCGACGTGTTGACGGCCGAGAAGGGCGGCGTGCGACTCCCCTCCCCGACCATTCCGCAAGGCGTGCTTTCGTATGCCATCTCCGCGAAATCACAGGGGGACGAGGATAAAGTCTACGCCTCGCTCGGCCGACTCGTGGAGGAGGATCCGACGCTCCAGCTCGGGCGCGAAGCCTCCACGGGCGAGTTCCTCCTGACCGGCATGGGCGAGCTCCACATCCGCACCACCGTCCACAAGCTCGCGCGGATGTTCGACTGCGAAGTCGACCTCGCGACGCCCAAGGTTCCGTATCGCGAGACGATCCTCGGAAGGGCCGAGAACGTCGAAGGCAAGCTCAAGAAGCAGTCCGGCGGCAAGGGCATGTTTGGCGTCTGCTACCTGAGCATCGAGCCCAACGCGCGGGGGGCCGGCATCGAGTTCCTCGACGAGATCGTGGGGGGCGCGATCCCGCGCAATCTGATCCCCGCCGTCGAGAAGGGCATCCACGAGGCCGCCGACGCCGGCCCGCTCGCCGGCTATCCGGTCGTCGACGTCAAGGTCCACTGCATCGACGGCAAGCACCACTCGGTCGACAGCAACGAGATGGCCTTCAAGCTGGCCGGGTCGTTCGGCTTCAAGGCGGCGCTCGAGCAGGCGCGACCCGCGCTGCTCGAGCCGATCATGAGCGCGGAGATCGTGGTTCCGGACGAGAGCGTCGGCGACATCATGGGCGACATCTCGAGCCGACGCGGCCGTGTGCAGTCGACCGAGGCGATCGGCGCGAGCACCGTCGTCCGCGCCCAGATTCCGATGGCCGAGATGCTCGAGTACGCGAGCGCCCTCACGAGCCTCACGGGCGGCAAGGGCGACTTCCACATGGACTTCTCCCACTACGACCCGTGTCCGAAGGAAGTGCAGGAGAAGGTGATCGCGAAGGCGCAGGCCGCGGCGCGGACCGACGACTGACGCGGCGCGCACGCCGCGCCGCGCTTCGCGGACGCGCGGAACGGAAGAACGAGAGCATGCGAGGGGCGGCGACGCGTGGCGAGCCAGGAAGCACCGGGACAGGAAGGACGGATCCGACTGCGGCTCTCGCCCCAGGGCGAGAAGTACGCGCGGCGCGACGCGCCGGTCGAGGCCCGGCGCATGGCCGCGCGCGGCGCGCTTCCGCTCGAGCCCCTCGAGCTCGCGACCGTCCTGTTCGCGCTCGTGCACGACCCCGACGCGCAGGTGAAAGAGACCGCGCGCGCGAGCCTCGAGAACCTGCCCGAGCACGTCCTCGACCCCGTCCTCACCGGCCCCGCGCACCCCGCCCTGCTCTCGTTCCTCGCGCGCGTGCACAAGGACGACGAGGCGCGCGCCTCGCAGATCGCCCTCAACGCGGCCGCGGACGATCGCACGATCGCGTTCCTCGCGACGCTGCCGCTGCGCGCCGTCGTCGACATCGTCAGCCAGAACCAGCAGCGCATGATGCGCTGCGAGGAGATCGTCGACGCGCTCGGGAGCAACCCGCTGACCGGGCGCGCCGTGATCGAGCGCATCCTGAGCTTCCTCGGAATGAGCCCGACGGAGGGCGAACGCGCCGACGACGCCGGGGCCGAGCTCTCCGACGACGAGGCGGAGGCCGCGATGCTCGAGCTGCTCGGCGACGAGCTCGCCGGCTTCGCGGGGCGCCTCTCGGCCGAGCACGACGACGCGATCGACGAGGAGGAGATCGCGAGCAACCTCTTCGCCGCCGTGCAGAAGATGACCGTCATGCAGAAGGTCAAGCTCGCGCGGCTCGGCGGAACGGAGGCGCGCGCGCTCCTGATCCGCGACCGCAACAAGGTCGTAGCCAGCGCCGCGATCACGAGCCCGAAGATCACCGAGTCCGAGGTCGTCTCGTACGCACAGTCGCGCGGCCTCTGCGACGAGGTCATGCGCATCATCGCCGCGAACCGGGACTGGACGAAGAGCTACCAGGTGAAGCTCGCGCTCGCGACGAATCCGAAGGTCCCGCAGGCCCAGGCGATCAGCTTCCTGAACTACCTGCAGGACAAGGAGCTCCGGACGATCATGCGGAGCCGCGACGTGCCGTCGGCCGTGTCGACGCACGCGCGGCGCATCCTGCAGAAGAAGGGAAAGCTGTGATGGCGGAGGCCACGATGAACGCGCGCATCCTCTACTGGGGAATCGCGGGCGCCGGCAAGACGACGAACCTCGAGACGATCCGCGCGAAGCTGCGCGCCGACCACCGCGGCGAGCTGCGCCGCGAGCCGACGCGCCTCGACCCGACGGTCACCTACGAGACGCTCCCCATCCAGCTCGGCGAGGTCGGCGGCGTTCCGATGTGCATCGAGGTCGTCGCCGTTCCCGACGGCGACGAACAGGCGCCGACGCGCAAGCAGCTGCTCGACGAGGTGAGCGGCGTCGTGCTCGTCGTCGACTCGACGCCGTCGCGCATGCAGCAGAACGTCGAGTCCCGCGACGAGCTCGCCGCCGCGCTCGAGAGCTACGGCCGCTCGCTCGCCGAGCTCCCCGTGCTCGTCCAGTACAACAAGCGCGACCTCGCCGACGACACGCACATCGAGCGCCTGCACCGCCGTATCGCGCTGCCGTCGGCCGCCGTGTTCGAGGCGGTCGCGACCGAGGGAACGGGCGTCCTGCAGACACTCACCACCATCAGCAAGCGCGTCGTGCGCGGCCTTCGCGACCGTCCCGCGGCCGCGAGCGAGCCCGCGCCCGCGCCGGAATCGACCGAGGGAACGGCCGACGCCGCGCCCGCGCACGAGGCCGCGCACGCCCCCGCGGAGCCGGCTCCGGTCGGCCGCCCGGCCCCCGTCTACGACCCCGATGCGCTGCTTCGCCGCGCGCGCCCCGAGGCGCCGGCGCTGTCGACGACCGAGCTCCTCGAGCAGGCGATCGAGGCCGAGGCGATCGCCGCCGACGCGGGCGCCGCGGCGCACGACGCGCTCGACCTCGAGACGCACCGCGCCTTCGACCGCCCGTACGACGCGCTCGCGAGCGAGCCGAAGCCGCCGAGCGGCTTCGCGCTCGGCGCCGACCTGCGCATCGTGTCCGTCGGCAGCGCCGCACGCGCGGGCGAGCGCGCGGTGCGCATTCCGCTCGTGCTCGGCGACGCGAGCGGCGCGACCGCGAGCCTCGCTCTCACGATCCAGCTCGATCCGCTGCTGGACGGCGGCGACGAGTGAGACGGCGCGTCGGCATCTGCGGCGCCAGCGAGGAGACGCTGCGTCTCCTCGCGCTGCTCGTCGGCAACGCCGACGTCGATGTCGTGCGCATCTACGACCCGAACCCGCGCGCGGCCGCGAGCCGCGCGCGCGCCGTCCGCCCCGAGCTCGGCGACTTCGTCGCCGCGATCGCGACGGACGACTTCGACGCCTTCGTCGCCGGCGACGCCCTGCACGCCGTCGTCGACGACGCTCCCGGTGGCGTGTCCTTCGCGCAGCGGCTCCCGAACGCGGCCGCACGCGGCATCCAGGTGCTCACGCCGCTCGCCGCGCGGCTGCTCTGGGCCTACGGCGTCGCCGCGCACGACCGCAAGTCGGAGCTCCTGCAGGCGCTCTCCGAGGTGGTCGAATCCGTCGAGCTCACCGTCGACGCGGACGAGCTGTTCACGCGCATGCTCGAGATCGCGATCGGCGTGACGGGCGCCGACGGCGGCTCGCTGATGCTCCTCGACGAGACCGCGCGCGAGCTCCGCATCCGCGTCGCGGTCGGCGTCGAGCGAGAGCTCTGGCCGAAGATCCGCGTGCCGCTCGGCGAGGGCATCGCGGGCCGCGCCGCCGCCACCGCGCGCCCGCTGCGCATCGCCGGACGGGCCGACCACGCGGACTTCCACATCGTTCGCGAGCGGCTCGACGTCGAGTCCGCGCTGTGCGTTCCGCTCGTGCACGAGGGCCGCGTGCTCGGCGTGCTGAACCTCCACCACAGCGTGCGCACGGGCCAGTTCGGCGAGGACGACCTCGCCTTCGTCGAGCAGCTCGCGCACCTCGACGCGCAGATCATCGCGCGCGCGCGCGAGCACGAGCAGCTGCGCGACCAGGCGTCGCGCTACTCGGCCGTGCGCGGCATCCACCGCATCCTGCAGGGGCCCGACCCGCTTCCCGACCGCCTGCGCGCCCTCTGCATCGACGTCGCCCAGCGCTCGGGCGGTGGCATCGCGAACCTCTACCTCCGCGAGGGCGGGAGCACCGACCTGCGCCTCGCGGCGACCTCGCTCGAGGGCGGCGGCTTCGGTGGCGAGTACCGCGTGGTGCCGGGCCAGGGCATCGACGGGCGCGTCGCCGAGACCGGCGAAGCCCGCTTCCTGCGCGACGAGCGGGGCGAGATCGAGTACGCCTCGCTCGCGCTCGCGAGCGGCACCGCCACGATCGGCGTGCTGTCCGTCCAGACCGGGAGCGGCGGGCTCGGGCGCGGCGCCGAGGGCTGGCTCCGCGAGATCGCCGCCGCGGCCGCCGAGGGCATCGCGCGCGTCGAGCGCGAGGGCCGCATGTCGGCGCGCGCGAACCGGCTGTCCGCCATCAACGAGACGGGCATGCGGATGCTCGCGGCGAGCGAGCCGAACGAGGTGCTGCGCCTCGCGACGTCGTCGCTCGCGCTGATCCTCGACGCCGAGCACGCCATCCTGCGGCTCCAGGACGACGCGTCGAAGCGCTTCGTGATCCGCTCCTACTTCGGCGCCGCCGACGGGCCGCAGCAGGAGCGCCTGTTCAAGCTCGACAAGCACGTCGCGCGCGAGACGATCCGCAAGCGCAGCGCCTATCGCGTGCTGGACACGGCCGCGCACCCGTCGCTGCGCGGGATCGCCGGCGACTGCCGCTCGCTGCTCGCCGCGCCGCTCGCGCGCGAGGGCCGCGTGATCGGCACGCTCGCCGTCTACGACAAGCTGGCCGCGGACCGCTTCTATCCGAGTCGCTTCGACAGCGACGACCTCCAGGTCTTCGCGAAGTACGCGTCCTACGTCGAGCGCGCGATCGCCGCGGCGCAGGAGCGCGCGAGCGCGCGCCAATCGCGCCACTCCGACCCCGAGACCGGGCTCCCGAACGAGACGTACCTCGCGCGCCGCCTCGGCGAGGAGATCGCGCGCGCCGAGGGGCGGGACGCGGCCCTCGCCCTGTGCATCTGCACGATCGAGAACCTCGACGAGATCCATGCCGCCGGCGGAGACGCGCTCGCGCGCCGCGTCGTCGCCCGCGTCGCGGACGCGCTGCGACGCGGCGTGCGCGACTTCGACGTCGTCGGCCGCCGCTCCGAAGCCGTGTTCGAGATCCTGCTGCCGGAGCCCGGCTCGGCGCCGGGCGACCGTGTCTACACGCTCGCGCGCGCGGTCGCCGACGCGGTCGCGAAGGACGAGACGCTGAACCGTCCGGTGCGCGTCGCGCTCGGCTTCGGCTACGCGATCCATCCGTACGACGGCGCGCAGCGCGACGCGCTCGTCGCGGCCGCGAGCCCGCCCCGCATCCGCATGGTCTGACGCTGCGCACCCGCTCCCGGGCGGCGCTCCGGATCCGCTAGGCTGCGCCCGCGCGCGCCCCGAACGGCGCGCCGACGGACGGAGCCCGCGTGGACGACCTGCGAAGACTCGTCGAGACCGACGCCATCGCGCGCCTCAAGGCGCGCTATCAGCGCTGCGTCGACACGAAGGACTACGACGGCCTCGCCACCTGCTTCACCGAGGACGCCTGCGCCGAGTACGACGGCGGGAAGTACGCGTTCGCGCCGCGCGACGCGATCATCGACTTCCTGCGGACGTCGATGCGCGACCTCGTGACGATCCACCAGGTCCACACCCCCGAGATCGACTTCGTCTCCGACACCGAGGCCACGGGCATCTGGTACCTGCAGGACATCGTCATCGCCGAGGCGGACGGCATGACGCAGCTCGGCGCCGGCTTCTATCGCGACGAGTACGTGAAGGACGACGGCGTCTGGCGCATCCGCAAGACGGGCTACGAGCGCACGTTCGACCTGTGGCAGAGCCACGCCGAGGTGCCGAAGTGGCGGCTCCGCCACCGCTGGCAGAAGTGAGGAACGCGCCGTGATGCCCTTCGACTGGCGCCTCTACCTGAAGCTGATCGGGTACTCGCTGCGCGACGCGCGGACGCCGCGTCGCGTCGGGCGCGTCCTCTTCCTCGCCCTCCTCTGCCCGTCGATCGTGCTGTTCGGATCGATCGGCATGCTCCTCGACTGGGTCTTCTTCCCGGGCCTGCGCAGCACGAAGGTCGAGAAGCCCGTCTTCGTGACGGGCCACGCGCGCAGCGGCACGTCGCTGATGGTGAAGCTCCTCTCGCGCGATCGCCGCATGGACTGGGTGATGACGTACGAGATGATCCTACCGTCGATCGTGCAGAAGCGGCTCGTGCGCTGGATCGCTGCCGTCGACGCGGAGTACCTCGGCGGCGCGCTCGCGCGGCGCGTGACGGCCTTCGAGGACCGGCTCTTCGAGAAGGGCCGCCAGATGCACCCGATGGGGCTCACGATCCCCGAGGAGGACGCGTTCCTGCTCGCGGCGACCTTCCTGCACGCGCAGATCGGCCTCTTCTTCCCCTACCAGCGCGAGATCGACGAGCTCTTCTACTTCGACCAGCGCACGCCGCGCCAGAAGCGGCGCGCGATGCGCTTCTACGCCGACTGCATCCGCCGCCACCTCTACACGAACGGCGGCACGCACCACGGCCTGACCTTCGTGAGCAAGAACCCGACGATGGTCGGCGCCCTCCTGTCGCTGCGCGAGACCTTTCCCGACGCGCGCTTCGTCGTGATGATGCGCAACCCGTACGAGACGATCCCGAGCCTGCTCAAGATGATGGTCCGCAACTGGCGCATCCTCGGCTACCAGCGCGACGAGGTCGACGAGGCGCTCCAGCTCCTCGCGAAGCAGTGCCTCTACTACTACCAGTATCCGTTCGAGGCCCTCGACGACCTCCCGCCCGAGCGGTGCGCGTGGGTGCGGTACGAGGAGCTCGTCGACGCGCCGGCCAAGACGATCGAGGCGCTCTACGCGCAGCTCGGCATCCCCATGACGCCCGACTACGCCGCCGAGCTCGAGCGCGAGGAATCGCGGTCGCGCAAGCACCGGCGCGAGCACGTGTACAGCCTCGACGAGTTCGGCCTCACGCGCGCCGAGATCCGCGACGCGCTGCCGGAGGCCTTCGAGCGCTTCGGATGGGATCCGCCCGCGCCGCGCGCGCCCGAGACGACCTGAGCGAACCCGAACCGGCGCGGGCGCCCGCGCGGCGCGAGGCCGATGCCCCGACGACTCCTCTTCGCAGCGCTCGCGGCGGGCCTCGCGGTCGCATCCTGCGAGGGCGTGGGCGCGGTCGCGTGGCGGATCGCGACCGGCGCGTGGCCGACGACCGCGCGCCTCGCCGACGCGCGCGCCGCGGTCGCCGCACCGGACGACGGCGCCGACCCGGCCCTCGCGCCGACGCCGGGCGCCGGGGTGCAGCGCGTCGGGGCCGCGGGCGGCGGGCCGCCTTCGTGGCAGGTGCTCCATCCCTACCTCGGCTTCGTCCTCCTGCCTTCCGCGACCGTGAACGAGTACGGCTTCCCGGGGTCCGCCCCGCCCTTCGCGCCGGCCACGTCGGCCACGCCGGGCGCGCCGGGCGACGCGCACTTCGCGGTCGGCGTGCTCGGCGGCTCGGTCGCCGAGCAGGTGGCGTCGCGCGGAGGTCGCGCGCTCGCGCGCGCGCTCGCCGAGCACCCGTGTCTGCGCGACCGGAATGTCGAGGTCTTCGATCTCGCGCTCCCGGGCATGAAGCAGCCGCAGCAGCTGCTCGCGCTCGCCTGGCTGCGCGCACTCGGCATGGAGCTCGACCTCCTCCTCACGCTCGATGGCTTCAACGAGGTCGTGCTGCCCGCGGTGGAGAACGAGTCGCAGCAGGTCTTCCCGTTCTACCCGCGCAGCTGGCGCCAGCAGGTCGCAGGCCTGCGCGACGTCGCGCTGATGCAGCGCGTGGGCGCGCTCGCCTACGCGGCCGAGCGCCGTCGCGCGGCCGCGCGCTGGCTCGACGCGTCGCCGCTGCGCGCGTCGCGGCTCGCCAACGCGGCGTGGCGGCTCGTCGATCGCGCCCTCGAGCGCGACGTCGCACTCCGCCGCGTCGACCTCGCGCTGCGCGAGTCCGAGAACGCCGCGCGAGAGGGCGGCTACATGGCGACCGGTCCGCAGCGACGTTATGCGAGCGACGACGAGCGCTTCCGCGACGCGGCGGCCTTGTGGAGCCGGGCGACGCGCGCGACGTCCGACCTCGCGCGCGGCGCGGGCATCCCGTCGTTCCACTTCCTCCAGCCGAACCAGCGCGTCGAAGGCAGCAAGCCGATGTCCGACGCCGAGCGGCGCACGGCGCTCCGCCCGGGCACGCCCTACGACCGTCCCGCTCGGCTCGGCTACCCGCACCTGTTCCGCGAGGGCGAGGCGCTCGCGCGCGCCGGCGTCGCGTACACGGACCTGACGCGCGTCTTCGCCGACGTCGCCGAGCCCCTCTACGTCGACGACTGCTGCCACGTCTCGGACGACGGATCGCGCCGCCTCGCGCGCGCGATGGCGGCCGTCGTGCGCGACGCGATCGGCGCCGACTGCGCGATCCGACCGGCGGGCGCGCCGCCGCCCGCCGCGCCCTAGCGCGGAGCACCGCGCGTGCGCACCGGCCCGCCTGCCCGCTCGTTCGCCTGCCGGCGCGCGGCGCCGCGCCTCGTCGGGCCGCGCGGGCTCGCATACCTTCGCGCGCCGCGACCCGCGCAGGGAGGGCGTCCCCGATGCGAGCGATGGTGCTGTCGCGGCTCGCGCCGCTCGCCGACGAGCCCGAGCCGCTCGCGCTCCGCGATCTCCCCGTTCCCGTGCCCGGCGCGGACGAGCTGCTGGTCGAGGTCGCGGCGTGCGGCGTCTGTCACACGGAGCTCGACGAGATCGAGGGACGCACGCCGCCGCCGCGTCTGCCCGTCGTCCTCGGCCACCAGATCGTCGGGCGTGTCCGCGCCGTCGGGAGCGACGCGCTCGCGGCGCGCGTCGGCGAGCGCGTCGGCGTCGGCTGGATCCACCGCTCCGACGGGAGCGCGCGCGAGAACCTGAGCCCCGCGTTCCGCGCCACGGGGCGCGACGTCGACGGAGGCTATGCCGAGTACGCGATCGCCGCGGCCGACTACGCGTTCCCGGTGCCCGACGCGTTCGACGACGCCGAGGCGGCTCCGCTCCTGTGCGCGGGCGCGATCGGCCACCGCGCGCTGCGGCTCGCGCAGATCGAGGACGGCCAGGTGCTCGGCCTGATGGGCTTCGGCGGCTCGGCGCACCTCGTGCTGCAGCTCGCCCGCCACCGCTTCCCGAACGCGCGCATCTTCGCGTTCGCGCGCGACCCCGAGGTGCGCGCCTTCGCGCTGCGCGAGGGCGCCGATTGGGCGGGCGCCACGCGCGATGCGCCTCCCGCTCCGCTCGACGCCGCGATCGACACGACGCCCGCGTGGGAGCCGGTCGTCGCGAGCCTCGCCGCGCTCGCGCCGGGCGGCCGGCTCGTCGTCAACGCGATCCGCAAGGAGGAGCGCGACAAGCGCGCGCTCCTCGATCTCTCGTACCACGAGCACCTGTGGATGGAGCGCGAGATCAAGAGCGTCGCGAACATCACCGGGAGCGACGTGCGCGAGTTCCTCGCCGAGGCGGCGGAGATCCCGATCCGTCCGCGGGTCGAGACCTATCCGCTCGAGGACGCGAACCGCGCGCTGCGCGAGCTCGCCGCGGGGCGCGTGCGCGGCGCCAAGGTGCTGCGGATCGGGGGCGCGAGCGGACGCTAGGCGTCGTCCGGACGGCGGCGCGCGACGCGCGCTCGCCCTCCGGGTTCGACGCCGTCGCGCACGCCGTCCCACGGATCGCGCGCGCCCGCGCACGCCTCGCACAGCCAGCTCGGGTCGCGGCCGCCGATCAGGCAGCCGCCGAGCACGATCTCGCCGCGCCCCGCGCTCTCGATGAGGTCCTCGCCGGGGTCGCCGTAGACGACGCGCTTCGCCCCCTCGGCCCCGCAGAGGTCACAGCGCCCTCTCGGCATCGCGCCCTCCTCGGCGCCCCCCCGACGCTAGTCGCGGTACGCCTCGATCAGGATGTCGGCGATCTCGGGCCGCATGATGCGCGGGTCGGGGCGCTCGCCGCCCTTCAGCTGCTCGCGCACCTTCGTGCCGCTCACGCTCACCGGCTTCTCGTCCGGGTGGTTCTCGGTGAGATCGACGCGCCCGAGCGATTCGTAGAACGCGGCGAAGCCGACGTTCACGGTGCCGATCCGCAGGTCGCCCTTCAGCTGCTGGAAGATCTCCTGGGCATCGAAGTCGCCCCAGATGGCGCTCCCGTCCTCGTACGGCGCGTCGGCGTGCTTGCGTCCGATGATCAGGTGGCTGAAGCCGTAGTTCTGGCGATAGATGCCGTGCATCACCGCCTCCCTGGGCCCGCCGTAGAACATCTTGATGTCGAGGCCGACGAGCTCGAAGACGTCGGCGAGCGGGTAGCCCGCCTTCTCCCAGATCTCGGGCTGCTGGTCGCCCTGCCCGAGCAGGCGGTCGCCGTGGAGCTTGCGATAGCAGCGCATGCGCATCGCGGCGGGCACGTCGTCGCCCTTGAGCTCGCCCATCAGCGGGTTGAGGAAGATGCCCGTGTAGAGCCCCTGCTTCGTGAGGTACTCGCCCGCCCACACGAGCGCGTACTCGTGGGCGCGGTGGAGCGGGTTGCGCGTCTGGAACGCGAGCGCCGCCTCGTACTTGCGGTCGGCGACGAGCGCGCGCACGACGCGCGGCGACAGCATGTACTCGCCGTACTCGCGGTTGCGCGGCTGCGGCAGCGCGCGCAGCGCGCCGCCGACGAGCTTGCCGCGCGCGTCGTTCGTCACCATGCGGCCGCCCGGATGGTCGATGCGCTCCGTGCCGTAGACGGCGGCCACGTACTTGGCCTTGTCCCAGTCGAACACCTCGGGCCCGTCGAGGATCCCCACGACGTCACCCGCCTCGTTCACGACTGCCGCGGCGCGCGCGCCCGCGAGCGCCGAGGCCTCGTCGTCCGTCGCCGGGAACGACAGCGGGATCGTCCACGCATAGCGGCCGCCCTTCGAGAGGACGACCTGCTCGTCGAGCACGCGGTGCCACGCGTCGCGCTTCATCGGACCCTCGAGCGGCGACAGCGCGCCGTCGGCGATCCGATAGACGGTGGAGAGGTCGGCATTCGTGACCCGCAGCCGCGGGAGCGACGCGGCCTCGGCGAGGAAGGCGGCGCGCTGCTTCAGGGGAACGGTGCGGTCGACGAGGGCGTCGAGGCCGCCGTGCACGGGAACCAGTTCGGCGTTCGGGGTCGTCACTTCTCCATCCTTCTCGAGTCGCATCCGACTCGTCTCGATCCGTTCGCGGCGCCGCGGCGTCGCCCGACGTCACCAGACCGGTCGCGCGACGGCGCCGTCGGTCACGAGCAGCCGGTCGCCGCTGCCGTCGACGCGCCGCACGAAGAGCCGGTGGAGCCGCGCGTCCTCGGCGACGTACGCGACGAGCCGCCCGTCCGGCGACAGCGTCGGCTCGAGCTCGTCGCGCGCGCCCGCACCGACCGCCGCGCGAACCCCGCCGTCGACGCGCATCCGCCGAAGGCGCCATCCCTTCCCGACGCGCGCGCTGTAGACGATCCACTCGCCGTCGGCGCTGAACACCGGGTCCCGGCCGCGACCGAGCGCGCGCATCGCCGCGCCCGCGTCGGGCGGCCAGCTCTGCACCGGGGCATCGGTCGGGACCGCGAAGATCGTGCGACGCGCATCTTCGTCGCGCAGACCGCGCGACGGCTCCGCCACGTCGAGCAGCAGCATATCGCCTCTGGGCGACCACCTCACGCCCTCGACGAACGCCCCCTCGGCGACGAGCCGCTCCTGCGCGTCGGCTGCGCGCCGGAGCCAGACCGTGTAGCGGGCGGGAGCGCGCTCGATGCGCGTGAACACGAGCCCGCCCCGCGGCCCGAAGTCGCCGCGCGGGTGGTCGGCCGCGCCGCGCGTGAGGGGCGCGATCTCGCGCGTCGCGACGTCGTAGGCGTAGAGCTGCCAGCGCGCGTCGATCCGACTCGTCGCGAACAGGAGGCGGCGGTGGTCGGCCGACCAGGCGAGCGGAACGGCGCCGGGCGGCGCGTCGGAGACGCGCTCGACGCGCCCGCTCGCGGGGTCGACGAGCGCGAGATGCCCCGGCCAGCGCGCCGCGGGATCGTCCGCCTCGAGCGCCTCGCCGCCGCCGAGCCAGCGTCCGAGATCGCCCGCGCGCGCCACCCCCTGGCGACGCGGGCCGCGCGCGCCGCGCTCGGCATCCGCGCGCGCCCAGGCATCCTCGTGGGTCCAGTGGAGCACGGCGATCGGCGGCTGCGCGAGCTCCTCGTCGGCGACGCCGATCGCACAGCCCGCGGCGGCCGCGAGCGCGAGGGCCGCCGCGGCGACGTGCGCGCCGCGCGCCCCCACTCAGGCGTTGCCGAGCGCGAGCGGCGCCCCGACGAAGCCGCGCGTCCGCGGATCGCGCTCGAAGATGCCGGCGTGCGTGACGCGCCCGTCCCATACCGCGAGGACGATCTGCACGGCGTCGGGGAACGGGAAGAGCGGCGCGTTCGCGAACTGCTGGTCCATCTCCGAGAGGTACACGCCCGCGCCGACGTGCGAGTGGTACACGGCCGTCACGCGATCGCCCTTCTCCTCGGCGCGCTCCTGGACGTGCAGGTAGTCGAGCTCGTTCATCCAGTAGGCCTCGCGCCCGTCGCGCGCGTAGACGTCCGGCTCGGCGCGGTGGCGCGCCGTCATCTCGTTGCGGCAGCGGTGCACGTCGCGGAAGCGCTGGTCGGCGGCGCCGGTGATGAGCCCGCAGCACTCCTCGGGAACGGCCTCGAGCGCGTGCATGCACAGCTCGTTGACGAGCAGCCCGGAGAGCCGGACCGGCGCGAGCTCGGCGCGCACCTCGATGTGCGCGCCGCGCTCGTCGCACGAGTGGATCGAGGAGCCCGTGCGCGCCGGCGCGCGGATGTCGAAGGAGTCGTCGCTCACGCCACCTGACCTCGGCCGTCGAACGGCGTGCGATCGATCGCACGCGCGGCGGGGGTGGAGCTCTCGGGTGCGACGCCGCACGTCGAGTCCGGTGGGGAGCACCGGGCTGCGTCGGCGGAACGCGCAGGCCCTGCGGGGCCCGCGCAGCATACGAAAGGCAGGGGGGCGCTGCGAGGGGGGCGCGCCTCGCCCCCGCTCAGATCTGGTACTCGTAGCCGGGCAGCAGCTCGCGCGGCACGCCCGCGCGCGCCGCGCGCCGGCACAGGTCCTCGAGCGTCGTGGCGGCGAGGACCTCGGCGAGCTCCTCGGCGAGCTCCGGCCAGAGGAACGACGGGCCGCGGTCGGCCCGCGTCCCGCCGGCGGCGAGCCCGGCCTGCGCGGCCCGCCCGCGCGGCGGCCGCGCGACCGCATCGCCGCCCGCCGCGAGCGGCCCTTCCACCGCCTCGACGATCGCGCGCAGGTCGACTTCGGCCGGGTCGCGCGCGAGCCGGTAGCCGCCGCCCGGGCCGCGCTTGCCCTCGACCAGCCCGCCCTTGCGGAGGCGCTGGAAGATCTGCTCGAGGAAGCGCGTGGGGATGCCCTGCCGTTCCCCGATCACGCGCACCTGGACCGCGTGGCCGTGCCCGTTGTACGCGATGTCGAACAGGCCGATCACCGCATAGCGCGCTTGTCGCGAGAGGCGCATGCGCGGGCGAGCATGCCCGAGCACTCCGGGCGCGCCAACCGCGCAACTGCGCCGACGGCGCCCACCGCGCCGAGCGCGCGCCGCTACCCTCGCCGCCCGATGGACGCCTCTCCCCCGCCCGCCACTCCGTCCGCCGCCGCCGCGCGCGACGCCGCGCTCGCGCGCGGCGCGCACGTCGCGGCGCTCGCCGCGCTCGCGGGGTTCGCCGTCGCGATCGCCGCGTTCGCACCCGAGGCGAGCGGCGACGAGCCGCCGCGCTCGGTCGCGACCGCGGCCGTCGCGCTCGGGCTCGCGGTCGTCGCGCTGCGGCGCGCGTCGACGTCGCCGCGCATGGGCGTGCGCGCGCGCGCCCGGCTCGCCGCACTCGCGCGCGCCGGCGCACTCGGCCTCGGCGCCGTCGCGCTCCGCATCGCCTTCGCGCACGCGGACGCGCCGACCGCGCTCATGGTCGTCGCCGCCGCGGCCGTCCTCGTCCTGCGCCCGCCCGAGCTCCCCGCGGCGCCGTCGCGCGCCGACTGACGTGCTGCTCCGGCTCGCATCGCTTGAGCGGTCGATCGCCGGCCGCGCGCTCTTCGCGGGCGTCGACCTCGACGTGCGCGCGGGCGATCGCATCTGCGTCGTCGGCCCGAACGGCGCCGGCAAGTCGACGCTCCTGCGCATCGCGGCGGGGCTCGACGCGGCCGACGGCGGCGAGGTCGTCGTGCCGCGCGGCGTGCGCGTCGGCCTGCTGCGCCAGGAGATCGACCCGCGGCGCGCGACGTCGGTGCGCGACGAGGCGGCGACCGCGCTGGCCCACCTCGACGCGCTCGAGGCGGAGATGCGCGCGCTCGAGCGCGCGATCGCGGAGGGCGGCGGCGACGTCGACGAATCCCTCGCCGAGCGGTACGACGCGGCGAGCGCGCGCTTCCACCACGCCGACGGCTTCGCGCGCGACGCGCGCGTCGACGCCGTGCTCGAGGGGCTCGGGTTCGACGGCGCGGCGCGCGCGCGCCCGCTGTCGTCGTTCTCGGGCGGCTGGCTCATGCGCGTCGAGCTCGCGAAGCTCCTCCTCTCCGAGCCCGACGTGCTGCTGCTCGACGAGCCGACGAACCACCTCGACCTGCCCGCGATCGAGTGGTTCGAATCGGTGCTCGACGGCTTCGCCGGTGCGGTCGTCGCCATCTCGCACGATCGCGCCTTCCTCCGCCGCCAGGCGCGGCGCATCGCCGAGCTCGACGGGCTCGGCCACTGCACGGTGTACGAGCACGACTACGACGGCTACCTGCGCGAGCGCGAGCGCCGCCGCGAGGAGCGCCTCGCGCTGCGCGCGCGGCAGGACCGGCAGATCGCGCACCTCGAGCAGTTCGTGGATCGCTTCCGCGCGAAGGCGACGAAGGCCCGACAGGCGCAGAGCCGGCTCAAGGCGATCGATCGCATCGAGCGCGTCGAGATCGAGCCCGAGGGCCCGCGCGGGCCGCGGCTGCGCATCCCCGAGCCGCCGCGCTCGGGGCGGGTCGTGCTGGAGCTCGAGGGCGTCGCGAAGCGCTACGGCGACCAGGTGGTCTACGACGGGCTCGACTTCGCGATCGAGCGCGGCGAGCGCGTCGCGCTCGTCGGGCCGAACGGGGCCGGCAAGTCGACGCTGCTGCGGATCGCCGCGGGCGCGCTCGCCTTCGACGCGGGCGAGCGCGCGCTCGGACACAACGTCGAGACGGCCTACTTCGCGCAGCACCAGCTCGAGGCGCTCGACGCCCGCCGCACGATCCTCGAGGAGCTCGGCGCCGACGCGTCGCTCGCCGACCACGCGCGCCTGCGCGGCCACCTCGGCGCATTCCTGTTCTCGGGCGACGACGTGCAGAAGCGCATCGGCGTCCTCTCGGGCGGCGAGAAGGCGCGCGTCGCACTCGCGAAGATGCTGCTGCGCCCGTGCAACCTGCTCGTGCTCGACGAGCCGACGAACCACCTCGACACGTCCGCCTGCGAGGTGCTCGAGCAGGCGCTCGCGAGCTATGCGGGCACCCTGCTCTTCGTGTCGCACGACCGCAGCTTCATCAACGCCATCGCGACGCGCATCGTCGAGGTGCGCCCCGGCGAGATCCGCTCCTTCCCCGGCACGTACGACGACTATCGCGCGCGGCTGCGCGAGCTCGAGCGCGGCGCGGCCGACCCGGGCGACGCAGCACCCGCGAGCGCGCCGAGCGGCGGCGCGGCGAGCGGCAGCGCGGCGAGCGGCGGCGCGGTGGCGGGCGCGCCGGCCCGCGCTGTGGCCGCCTCCGCGCCCAGCAAGCAGGAGCGCATCGCGGCGCGCGAGGCCGACAAGGCCCGGCAGCGGGCGCTCGGCTCCGCGCGGCGCCGGCTCGAGACGCTCGAGGGCGAGATCGCGGCGTGCGAGGCGCAGCTCGAGACGCTCGGACATCGCCTCGGCGACCCCGCGCTCTACGCGGGAGACGGCGACGCCGCGCGCGCCGTGACGGCGGAGCGCGATGCCTGCGCGGCGCGCTGCGACGCGCTCTATCGCGACTGGGAGCGCGCGGCCGCCGAGATCGAAGCGATCGAGGACGCCTCGCGCGACGCCGCGAGCGGCGAAGCGCCCGCGCGACGCTAGGCGCGCGCGGGTGCGCGCGGCGGTCCGAAGCGCACGCGCCCGCGGAAGGCGTCGACCTCCTCGACGCGCACGCGGATCGCGTCGCCGAGGGCGATGCGACGACCCGAGCGCTCCGCGACGAGCGCGAGCCCGTCGGACGCGAGCGCGAAGCCCGCGCCGAGGCGCGCCGCGTCGAGCATGCCCTCGACGCACGGCGCGTCGAGCGTCGCGAAGATCGCGCCGTCGATCAGCCCGGTCACGTGCGCGTCGAGCTCGTCGCCGATGCGCGACGCGAGCAGCGCGGCCTGCTTCACCTCGCGCGCGCTGCGCTCGGCCTGCTGCGCGATGCGCTCGCACACCGACGCGCGCACGCACGCGCGCTCGACGCGCTCGTCCTCGTCGCCGGGCGCGGCGCGCCCGGCGAGCACGCGGTGCACGGCGCGGTGCACGAAGAGGTCGGCGACGCGGCGGATCGGCGACGTGAAGTGCAGGTAGTGCTCGAAGCCGAGCGCGTAGTGCCCCTCGCTCTCTGTGGAATATCGCGCCTGCTTCATGGAGCGGAGCGCCGTCCAGTGCACCAGCCGCTCGAGCGGCGTCCCGACCGCGGCCGCGAGCGCCGCGACGAGCTCGCCGCGCTCGAGCGGCCCCTCCGCCGCGCGCGCGAGGAGCCCCGAGCGCGCGAGCAGATCGGCGAGCGTCGCGAGGGCGCGGTCGGCCGGCGGCGCGTGCACGCGGTGCGGCACGCGGACGTCCTGCGCATCGAGCCAGCGCGCGACCGCGCGGTTCGCCGCCAGCATCGCCTCCTCGATCGCGCGGTGCGCGACGGTCCGCTCGGCGCGCCGCGCGTCGATCGGCATGCCGTCGCCATCGAGCACGACGACGGGCTCGGGCAGCTCGAGCTCGATCGAGCCCTCGCGCAGGCGGCGCGCGCGCAGTCGCTCGGCCGCCTCGGCGAGACGCGCGATCGAGGCGCGCAGCGCGTCGTCGAGCGCGGGCGCGCCGTCGCGCGATTCCATCAGCGCCGCGGCTTCCTCGTACGCGAGGCGCGCGCGGCTGCGGAGGATCGCGCGGTGGAAGCGCGCGTCGCGCACGTCGGCCTCGGGGCCGAGCACGAGCTCGCACGCGAGCACGAGGCGGTCGACGTCGGGGACGAGCGAGCAGGCGTCGCTCGAGAGCGCGTGCGGGAGCATGGGGATCGCGCGATCGGGCAGGTAGACGCTGTTGCCGCGCCGCAGCGCCTCGCGCTCGAGCGCCCCGCCCTCCGGCACGAAGTGCGCGACGTCGGCGATCGCGACCCACAGCCGCAGCTCGCCCGCGCGCTCGCCCGGCTCGACGCAGACGGCGTCGTCGTGGTCGCGCGCGGTCGCCGGGTCGATCGTCGCGAACGGGAGCGCACGCAGGTCGAGGCGCTCGCCGGGCTCGTCGGCGCGCCCGACGGCCGCCTCGGCCTCGCGCAGCGCGGCCTCGGGAAACGCGGTGCGCAGCGAGTAGCGCCACGCGACGGCCTCGAAGTCGGCGTCGGGCTCGCCCGGACGGCCGAGCCGTCGCACGACGCGCGCGAAGCCGTCCTCGCGTCCGCGCCCGCGGCCCGCGACCGGAACGGCCTCCACGACGTCGCCGTCTTCGGCCCCGCCTCGATCGCCGCGCGCGACGCGGTGCTCGAAGGCGGCATCGCTGCCGCGCGGGGGGCGCCCGAAGGGCTCGATCACCGCGCTGCCGTCCTCGACGACGAGCCGCCCGACGATGCGCTCCCTCCCCGGCGCCACGATGCCGACGAGCTCGCCGCGCTCCTCGCCGCGCGGCCACACGAGCACGCGCTCGCCGCCGCGCGCCGTGGGCTCGGCCGCGACGCGCAGCTCGCGGCCGGCGAGCGTGCGGACGACACCCCGGCGCGCGCCTCGCGCGGCGGGCACGTAGACGCCCTCGACGAGTCCGTCCTCGCGCCGCAGCACGACGGCGCCGCGGTCGAGACGATCGACGCGGCCCTCGTCCTCGAGCTCGCGCAGGATGCGGCGGAGGCGCTTCATCTCGCTGTGCGCGCCGAGTCGGATCAGGAGCTTGCGCGGATTCCACGGCGCGCCACCGCCGCTCGCGAGCAGGCGCAGCACGTCGTCGCGTCCGAACGCGACCGGCGGCGATCGGCGACGCGACCGGCCGTCGCCGCGCGAATGCGTCGCGGACCGCCGCTTCGGGGCATCGCGTCCGTCGCGCTCGGCGCGACCTCGGCGGCCGCCGCCGCGCGCCTTCGGGCTCCGGGGATCGCGGGGCTTGCGGGGCATGCGCCGCCAGTTCAGCACAGCCCCGGCGCGCGCGCGCGGGCGCGCGGGCTTCGTTGACTCGCCCATGCCCCCCGCCTAGTCTCCCGCGCCCTGCCCGGGTGGCGGAATTGGCAGACGCGCCAGATTCAGGATCTGGTGTTCGCAAGGACGTGCTGGTTCGAATCCAGTCCCGGGCACCACCGCAGCCTCGAGTCGATCGACGCGGCCGCCCGTTCCTCGGCGGCCGCCCCGCTCCCCGATCCCAGATGCGCAACCCAGGATGCGCGACCCAGATGCGCAACCCAGGATGCGCGACCGCGGCCCCGCGCCGGCACCGGCCGGGTGCGCCGCCGTGCGTTGACCCTCCGCGATGTGGCCCTAGGGTTCGCCGCCATTGCGTCCAGACCGGGCGTGCGTCGCGCTGCGGCGCGCGCCGCGAGGAGGTGCGGTTGAGCGACCGGGAACGCGACCCGAACGAGGAAGGCCAGGAGGAGTCGGCACCGCAGGCGCGTCAGGCGATCGTCGACGCGAACGCCGAGCGCATCGAGGTGCCGGGCGTCCTGCCCGTCCTGCCGGTTCGCGACATCGTCCTCTATCCGGGCGGCACCATTCCGCTGCAGATCGGCCGCCCGCGCTCGCTCGCGGCGCTCGAGGCCGCGGCCCGCCCGGAGGCGGGCGGCCTGCTCGTGATCGCCACGCAGTACGACCCCGCGACCGAGGAACCTCTCCTCCACGATCTCTATCCCGTCGGCACCATCGCGCGCGTCGTGCGCGTCGTGGAGCCGCGCGAGGGCGGGCGCCAGGCGCTCGTGATCGGCGTCGCGCGCGCGCGGCTCGTCGACCTCGCGGGCTTCGAGCCGTCGCTGCGCGCCCGCATCGAGGCGGTTCCCGACGCGCCGATCGAGACGCCCGAGGGCCACGCCGTCTGGCGGCGCGTCGCCGCGCTCGCCGAGCGCGTGATCGAGCTCCGCGACGACATGCCCGACGAGTGGAAGCAGTTCCTGTCCGGCATCCCGAGCGGCGGGCTGCTCGCGGACCTCGTCGCCTCGAACCTGCCGCTGTCGCGCGACGACAAGGCGCAGCTCCTGACACAGACGGACCCGGTCGCGCGCCTGCGCCGCGTCGAGGCCGCGCTCGAGCGCGAGGTCACGATCGCCGAGACGCAGCGCGCGCTGCGCAGCGAGTCGGAGCTCGAAGGCGCCGACCCGCGCGAGCGCGAGCGCACGCTGCGCCGGCGGATGCGCGAGATCCAGGACGAGATCGGCGAGGGCGACGGCGGGCTGCGCGAGGTCGACCAGCTGCGCGAGAAGCTCGACGCGAAGGAGCTTCCCGACGACGTGCGCGCCGCGGCCGAGCGCGAGCTGAAACGACTGTCCGCGATGCCGCAGCAGGCGCCGGACCGCCACATGCTGCGCACCTATCTCGAGTGGATCGCGGACCTCCCGTGGCTCGACGAGACGGAGGACGCGATCGACCTCGCGCGCGCGCGGCAGGTGCTCGACGAGGACCATCACGGCCTCGACGAGGTGAAGCGACGCATCCTCGAGTTCCTCGCGGTGCGCAAGCTCGCGCCCGACACCAAGGCGCCGATCCTCTGCCTCGTCGGGCCGCCGGGCGTCGGCAAGACGTCGCTCGGCCGCTCGGTCGCGCGCACGATGGGGCGCAAGTTCGCGCGCGCCTCGCTCGGCGGCGTGCGCGACGAGGCCGAGATCCGCGGCCATCGCCGCACGTACGTCGGCGCGATGCCGGGGCGCATCGTGCAGAGCCTGCGGCGCGCCGGCTCGCGCAACCCGGTCTTCCTGCTCGACGAGATCGACAAGCTCGGCGCCGACTTCCGCGGCGACCCGTCGTCGGCGCTGCTCGAGGTGCTCGACCCGGAGCAGAACACGACGTTCAGCGACCACTACCTCGACCTGCCGTTCGACCTCTCGCGCGCGCTCTTCATCGCGACCGCGAACACGCTCGCGACGATCCCGGGGCCGCTGCTCGACCGCATGGAGGTGATCGAGATCCCCGGCTACACGGAGCGCGACAAGCTGCGCATCGCGCGCGACTTCCTCGTTCCGAAGCAGCGCGAGGACCACGGCCTCTCGCCCGAGCAGGTGTCGATCGACGACGCCGCGCTCGACCGCCTCGTGCGCGAGTACACGCGCGAGGCCGGCGTGCGGAACCTCGAGCGGCGGATCGCGACGCTGATGCGCAAGGCCGCGCACCGCATCGCCGCGAACGGGCCCACCGAGCGCGTCGCGATCGACGCGGCGTTCGTCGGCGAGGCGCTCGGCGCGCCGCCGCACCAGCCGGAGACCGCGGAGCGCACGACCGTTCCCGGCGTCGCGGTCGGGCTCGCGGCGACCGCGCACGGCGGCGACATCCTGTTCATCGAGTCGAGCTTCACGCCCGGCGGCAAGGGCCTGCGCCTGCGGCTCACGGGCCAGCTCGGCGACGTCATGCGCGAGTCGGCGGAGGCGGCGCTCTCCTGGGTGCGCGCGAACGCGCCCGCACTCGGCATCCCGGAGACGGCCCTCGAGCCGGGCGAGATCCACCTGCACGTGCCGGCCGGCGCGACGCCGAAGGACGGCCCGTCCGCCGGCGTCGCGCTCGTGACGTGCCTCGTGTCGCTGCTCAAGAAGCAGTGCGTGCGCGGGACGGTCGCCGCGACGGGCGAGATCTCGCTGCGCGGACGCGTGCTCCCGGTGGGCGGCATCAAGAGCAAGCTCCTCGCCGCCGCGCGCGCGGGCATCGACACGATCGTGATCCCGCGGCGCAACGAGAAGGATCTCGCGGAGATCCCGGCCGACGTGCTCGAGCGTCTCGAGATCCGGCCCGCCGACACGATCGAGGACGTGCTCGCGGTGACGCTCCCGGGCTAGGCGCGGCGCCCGGGGAGCGGCGCGCGGGCTACGTTGCGCGGTCGTGCGCGTCGCGCTCGTCCACGACTGGCTGACCGGGATGCGCGGGGGCGAGCGCTGCCTCGAGCGCATCGCGGGCCTGTACCCGGACGCCGATGTGTTCACGCTCGTGCACGTGCGCGGCGCGACCTCGCCCGCGATCGAACGTCACGCGATCCGCGCGAGCGGGCTGTCGCGGCTGCCGGGCGCCGCGCGGCACTACCGCAAGCTCCTGCCGCTCTTCCCCGCCGCGATCGAGCGCTTCGACCTGCGCGCCTACGACCTCGTCGTCTCGACGAGCCATGCGGTCGCGAAGGGCGTGCGCACGGAGCCCGACCAGCCGCACCTCTCCTACTGCCTCACGCCGATGCGGTACGTGTGGGACCAGGCCGACGCGTACCTCGGGCGCGGGCTGCGGCGCGCCCTCGCGGCGCCGCTCGTCGCGCGGCTGCGGCGCTTCGACGTCGCGACCTCGACCCCCGCGCGCGTGACGCGCTTCGTCGCGATCTCGACGTGCGTGGCCGAGCGCATCGCCACCCACTACGGGCGCTCGGCGCGCGTCGTCTTCCCGCCCGTCGAGGTCGGCCGCTTCGCAATGGGCCCTGCGGAGCGGGAGGACTTCGACCTGCTCGTCGGCGGCTTCGTGCCGTACAAGCGCGAGGCGCTCGCCGTCGAGGCGTACCGCGGCACCGCGCGCCGCCTCGTCGTCGCCGGAGACGGGCCGCTCCGCGACCGCGTCGCCGCCCGCGCGCCGCGCAACGTCCAGTTCGTGGGACGCGTCGCGGACGCCGCCCTCGCCGAGCTGATGCGGCGCGCGCGCTGCCTCGTGTATCCGCAGCTCGAGGACTTCGGGATCGCCGCCGTCGAGGCGCAGGCGAGCGGGACGCCGGTCGTCGCATTCCGCGCAGGCGGCGCCCTCGACACGGTGATCGAGGGGGAGACCGGCGTGTTCTTCGACGCGCCGACGCCGGCGTCGCTGCGCGATGCACTCGAGCGTCTCGATCGGCTGCGCGATCGCGGCGCCCTCGCGCCGGGCGCGATCCGTGCGCACGCGCTCGCCTTCGGGCCCGAGCGCTTCGAACGCGAGCTGCGCGCGGAGATCGCCTCGGCGATCGCGGATGCCCGGCCGGAGCGCGCGAAGGGGAGCGACGCCGGGAGCGACCCCGGGAACGGCCCCGGGCGCGACCCCGGGCGCGCTCGCTAGGCCGCGCCGCGGATGCTAGGCGCGCCTGCCGCGGCGGAGGCGCGCGGCGGCGACCGTCATCCCGAGCCCCATCAGGAGCGCGGCACTCGGCTCGGGCGCGGCGGGCGCGTGCAGCTCGAGGCGGCGGACGTCGACGCGAGCATCGGGCGAGAGCTTGAGCTTGAGACGCACGTGGTCGGTGCCCGCCCAGTCGAGGCCGCGCAGGTCGACCCAGCCGTCGCCGTCGCCGCCGAGGCGCACGCGGCCGAGCTTGTGGCCTTCGGCGTCGTAGCGGATCGCGACGAGCGTGAGCCGGCCGCGTTCGGAGAGCGCGTCGATCCGCGCGCGGGCGATGTCGGGCTCGAGGAACGAGCGCGAGAAGAGGACGTTGGCGCGCGCGTTCGGCGACGCCTCGAGGACGACGCAGTCGGCGCCGGCCTCGATGCGCGCTCCCGAGCGCTCCGGGCGGTGCCAGCCGCTCTCGAAATCGAACACGTCGGCCTCGAAGAGGGGCGACGCCGCCGCCGGCAGCGCGAGCAGCAGGGCCGCCGCCACCCCCGCCATCGTGGAGATCCGGTCGCACCGCTCGCTTCGCTTCCGCATGTCGCGCACCTCTGCGGAGGAAGTGCCGCGCGCACGGGCGAGGTAACGGGAATCTTCACGATTTCGAAAGACGGCCGAGGCGCCGCACGCCGCGTGCGCGGCCGCTGCGCGCGACCTGCGCTCAGTAGGCGTTGCGCTGCGACGACGCGCGCACGAGCGTGAGCAGCAGGATGCGCACGTCGAGCTCGAGCGACCAGTTCTGGATGTAGTAGAGGTCGTGCTCGATGCGCTCGTGGAGCGACGTGTTGCCGCGCCACCCGTGCACCTGCGCCCAGCCCGTGAGCCCGGCCTTCACCTTGTGGCGGAGCATGTAGCCCGGCACCTCGCGGCGGAACTCCTCGATGAACGCGAGCCGCTCGGGCCGCGGGCCGACCAGGCTCATGTCGCCGCGCACGACGTTCCACAGCTGCGGGAGCTCGTCGAGGCTCGTGCGCCGCAGCCAGCTCCCGAGCGCAGTGCGACGCGCGTCGTCCTCGGTCGCCCACACGGGCCCGGTCTCGCGCTCGGCGTCGCGCACCATCGTGCGCAGCTTCCACATGCGGAAGACGCGCCCGTCGAGGCCCATGCGGAGCTGCGAGTAGAAGACGGGCCGGCCGCTCGTCGCCCACACCGCGAGCGAGATCGCGGCGATCGCGGGCGCGGCGATGGCGAGCGCCGCGCCGCCCAGGACGAGGTCGAACGCCCGTTTGCGCACGGCCGCCCAGCCGACGAGCGGCGTGTCGCGCAGGTGGATGATCGGAATGCCGCCGAGGTCCTCGACGGAGCTGCGCACCGACATCACGTGGAGCAGGTCGGGCACGATCTTCACGCTCGCGATCTCGTCGTCGAGGTCGCCGATGACCTTGTCGAGCGCGCCGACCTCGGAGCGCGGAATGGCGACCCAGACCTGATCGATGCGCTCGCTGCGCAGCAGCGGCTTGAGCGCGGCATAGCCTCCGACGACGGGCACGCCCGCGAGGTCGGCGCGCCGTCCGGCCGCCTCGTTCGACAGCACGCCCACGACGCGCAGGCCCGCCTCCGGGTGCGAGTGGATGCGCTCGATCACCTCGCGCGCGAGGTCGACGCCGCCGACGACGACCGCGAACCGCAGGTTGTAGCCGCGGCGGCGCGCCGCGCGCAGCGCGACGCGCAGCGCGGTGCGCAGCGCGATCACGCCCGCCGGTGCGAGCAGCGCGAAGCCGACGACGACGCCGCGCGAGTAGGAGTGTGACCGCACGAAGAACGACAGCGCCAGCAGCGCGACGAGGCCCGTCGCGGTGGCGCGCACGATGGCCGCGGCCTCGCTCCACATCGAGCTCGTGCGGTGCGGCTCGTAGAGCCCGCGCGCGCGGAACAGCACCCCCCACAGCGGCAGGATCACGGCGAGCGGACGCACGTACAGCATCGGGTCGGGAACGCCGAGCGGCGCATCGATGGGGCCGTGGAAGCGCAGCGCGTAGGCGCCGAGCCAGGCGGCCGCGACGAGCGCGAGGTCGGCCGCGACGAGCAGCGACCGGAAGATCTCACTGTGCCGATAGAGCACTCGGCCGCCCCTCTTCCGCGCCCGCTCCGTCCACTCCGTCCAATCCGTCCAATCCGTCCGCGCCGACCGCGACGGCGCGCGGTGGCTCGGCGATCGCCAGGACCCAGGCCTCGCGCCCGTGCGCGCGGGCGACGTGGAGCCGTTGCATGCCGAGCGCGATCGCCTCGCGCAGCCCCGCGTGGTCGTCGACGCGCGCGGCATCGATGACCGCGTAGCGCGCCCCGCTGCGCCGGAGGTGCTCGAGCAGCGACGCGCCAGCATAGCCCTCGACCGGAATCGGAACGAAGCGGGCGCGCGCGTACCACGCGTCGCGAAGGCGGCGCGACGCGACCGGCGGGACCGGGCTGCCGACGGTCTCGGCGAGCCACTCCGCGGCCTCGCGCTCCGCGACGCGATCGGTGCGGCGCGGGCCGAGGTCGCGCGGAACGAAGAACGCCGCCGCCACCGCGACGGCCGCGAGCGCGCCCGCCGCGCGGGCGCGTCCGGGCGCGACCGGCCCGCGGCCCGCGGCCCGCGCGAGCCCGAACAGGGTCGCCGCGCCGAGCGCGCGGCCGCCGACGGCGAGGTAGCCGAAGGCGAGAAGCAGCGGCGGCAGCGCGTGGCGACTGCTCACGTAGCCGGCGCTCGCGCCGAGCCCGAACAGCACGACCGTGTAGAGCGCGACCGCCGCGCCGACGAACAGCGCGCGCCGCCCCGGGCGCCCCCGCGCGACGAGCAGCCCGACGAGCAGGAAGCTCGCGATCTCGACGCGCAGGGCCGAGAGCGCGGCCGTCCCGAGCTCGTAGAGGCCCTCGCCGATGCGCGACGCGGGCGGCGCGGGCTCGGCCGCGAGGGCGGCGAGCTCGGAGCCCGGCAGCGGACCGTTGCTCGGAATCGCGCGCGCCGCGACCGCGCCGGCGGGCGCCGGCGGCGCCGGCGGCGCCGACGGCGACGCGACCGGCTCCGCGGAGCCTCCGGCAGCCGCGTCGAACGCCGGAATGTCGATCCCGACGAGCGCGGTCAGCGACTTCTTCTGGGTGAGCGCGAGCCCGCCGCCCTGCGCCCGGAGCGCGGCGGCGTAGGGCCCGGCGACCGCCGCCGCCGCGACCGCGAACGCCGCGCACCACGCGAGCGCGCCGCGCCGCCCCCAGCTCCCGACGAGCCCGAGCCACGCGCCCCCCGCGATGCCGGCGAGCGCGATCCCGAGCCCCTCCGGCCGCACGAGGTACGCGCCGCCCGCCAGCGCGCCCGCCGCCGCCGCCCAGCCGATGCGCGCGTCGCGCAGCCCGCGCCACGCGGCGACGGCGCTCGCGAGGAAGAGCGCCGCGTAGAGGGCGTCGCTCTGCACGTCGCTCGAGAACTCGACGCTCGGCGGGTGGAGGGCGAGGAGCGCGGCCGCGATCCACGCCGCCCCCTCGTCGAACGTGTCGCGCACGAACACGAAGAGCAGCGCGACCGCCAGCGCGCCCGCGGCGATCGACACGGCGACGCCGGCCACCTCGAGCGACGGCGCGACGCCGCTCGCGTACACCGCCGCGACCGCGGCCGGATAGCCAGGGTGATAGGGGTGTCGCAGCACGGCGCCGACATCGCCGTCGAGGAGGGCCTGCGCGAGGTAGAGGAAGACCGGGCCGTCGTCGAAGATCGCGCCGCTGCGCGCCCACGCGACGATGCGCACGACGGCCGCGAGCGCGACGAGCGCCGCGAGCCCGAGCGCGCCGCGCCGCGCGGACGCGTCGCGCGCCGCGCCTAGCAAGCGTCGCGCGCGTCGAGGTCGACCGCGCAGCGCAGCTCGTCGAGGAAGCCCGGCAGCGCGGCCACGACCCGGCTCCAGTTCGGGATCTGCGGCCCGCCCATCGGATCGCGCACGAAGTCGAGGCCGGCCGCGCGCAGCGCGCGCGAGAACGTCTCGACCGCGACCTCCTCCGCGTGGCGGTCGAAGCGGAGGCCGTTGAGCGCCGCGTCGTCGCTGTAGCGCGCGATCGCGTCCTGCGCGGTGCGCACGTAGGCCGCGATCGTGGTGTTGAGGAAGCCCGCGTCGAACTCGATGCCGTAGCTCGCGAGGTTGCGGATCAGCGACGCGGCGATGTCGCGCACCATGCGGTGCAGGCCGCGCGTCGCGTCGTCCTCCGAGAGGTCCTGGTGCTTGTGGTCGTAGTTGTCGACGATGTCGACCTGGCAGACGCGCTTGACCGAGCAGTTGCGGTAGACCTCGGCCAGCACACCCACCTCGAGCCCCCAGTCGGCCGGGATGCGGTTCACGCGCGCGAGGTCGGTGGTCATCGCGCACTCGCCGGCGAGCGGGTAGCGGAACGAGTCGAGGTACTCGAGCAGCGGCTGCGCGCCGAGCACGCTCTTCAGCGCGCGCAGGAGCGGCGTCATGAACAGGCGCGTCACGCGCCCGTGGAGCTGGTCGGTGACGCGGCCGTAGTAGCCCTTCGCGAACTCGTAGCTGAGGTTCGGATTCGCGGTCGGGTAGACGAGGCGCGCGAGCATCTCGGCGCGGTAGTCGAGGATGTCGCAGTCGTGGACGGCGACGACGCGCGCGGCGTGCGTCGCGAGCACGTAGCCGTAGGCGAGCCAGGTCGCCCTCCCCTTGCCGTCGTCGCCGGGCTCGAGGCCCTCCTCTCGAAGGCGCGCGAGCAGCGCGGCGACGCGCGGGCCCTGGTTCCACACGATGGTCGGGGGCGTGCCGGCGAGCGTCGGCACGCGCGCGAACAGCCGCCGCATCTCCGCGTACTGCTCGGCCGAGGCCGCACCCGAGAGGCTCACCACCACCTGCCGCAGGTAGGGAACGCCTTCGAGCGTCTCGACGATGCCCTTCAGCGCGGGGCCGTGCAGCTCGGTGTAGAGGCAGGGGAGCACGAGCGCGATCGGACGCTCGTCGCTGTAGGCGAGCAGCTCGCGCTCGAGGCGCCGCAGGTTCGGAGGCCCGAGGCGGTGGAGGGTGGAGATGACGCCGGTCTGGTGGAAGTCGGCCACCGCCGGACGGTCGCACTCGGGCCTCGGGTGTCAAGCGGACGGAAACGGCGTTTGGCCCGAGCCCTCGACCTCGTCGTGCGCCTCGATCGCGGCCTGGAGCAGCTCGAGGCCTCGCGGATGGATGTCGATGAACTCGAGCCCGATGTCGGTCGTGATGGCGTCGACGTCGGTCGCCCAGACGACGCGCCCGACCGCGACCACGGTCTCGTCGTCGACGTTGAACGTGACGCGCAGCGTCTCGCCGACCTCGAGCTCGCACCCGACGGTCTCGAAGCGGATACCGCCCGTGGAGAGGTCGCGCCCGACGGCGAGGCGATCCCGGTCGTCGAGCATCGCGAACGAGATCACCTGGTCGGTGGCGATGCGCGGGTACTTGCGGCGATCCGACGACAACGAGCGGCACCTCGAGGAGACAACGCCCGCGTGCCATCGGTGAGCGGGCGCGGTCGCTTGAGGTGCCGATCTGCGCGCGAACGGGCGTCACGCCCCGTCCGCACGGCCTCCGTCGCGCGGGTCCGGGCCGCCCTGCGCCTCGAACAGGTCGAGCTGCCCGTCGTCGCGCCGGCCGCCGACGAGTGCGCCGAGGTGGAGCCCGACCGTGCGCACGGGCCGCGCGCCGGCGTGCGTGCGCGCGAGCAGCGAGCGCGCCGCGCCCGCGAGCTCCGCGGCGGAGGCGATCGGCGGGTCGACGGTGCGGGAGCGCGTCGCCGTCTCGTGATCGGCGAAGCGCAGCTTCACGGCGACGCGGCGCGCGCGCAGCCCCTGCCGCGCGAGCGCCGCCGCGAGGCCCGTCGCGAGCCGCGCCGCGCGATCCTCGATCGTCGCGAGGTCTTCCTGCGGCTCCTCGAACGTCGACTCCTGGCTGAGCGTGCTCGGCGCGCGCGCGGCGCGCAGCGGCTGCCCATCGTCGCCGCGCGCGAGCTCGAGGATGCGCAGGCCGTGGTTGCCGAGCGCGGTCTCGAGCGCGGCGCGATCGACGCGCGACAGGTCGCCGACGCACTTCACGCCGAGGTCGCGCAGCGCGGCGACCGTGCGCGGACCGACGCCCGGGAGCGCGGCGACGGGCAACGGGGCGAGGAAGCGTTCCTCCTCGCCGGCCGCGACCTCGACGACCTCGCCGTCGCCCGCGCGCTCCGCCGCGACGCGGGCGAGGAACTTGACCGGCGCGACGCCCGCGCGCGCGACGAGGCCGAGCTCGTCGCGGACGCGCGCGCACAGTGCGAGGGCGAGCGCGCGCGGCGAGCGCCCGATGCGGCCGACGTCCGCGAAGGCGCCCTCGAGACCGACGGGCTCGAGCTCGCCGAGCTCGTCGCGCAGCAGCGCGCGCACGCGGCCCGCCACCTCGCGGTAGTGCTTCATGTCCGTGCGCAGCGCGCGCGCGCGCGGGCAGCGCTCGAGCGCCTCGAGCATGGGCATGCCGATCGCGACGCCCGCGGCGAGCGCGTCCGCGCTCGCCGACTGCACCTGGCCGCGCTTGCGCGGGTCGCCGCCGACGACGAGCGGGCGCGCGGCGAGATCGGGATGACGGAGCCGCTCGACCTGCGCGTAGAAGCGCGGCACCTCGACGTACGCGAGCGCCCGCACGCCCGCGTTCACCGGGGCGCGGGCTCCAGCACGAGCACGCGGTCCTCGGCCGCGTCCTCGAGCCCGGGCGCCGTGCGCAACACCGAGGCGCGACCGGCGATCCACGCCTCGATCGCGGCGGCCTGCCCGCGGTCGGGCGCGTTCGCCTCGATCTGGCCCGGCACGAGCGACGACAGCATCTCGTCGTCGATCGCGAGATCGACCGCCATCCGATAGGTCGAGCCGCGCTCGACGCGGAAGCGCGCGTCGTGCACGGCGCCGACGAGCGCACCCTCACCTCCGCCGAGCGGGCGCGGGACGTCGAAGCCACCCGCCCCCTCGCCGCCGAGCGCGCCCGCGCCGAACGGCGCGAAGCGCGCCTGCTGGAGGCGTCCCCACACCCAGCGGTCCCGGCTCGGGCCGAGCTGCCAGGCGAGCCGCGCCCACGTCCGCCGCAGCGCCCTCCGCGCGAGCGGCCGCACGCGCTCGGGCTCCGACCAGCCGGCGGCCCGCGGCTCGCCCTCCGCGCGCGCGCCCGCGCTCCCGTCGCGCGCCGCCGCGGCGACGATCCCGCGCATGACGCCGCGGATCCGGCCGTTCGGCAGCGCGGAGTAGCGGGCGAAGAGGCTCGGCGTCATCGCGTCGGCGAAGAGCGCCGACGTCATCTCCTCGACGAAGACGGCGTAGACGGCGGCGCCGCGGCTCGTCGGCGCGAGGTCGCCGTCCCAGGCCCGCAGCACGCCCAGCATCTCGTCCTCCTCGGGCGCGAGCACCGCGCCGCGCAGGAGGTCGTCGAGCGAGCGGATCAGCGCGGGCCCGCTCGCCGAGACCGTGTCGACCTGGATCTTCGCGAGGTCGCGCAGGTCGACGCGGCCGCGCGCGACGAAGCGCCCGAGCAGGCGGTCGAGCCGCGCGGCGCGCGCGCCCGTGCGCCACAGCCACTCGGCGTCCGCGGCGCCGCCGTCCGAGGCGACGAGGCTCGCATCGGCGACCGCGATCCAGCCGCGGCTCGATCCGGCGAGCGCGCGCGCGGGCAGCTCGTCGAACGGGATGCGCACGCTCCAGTCGTACGTGCGCAGGCGCGCGGGAACGGGCTGCATCGAGGTCGGGAGCACGCGGCGCGGCAGCCAGCCCGCGACCTGGAAGCCCCCGCCCCCGCTCGCATCCGCGAACGCCACGCTGACGACCGGCTCGTGATGCGTGCGAAGCGCTTCGCGCAGCGCGGCGGCATCGCCGGCGCGCGCGAGCGCGAGCAGCGACGTGAGGCCGTCGCCCTCGACCGCGCCCGTCCAGGCGAGCGACAGCGGCGCGTGCTCGCCGGAGAAGAGCTCGTGGACGAGCGGGCCGTGTCGCGTCGTCCGGACGCGGAGCTCCTGCTCGCGAAACGCGCCGCCGCGCTCGCGGACGCGCAGCACCTCGACGCGTTCCGCCGCGGGCCGCCAGGCGTAGCCATCGTGATAGAGCGTGCCTGCGCTCCGCTCGCGCAGCGTCTCCTCGAAGAAGCCCGTCGTCACCGCGCGCGCCGGGAGCACGGCCCACGCGAGGGCCTCGCTCCGCCCGAGCCAGACGACCGGCACGCCGGGCACGAGCGCTCCCGCGATGCGCATGCCCGGCGCCTCGAGGTGCGCCTGGTGCAGGAGCGCGGGCGCCGTGAGCGCGACCTGCCAGTCGGCGGCGAGGAGCGGCTTGCCGCTCGCCGTGTGCGCGCCCGATACGACCCAGGCCGTGCCGTCGAGGAGCCGCGGAACGAAGGCGTCGGCCGCCGGCGCGGGCGGCGCCGACTCGTCGCCGGGCACGATCCCCGTGGTCGAGGGGACGGCGGCGGGCGGCGTGAAAGGCACGGTGACGGCCGGAAGCGACTCGTCCTGCGGCTCGAACGGACGGGCACCCACGCCGCCGAGCCGCTGCGTCAGGCCGTCGAGCACCGCGGGCGCCTCGATCGACGGCCCGGCGCCCCAGCAGAGGAGCTTGAAGACGGCGACGCTGTCGGCCGCCGTCCAGTCTTCGAGTGCCGCGCGCGCGACGCCGAGCGCGTCGAGCGACGCGGGCAGGCCGGCGTCGCCCGCGCGCACGCGCGCGATGCCCGCCGTCGCGCCCTCCGCGTACGCGTCGAGCACGTCGCGCGTCGCCTTCGGGAGCGCCGCCGTCGCCTCCGCCGCGAGGGACGCGAAGCCCACCGTGCGCGCGAAGCGATCGCTCGGGAGGCCGTCCTCGCCGATCCACTCTGCCGTGCGACCGAGCGCCACGGCGCGCAGCCACAGCATCTGGCCGAGGCGGTCCTGGGCGTGGACGAAGCCGAGCGCGCGCCACGCGTCGCGGCGCGAACGCGCGAGGACGTGCGCGACGCCGCCGGCGTCGCGCTGCACCTCGACGGGCTCGTCGAGCCCGTCGATCGCGATCGCGCCCGTGACCTGCGGCAGGCGCTCGCGCGCGCGCCCGCGCTCGCGCGCGACGAGCACCGCCGCCGCGAGCACGACCGCGCAGGCGCCGATCGCGATCGCGAGCGCCGGCGCCGGTCGCCACACACGCGCCCACGCCGAACGATCCGTCGCTGCGCTCACCCTGCCCCCCGGCTGCCGCCCGCGGCGCCGCGCGCCCGTGGCGCGCCTCTTCGGTCGTTGTCCCGTCCGCGTCGACTGCTACGCTGCGCGCCGCTCCAAGGCCCCGCCCGTCCGGACGGGATTCGCGAGCGAAACAGTAACGAAGTCGGGCGCTTGGATGCGCCCCATCGCAACCCATCCAGTGCGCTGCGAACGCGCGCCCGCCGACCCGCTCGTCCGACCGAGCGCCCGCCGGCCGCGCGGTCCGGGCGGAGGTTCACACGAGAATGGCGGTTCCGATCGGGATCAACGGGTTCGGGCGCATCGGGCGCATCGTCTTCCGCGCGACGCTCGGCAAGGGCGTCGACGTCGTCGGCATCAACGACCTGACCGATGCGAAGACGCTCGCGCACCTGCTCAAGTACGACTCCGTGCACGGCCATTTCCCGGGGACCGTCGAGGCGGAGAAGGACGCGCTCATCGTGAACGGCAAGCGCATCCCGGTGCTGTCGGAGCGCGACCCGGCCGCGCTTCCGTGGGGCAAGCTCGGTGCGAAGATCGTCGTCGAGTCGACCGGCATCTTCACGGCGCGCGACAAGGCGGCCAAGCACCTCGAGGGCGGCGCCGAGCGCGTGATCATCTCCGCGCCCGCGACGGAGCCCGACGCGACGTTCGTGATGGGCGTGAACAGCGACCAGTACGACCCGACGAAGCACTTCGTCGTCAGCAACGCCTCGTGCACGACCAACTGCCTCGCGCCGATCGCCAAGGTGCTGAACGACTCGTTCGGCCTCGAGTCCGGCTGGATGACGACGATCCACGCCTACACGAGCGACCAGCTGATCCAGGACGGCCCGCACAAGGACCTCCGCCGCGCGCGCGCGGCCGCCGCGTCGATGATCCCGACGAGCACCGGCGCCGCGAAGGCGATCGGCCTCGTGCTGCCCGCGCTCAAGGGCAAGCTCGACGGCTACGCGATGCGGGTGCCGACGACGGACGTCTCGATCGTCGACCTCTCGGCGAAGCTGAAGAAGAAGACCAGCGCCGAGGAGATCAACGCCGCAATGAAGGCGGCCGCGAACGGGCCGCTGAAGGGCATCCTGCAGTACTGCGAGGAGGAGCTCGTCTCGATCGACTTCGTCGGCAACGCGCACTCGTCGATCCTCGACGCGCCGAGCACGAAGGTCATGGACGGCGACTTCGCGAAGGTGCTGTCGTGGTACGACAACGAGGCGGGCTACTCGAACCGCGTCGTCGACCTCGCGCTGCACATGGGCAACGCCTAGCCGCGCGATGGCCATCGCCTCCCTCGACGACCTGCTCGCGAACGACGGCGTTCGGGGTCGGCGCGTGTTCCTGCGCGCCGACCTGAACGTCCCCCTCGACGGCGAGCGCGTCACGGACGACACGCGCATCCGCGCGTCGCTGCCCACGCTGCGGCGGCTGCTCGCGGGGGGCGCGCGCGTCGTGCTCGCGTCGCACCTCGGGCGGCCGAAGGGCGAACGCAAGCCCGCCCTGTCGCTCGCTCCGGTCGCGCGACGGCTCGGCGAGCTGCTCGGGCGCCCCGTCGCGTTCGCGGACGACTGCGTCGGCGCGAGCGCGCGCGACACCGCGACGGCGCTGCGCGACGGCGAGGTCGTGCTGCTCGAGAACCTGCGCTTCCACGCGGCCGAGACGAAGGGCGACGAGGCCTTCGCCCGCGAGCTCGCGAGCCTCGCGCAGGACTACGTGAACGACGCGTTCGGCGCGGCACACCGCGCGCACGCGTCCACCGCGACCATCGCGCGCTTCGCCGAGCGCGCGGCGGCCGGCGACCTGCTGAAGAGCGAGCTCGACCACCTGCGCGTGGTGCGCGAGCCGAAGCGGCCGCTGCTCTGCCTGCTCGGCGGCGCCAAGGTGTCCGACAAGCTCGCCGTGCTCGAGGCGCTCGCGCCCCACGCCGACGCACTCGCGATCGGTGGCGCCATGGCGTACACGTTCCTCGCCGCGCGCGGCGAGCCCGTCGGTCGCTCGCTCGTCGAGCACGACCGCCTCGACGACGCGCGCGGCGTCGAGCGCGCGGCCGCGGCGGCCGGCTGCGATCTCCTCCTCCCCTCCGACCACGTCGTCGTCGAGGCGCTCGCGCCGGACGCGCCGTCGCAGGTGGTCGCGCGGATCCCGGACGGCTGGATGGGCGTCGACATCGGCCCCGCGACGGCCGAACGCTATGCGGCCGCCGCGCGCTCGGCCGCGACCATCTTCTGGAACGGGCCGATGGGCGTCTTCGAGATGGACGCCTTCGCCAAGGGCACCGAGGCCGTGGCCGAGGCCGTGGCGTCGTCGAGCGCGGTCTCCGTCGTCGGCGGCGGCGACTCGCTCGCCGCCGTCAACAAGCTCGGCGTCGGGAGCCGCATCACCCACCTCTCAACCGGCGGCGGCGCCGCGCTCGAGTACGTGCAAGGGCTCGAGCTTCCCGGCGTCGCGGCCCTGGACCGCTGACACGATGAGCGAACGCACTCCGACCCCGGCCGCGCGGCGGCCGATCCTCGCCGCCAACTGGAAGATGCACAAGACGACGGGCGAGGCGCTCGCGTTCGTGGACGCCTTCCTGCCGCTCGTCGCGGGCGCCGACGTCGACGTCGTGCTCGCACCGACGTTCACGGCGCTGCACGCGGTGGGCAAGGCGATCGCGGGAAGCCGCGTCGCGCTCGCCGCGCAGAACGTGAGCGCCGAGCCGAAGGGCGCGTTCACCGGCGAGATCAGCACGGAGATGCTGCGCGACGTCGGCTGCGCGTACGCGATCGTCGGCCACAGCGAACGGCGCGCCCTCTACGGCGAGACGAGCGAGCTCGTGGCGCGCAAGGCGCAGGCCCTGCTCGCCGCGGGCATGCGCCCGATCGTGTGCGTCGGCGAGACGCTCGAGGAGCGCGAGGCCGGCCGCGTCGAGGCCGTCGTCGGCGAGCAGCTCGCGGGCAGTCTGGCCGGGATCGCGGACGACCGGGCCGCCGAGGTGGTCGTCGCCTACGAGCCGGTCTGGGCGATCGGCACCGGCCGGACGGCGACGCCCGAGATCGCGCAGGAGGTCCACGCGTTCGTCCGCACCCGGCTGCGCGAGCGGTTCGGCGCGGGCGGAGACGCGATCCGCATCCAGTACGGCGGCTCGGTCAAGCCGGACAACGTCGCGGAGCTGATGGCGCAGCCCGACATCGACGGCGGCCTCGTCGGCGGTGCGAGCCTCGAGCCCGAGAGCTTCGCTAGCATCGTGAACTTCCGACGCTAGGCGACCCGTCCTTCCGCTTCGCGCACACGGCGCGCGGCCCGGCGACGGCAGGAGTCGAACCGATGCGAACGTTCCTCTACACGCTCCACATCCTCACGTGCCTGTCGCTGATCGTGGTCGTGCTCATCCAGCGCGGCAAGGGCGCGGACATGGGCGCGATGCTCGGAGGCGGCGGGAGCCAGACGGTGTTCGGGCCGCGCGGCGCGGGCAACTTCCTCACGAAGCTCACGACCGGCGCGGCGATCGTGTTCATGGTCACGAGCCTGAGCCTGTCGTACCTCGCCGCACAGGATTCGAAGTCGACCATCTTCGACGACGACGCGAGCGACGCGGCGGTGGTCGCGCCCGCGGAGGAGGCGCAGCCGGCCGTCGACCCCTCGCTCCTCGAGGAGATCGAGACGCCGGCGGCGACGGGCGGCGACGCGGGTGCCGAGCCCGCGCCGGCGACGCCCTGACGGCGGAATCCGTCTGGCAGCGAGAAGGCGCTTCGGTATCGTTCGGCGCCCTCGAAGCCGCTCGCAGCGCGAGCGGCCCCACGCGGCGGTGGTGGAATTGGTAGACACGCCAGCTTGAGGGGCTGGTGGGGGCAACCCCGTGGAGGTTCGAATCCTCTCCGCCGCACCACCCGGTGCACCGCGGCGCCGCGCACCGGCGGCGCCGTCGCGATGACGCCTCGACGATGGCGAGCCACTCCGGCTCGCCATTCTTTTTTTGCGCCATCCGCCTGCCCGCTCGCGGCGCGCGCCGCGCGCGCGACCTCTCCTCCCACCGGCACGAGTCGCTTCCGCGGAAACGATTCTCTCTCCTTGGGGAATCTCGTTCCGTCGCAGGGCGGTCGCGCTCCCATCAGAACGCCGTGTGATTTCTCCAACGTGACGAGATCAAAGACGAATCCCGAATGGGGCCGCCGCCCTCCGACATTGGCGTAGGTCTTGCACCTCTGTGCGATGCCCTGCTGCTAATTCCTGGGAAGGAGGTACGACGGGTGAGGGCTACAGCTGTCTCTAGAACTCTACTTGCACTCGGAACCGGGTTGCTGCTGGCGTCGCCGGCGGCGGCCATCACCTCGCTGAGCCTGATCTGGGACTCGACGGGCACGAGCACCATCACGGTGACCGGCGCGTCGACCACCACGATCACGGCGAAGCTGCTGGTGACGCTCGAGGCGGGCGACACGCTCGGCGGCCTCGGCGTCAGCTTCGTGTTCGATCAGGACAACCAGAACGAGCTCGACTTCGTCAGCATGGTCGAGCACGTGTTCGTGCCGGCCGGCGGCGGGACGCAGTTCAGCCCGCTGGCGCCGGGTCCGAACGGCTCGCTCGTGCCGGGCGGCGTGCTCGACAGCTCGCCGTTCAACGCCGGCCTGGTCGAGGGCTTCGACTCGTTCGCAAGCCCGCTCGGCCAGTTCGCGTCGGGCCCGATCACGCTGACGCTCGGCTCGGTGACGTTCCAGACGAGCGGACTGCGCGCGCAGACGGACGGCATCGACGTCCAGATCGCCGTGCTGCTCAACGGCCTCGACGCCGTGATCGACGGCGCGGGCACGGCGAACTGCATCGGTCAGATGACGCGCAACGACTGCCCGGTCACGTTCGGCGGCGCCACCGTCAACGCGCCCGAGCCGACCACGGGCCTGCTCCTCGCCTTCGGGCTGGGGCTCGGCCTGTACTACCAGCGCCGCCGCTAGTCGCGGCAGCGCCGGAAGCTCCGCGCGAAGCGCCGCCGGCGCGGAGCGCGGACAGGTCCAACGAGGCGGGGAAGAGGCGAAGCCTCTTCCCCGCTTTCGCTTGCTGGGCCACGCCCGCGCCGCGGTCTCCGATCGACGAGATCGCGTTCGTGCTGCGGCCGGCGGCGGGAGTCAGCCCGAGGCCGGCCGCGCGCCGGCCGCGCCCGCTCCGCGCCGCGCGAGCGCGCGCTCGATCCACCGCCGATAGACCGCGAGGGGCTGCGCTCCGACGACTGCCACGTCGTCGTCGCCGAGCGCGACCGCGGGCACTGCCGTCGCTCCGATCTCGAGCGCGGCTCGATGGTCGGCGACCACCTCGGCGCGCAGCCCAGGACGGAGCGACTCCTCGAAGCGCGTCGCCGGGAGCCCGGCGCGCACCCACAGATCGCGCAGCGTCGCCGCGTCGGTCGTGTCGCGGTGCTCCGCGAAGTAGGCGCGGAAGAGCGCCTCGTGGAGGCGCGCGAAGCCCGCGCGGTCGATCCGGCGCGCCGCTCTGGCCACGAGGTGGGGCGGCATGCTGTGCGAGGGCGGCTCGCCGTCCTCCTCGTCGCTCCAGGGCCGCAGCTCCGCCGCGTCGGGCTCGGCGGCCGCGCGCGCCCACCCCTGCGTGTAGCGCCGGAAGCGCGCGCGCCGCTCCGCGGCCTCGAGCGGCGTGCGCACCGGAGGCCGCGGGTGCGGGCGCAGCAGGAAGCTCCGCCACTCGATCTCGATCGCGCCCGCGAGGTCGCGCTCGAGCGACGCCAGCCGGACGCTCGCGTTGGCGCACCACGGGCACAGGTAGTCCGACCAGGCGACGACCCGCAGCGGGGCGCCGCCGTCGCTCACGCGCCGCCGTCGAGCGGTGTCGCCCCGCAGTACCTGCCGCCGAGGTACACGAGAGGCGCGCGCTCCGAGATCGAGAGCGCCTCGACGCGCCCGACGAGCAGGACGTGGTCTCCCGCGTCGTGCTCGGCGGCGAGTGCGCAGTCGAACGTCGCCACGCAGCCGGCGAGCAGCGGCGCGCCCGTGACGGCGGTCTCGCAGTCGATTCCGTCGAAGCGCTGCCACTCGAGCTTCTTCGAGGCGAAGCGGTTCGACAGGTCCGCCTGGTCGCTCGCGAGCACGTTGAGCGCGAAGCAGCCGCCCTCGCGGACGACGCCGAGGGTGTTGCTCGCCTTGTCCGCGCACACGAGCACGAGCGGCGGCGAGAGCGAGACGCCCGTCCAGTCCGTGACGGTCATGCCGTGGCGCGTCTCGCCGCTGCGCGCGGTGACGATCGCGACGGCGCCCGCGCGCCGCGACATCCCCGCCTTGAAATCGTCCGCGCCGATCGACACGAAGCCCTCCCCGCGCGGCACCCACTGTCCGCGATGGCCGCTCCCGCTCGCGCGGGCGGCGAGTCTATCGCAGCGCGCCGGGGCGGACGGCCACGGCGCGTCGACCGGATCGGATCGAAGGTGCGCGCACGGGTTCGCGCCGGCGGGTGCTCGGCACTAGACTCGCGCGCCCCGACGGCGGGCCGCGTCGCACGAAGGCGTGCGGGCGACGCCGCGGGAGCGGTTCTCGACGGCAGGCCGCGCGGGCGACGCCGCCCCGCACTGCCGGCGGGCCCACACCCAACCGGCAGCGCGACGGCAGCGCGACGGGAAGGCGCCGTTCGCACCGGATCGAACTCCGCGAGCGCGGGCTACGCGGACACCCAAGGAGACGGAGCATGAGCAAGGCCGCCCAGCTGGAAGCGGTCGCGCGGGCCATGGTGGCGCCCGGCAAGGGCATCCTCGCCGCCGACGAGAGCTCGCCGACGATCAAGAAGCGGTTCGACGGCATCGGCGTCGAGTCGACCGAGGACAACCGCCGCGCCTATCGCGAGATGCTGTTCACGACGAAGGGCGCCGAGGAGTTCATCAGCGGCGTGATCCTGTTCGACGAGACGCTCCGCCAGAGCGCGTCGGACGGCACGCCGTTCGCGAAGCTCCTCGAGTCGAAGGGCATCCTTCCCGGCATCAAGGTCGACGCGGGCGCCAAGGATCTCGCGGGCGCGCCCGGCGAGAAGGTGACCGAGGGCCTCGACGGGCTGCGCGGCCGCGTGGCCGAGTACGTCGGGCTCGGCGCGAAGTTCGCGAAGTGGCGCGCCGTGATCGACATCGACGTCGAGCGCGACCTCCCGAGCGAGTACTGCCTCGACGTGAACGCGCACGCGCTCGCGCGCTATGCGGCGATCTGCGTCGAGGGCGGCCTCGTCCCGATCGTCGAGCCCGAGGTGCTGATGGACGGCGCGCACTCGATCGAGGTCTGCCGCGACGTCACCGAGCGCGCGCTCGCGAAGGTGTTCTACGAGCTCCACCGCCAGCGCGTCCCGCTCGAGCAGATCATCCTGAAGCCGAACATGGTGCTCGCCGGCAAGAAGTGCCCGACGCAGGCCAGCGTCGAGCAGGTGGCCGAGCAGACGGTCGCGTGCTTCCGCCGCGTCGTGCCGTCCGCGGTGGCGGGCTGCGTGTTCCTCTCCGGCGGCCAGAGCGACGAGCTCGCGAGCGCGCACCTGTCGGCGATGAACCGCCTCGGGCCGCACGCGTGGGAGCTCTCGTTCTCGTACGGGCGCGCGCTGCAGGCGCCGGCGCTCAAGGCGTGGGGCGGCAAGCAGGAGAACGTCGCGGCCGGCCAGCGCGCCTACTACCACCGCGCGAAGTGCAACAGCGCGGCGCGCACGGGCGCGTACACCGACGCGATGGAGAAGGCCGCCTAGCGAGGCCCGCGCTCCGGGTCGCGCATCGGATCGGACGAGCGGGGATGGCCGGACGGCCATCCCCGCTCCTTCGTCGGGCGCACGCCTCACTCCTCGAACGCGACGATCGCGAGATCCATCACGTTCGTGCCCGTCGGGCCGGTGCGCAGCGCCCCGCCCTCGCGCGCGAAGAACCGGTGCGCGTCGTTGCGCGCGAGCGACGCCTCGGCATCGACGCCGGCGCGCGCGCCGCGCGCGAGCGTCTCCCCGTCGGCGAACGCACCCGCGGCGTCGCTCGTCCCGTCGCCGCCGTCCGTGCCCGCCGCGAGGAGCACCCAGCCCGCGCGTCCCGCGCCCGCGAGCGCGGCCGCGAGCGCGAGCTCCTGATTGCGGCCGCCGCGGCCGTCGCCGCGCACGGTGACGGTCGTCTCGCCGCCGAACACCGCGACGCCCGCGCGCCCACCGAGCGCCTCGCGCGCCCGTTCGACGATGCCCGCGCCGGCCTCGCGCGCCTCGCCCGCGAGCGTCTCCCCCGCGTCGACGGCCGGGAGACCCGCGCGCGCCGCGGCCGCGACCACGGCCGCCCGCGCGTCCGCGTTGCGCGCGGTGATGCGCGCGCGCACGCGCGCGAGCGCGGCGTCGGTCGCGTCGAGGGTCTCGTCGCGCTCGCCCCGCGCGCCGGCCTCGAGCGCGCGCACGACCTCGGACGGCACGCGCTCGCGCAGTCCGCGCCGCGCGAGCACGGCGAGCGCATCGGCGAACGTGGACGGGTCCGCGGTGCACGGGCCCGACCCGATCACGTCGAGGCGGTCGCCCGGGACGTCGGAGATCGCGACGAGGGCCAGCCGGTGCGCGGCCGACGCGGCGGCGAGGCGCCCGCCGCCGATGCGCCCGAGGTGCTTGCGCACGCAGTTCGTCTCGTCGATCGCGGCGCCGCTCGCGAGCAGGGCCGCGTTCGTCGCGGCCAGCGCGTCGAGGCCGACGCCCTCGCACGGCGCGCCGACGAGCGCGCTCGCGCCCCCCGAGAGCAGCACGACGAGCGTGTCCCGCGGCGGGACGCCGGCCGCGAACCCGAGCGCGGCGTCCGCCGCGCTCACCGAGCGCGCGTCGGGGACGGGATGGGCCGCGAGCAGGACGCGGAAGTGCGCGAGCGCGCGCGCGTGGCCGTCCTTCGTGATGGCGAGGCCGCGCGCGATGCGGGCGCCGGCGCGGGTCTCGAAGCGGTGCGCCATCGCGCACGCCGCCTTGCCGATCGCGAGCACGTGCAGCGAGCGCCCGGGCGCGACGCGCTCGCCGAGGAGCGCGAGATCGCCTTCGCCTCCCTCGAGTGCGCGATCGACGGCCGCGTCCGCGCTCGCGGCCGCGAGGGCGCACGCGAACAGCTCGCGCAGCCGCGCGCGCGCCGTCACTCCGCGGCGGTCGGTTCCGCGGAGCCCTGCGCCCGCCCCTGCGGACGGAGGCGGATCTCGATGCGCCGGTTGAGCGCGCGGTTGGCGGGGGAGTCGTTCGGCGCGACGGGCTTGAACTCCGCATGCGAGACCGCGATCAGCCGCGTGCCCGCGATGCCCGCCTCCTGGAAGAGGCGCACGACGCTCGACGCGCGCGCACTCGCGAGCTCCCAGTTCGACGGGTAGCGCGCCGCGAGCGTGCCGCGGATCGGCACGTCGTCGGTGTGCCCGTCGACCTCGATCTCGTGCGGCAGCTTCGCGAGCTCGGTGGCCACCTTCCGCAGGACGGTGCGCCCGCCCGTCGAGAGCGCGGCCGAGCCCGACGGGAAGAGGATGTCCTCGGCGACGTTCACCTCGAGGCCCTCGGCGAGCTGGCGGATCTGGATCTGGCCGGCCGCGAGCTCCTTCTCGAGGTCGCTCACGAGCGCCTCGTAGGTGCCGCGCAGGCGCTCCACCTCCTGGTTCTGCTTCGCCAGCTCCGCCTCGCGCGCGGAGAGGTTCGTCGACAGGCTCTCCCTCTGCTGGCGCAGGTCGGCGACGTCGACCTCGAGCTGCTCGCGCTCGATGCGCAGGTCCTCGAGCTGGTCGGCCAGCGCGACGCGCTCGGCGGAGAGGGCGTCGTTCGACGCCTCGAGCAGCCGCACGCGCTCGGCGAGCCGGTCGCGCTCCGTGACCACTTCGTTGTGCGTGCCGAGGCCGACGCAGCCGAACGACGCCATCAGCACGAGCGACGCGCCGAGCCGCGCGCCGCGATCAGACCGAGGAAGGAGCCGGGTCGAGCGTGAGCCCGAGTGCATCGTCGATGGTCCCCACGTAGCGAAGGTCGAGTCCCTGGAGGAGCGCGGCCGGAATCTCGGCGACGTCCTTCTCGTTCGCGGCGGGGAGCACGACGCGCTCGATCCCCGCGCGCTTGGCGGCGAGCACCTTCTCCTTGATCCCGCCGACGGGCAGGATCTTACCGCGCAGCGTGATCTCGCCGGTCATCGCCGTGAGCGGCGCGGCGGGCCGGCCGGTGTACAGCGAGGCGAGCGACGTCACCATCGCGACGCCCGCCGAGGGGCCGTCCTTCGGGACCGCGCCGGACGGGACGTGCACGTGCAGGTCGCTGCCCGCGAACACCGCGTCGTCGACGCCGAGCTCCTCGGCGTGGCCGCGCAGCCACGTGCGCGCCGCCTCCGCCGATTCGCGCATCACGTCGCCGAGCGACCCGGTGAGCTTGAGCTCGCCCTGCCCCTTCATGCGCGTCGACTCTACGAACAGGATGTCGCCTCCGGCCGGCGTCCACGCGAGCCCGACCGCGACGCCGGGCTTCCCACCGCGCTCGGCGACCTCCGGCTCGAAGTCGTGCGGGCCGAGCAGCCCCTCGAGATCGGCCGGCGCGACCTTCACCGCACCGACCGACTCGCCCTCCGCGACGCGCAGCGCGAGCTTGCGGAAGACGGCGGCGATCCTGCGCTCGAGATTGCGCACGCCGGCCTCGCGCGTGTAGTGCTCGACGAGGGCCGAGATCGTCTCGTCGGGGAGATCGAGGTCGACGCCCGCGATGCCGTTGCGCTCGCGCTGACGCGGCACGAGGAAGCGCCGCGCGATCTCGCGCTTCTCCTCGAGCGTGTAGCCGGGGAGCTCGATCACCTCCATGCGATCGCGCAGCGCGGGCGGCACCGTGTCCATCCGGTTGGCGGTCGCGATGAAGAGCACGCGCGACAGGTCGAAGGGCACCTCGAGGTAGTGGTCGCTGAACTCCGCGTTCTGCTCCGGGTCGAGCACCTCGAGCAGCGCGGAGGACGGATCGCCGCGGAAGTCGGTGCCGACCTTGTCGATCTCGTCGAGCAGCAGCACGGGGTTCCGCGTCCCCGCGCGGCGCAGCGTCTGCACGATCCGCCCGGGCAGCGCGCCGACGTAGGTGCGCCGATGCCCACGGATCTCGGCCTCGTCGCGGACGCCGCCGAGCGAGATGCGCCCGAACTCGCGACCGAGCGCGCGCGCGATCGAACGCCCCAGCGACGTCTTGCCCGTGCCGGGTGGACCGACGAAGCAGAGGATCGGGCCCTTGATGTCGCGCTTCAGCGACAGCACCGCGATGTACTCGACGATGCGGTCCTTCACCTTCTCGAGCCCGTAGTGGTCCTCGTCGAGCACCTCGCGCGCGTGCACGACGTCGAGCCGGTCCTCCGACAGCTTCTTCCACGGGAGGTCGGCGAGCCATTCGAGATAGGTGCGGATGACGCCGTGCTCGGCGGCGGCGGGCGGCGTCTGCTCGAGCCGCTCGAGCTCGCGCATCGCCTGCTCGTGCGCGTCCTCCGGAAGGCCCGCGGCCTCGAGCCGTTCGCGGAGGTCCTCGACCTCCTGCTCGCCGTCCTCCGTCTCTCCGAGCTCGCGGCGGATCGCCTCGAGCTGCTGTCGCAGCACGTAGTCGCGCTGCGACTTGGTCATCTCGCTCTGGACCTTCTCCTTGATCTCGGTCTCGACGGCGAGCGCCTGCTGCTCCTTCGTGAGCTGCGCCTGCACGAGCTTGAGCCGCGCGGCGACGTCGGGCTCCTCGAGCACGGCCTGCTTGCCGGCCACGTCGAGCCCGAGATTCGAGGCCACGAGGTCCGCGAGGCGCGAGGGGTCCTCGACGTTCGCGGCGAGGGCCTGCACCTCCTGGCCGATGCGGCCGCCCGACTGCGCGAGCTCGAGGAAGGCCTGCGTCACGTTGCGCGTGAGCGCCTGCATCTCGACCGAGGTCGCGTCGCCCGACTCCTCCATCCGCCGCACGCGCGCGCGCAGGAACGGATCCTCGGCGGTGAAGGCGTCGATGTGGACGCGCGCGACGCCCTGCACGAGGAGGCGATAGGAGTCGTCCGGGAACTTGAGCATCTTGACGACGCGCAGCAGCGTGCCCGTGCGATGGACGTCGTCCGGACCCGGGCTGCCCTCGGTCTCGCGCCGCACGGCCGCGCACACCATGAGCCGATCGCCGCGCAGCAGCACCTCGTCGATCAGCTCCTGCGAGCGCGGCGTGTTCACGAGCAGCGGCGACAGGAGGAACGGGAAGAGCACGGTGTTCTTGAGCGGGAGCACGGGGAGCTCCGCCGGAATCTCGCGCATGGCGGCGGCGCTCTCGTCGAGCGGCCCTTCGTCGACGCGCACCTCGATACCGCCGCCCTCGTCGGACGCCAGCGCGACCGCGAGATCGCGCCGCTCGTCCGCGCCGAGCCCCTCTCGCACGTGCTCGCTCACCGGCCCTCCTCGCCGTCGCTCGCGCGCTCGATCTCGACCGTGCGCCGCACCGGCTTCTTCTTCGGGAGCACGACGCGCAGGAAGCCGTCCTCGAGGTGGGCGGTCACGCGCTCGCGCTCGAAGGCGACGTGCACGCGCACCGCGCGCTCGAACGGGCCGAACGCGATCTCCATGCGGTGGAGTCGGACGACGCCCTCCTCGCGCGGAACCGTGCGCACGCCGCGGATGTGCAGCAGGTCGCCGTCGATCCGCACGCTCAGGTCGTCGCTCTCGAGCCCCGGGAGCTCGGCGCGCACGACGAGGGCGTCGGCGGTCTCGACGACGTCGATCGCGGGCTGGAAGCGATCGCCCCGCAGCCGCTCCTCGACCTCGCCGAAGAGCTCCGACAGCGAGCCGCGGCGGAACGGATCAGGAATCGCCCTTCTCCTCGGTGTAGTCGGCGTCGATCACGTCGTCGTTCGGCCCGCCCGCGGACGCACCGCCGGGTGCGGCGCCGGGCGCGCCGGCGTCGCCGGAAGGCTGCTTGTAGAGCTGCTCGGCCACCTTGTGGAGCGCGGCCGTCAGCGCCTGCGTCGCCGCCTCGAGCTCCGCGACGCTCGTCGACTCGAGCTTGCCCTTGGCGTCGGCGATCGCCTGCTCGACCGCGGCCTTGTCGCCGGCCTCGAGCTTGTCGCCGCTCTCGCGCAGCTGCTTCTCCGCCTGGTAGACGAGCGAGTCGAGCTCGTTGCGCTTGTCGATCGACTGCCGCCGCTCCTTGTCGGCGCTCGCGTGCGACTTCGCGTCGTCGACCATGCGGTCGATCTCGTCCTTCGAGAGCCCGCCCGTGTTCTCGATGCGGATCGACTGCTCCTTGCCCGAGGCCTTGTCCTTCGCCCCCACCGACAGGATGCCGTTCGCATCGATGTCGAACGTCACCTCGATCTGCGGCAGGCCGCGCGGCGCGGGCGGGATCCCGTCCAGGATGAAGCGGCCGATCTCGCGGTTGTCGTTCGCCATCTCGCGCTCGCCCTGGAGCACGCGGATCTCGACCTGCGGCTGGTTGTCGGCGGCGGTCGAGAACACCTGGTTGGCGCGCGTCGGGATGGTCGTGTTGCGATCGATGAGCTTCGTCATCACGCCGCCGAGCGTCTCGATGCCGAGCGACAGCGGCGTGACGTCGAGCAGCAGCACGTCCTTGACGTCGCCGGCGAGCACGCCGCCCTGCACGGCCGCGCCGATCGCCACCACCTCGTCCGGGTTCACCGTGCGGTTCGGCTCCTTCCCGAAGAGCTCGGCGACCTTCTTCTGCACGAGCGGGATGCGCGTCGAGCCGCCGACGAGCACGACCTCGTCGATCTGCGACGGCTGGAGGCCCGCGTCCGCGAGCGCGCTGCGGCACGGAGCGAGCGTGCGATCGACGAGGTCCTCGATCAGCTGCTCGAACTTCGAGCGCGAGAGCTTCAGCGTCAGGTGCTTCGGGCCGGACTGGTCCGCCGTGATGTACGGCAGGTTGATGTCGGTCGTCGTCGCGGACGAGAGCTCGATCTTCGCCTTCTCCGCGGCCTCGCGAAGTCGCTGCATGGCCATCGGATCCTTCGTGAGGTCGATGCCCTGGTCCTTCTTGAACTCCGCAGCGAGGTACTCGATGACGCGCTGGTCGACGTTGTCGCCGCCGAGGTGCGTGTCGCCGTTGGTCGCCTTCACCTCGACGACGTTCTCCCCGACCTCGAGGATCGAGATGTCGAACGTGCCGCCGCCGAAGTCGTACACGGCGATCTTCTCGTCCTTCTCCTTGTCGAGCCCGTACGCGAGCGCGGCGGCCGTCGGCTCGTTGATGATCCGCTTGACGTCGAGGCCGGCGATCTTGCCGGCGTCCTTCGTGGCCTGGCGCTGCGCGTCGTTGAAGTAGGCGGGAACGGTGATGACCGCCGCGGTGACCTCGGTGCCCAGGTACGCCTCCGCGGCCGCCTTGAGCTTGGCGAGCACCATCGCGGAGATCTCGGGGGGCGTGTACGTCTTCCCGTCGACCTGCACCGCGGCGGCGCCGTTCTTGTCGATCACCTGATAGGGAACGAGCCGCGTCTCCTCGGGAACTTCGTCGAGACGCCGCCCCATGAACCGCTTGATGGAGTAGACGGTGCGCGTGGGGTTGGTGACGGCCTGTCGCTTCGCGATCGCGCCGACGAGGCGCTCGCCGTCGTCGGTGAAGCCCACGACGGACGGCGTCGTGCGGCCGCCCTCCTCGTTCGCGATCACGGTGGGCTGGCCGCCCTCGACCACGGCGACGACCGAGTTCGTCGTGCCGAGGTCGATCCCGATCACCTTGCCGCTCGCTGCCATCTGTCGCGTCTCCTCGTGGCGCCGCGTCGCGCCCGATCCTGTGGATGCCGCGCCTCTCGCGCGGCACCGGGTTCACGCCGAACGTCCCTGTCCGATGAGGTCCGGGCCGAAAAGCGGCGCAACCCTCGCGCCATGCTCCGCGCTGTCAACGCCGACGCGCGAACTCGCGCGAACGCGCGTCGACGATCCGCGGCCGCGCGCGGGCCGGTCGCGCGGGCGGACGCGCCGGAACGCGCGCGCGTGTGACGGGGTCCACAAGCCCGAGTCGGCGTTCGCCGATAGGCTCCGCCGCAAGGGACTCGTGGCTCGGCGACTAACCCTTCGGAATCGCGACGCTTTGCTTGGATCGCGCCGACGCGCGGGGTATAGTGCGGCCCCCCGTCGCCCCGGGTCGCACCGCGCGGCGCGAAGCGGCGAGCCGAGCCGAGGGTCCGGCGCGCCGAGGGGGCCTCGGCGGCCGCGGGAGTCCGCGGGTCTCGGTGGGGCGTCGCCGGGTCTCGGTCGGTAGAGGGACGGGCGATGCGCCGATGGGCCATCCGAGCCGCGAACGCGGCTCTCTTCACGCTCGGCTGCTTCCTGGCGGCTCGCATCGCCGTCGCGATCCTCGCGGAGGTCCTCCTGCCCGAGCGCGCCGAAGCCACCGTCGGGCGAGCCCTTCCCGTCGCGGGCGACGTCTCCCGGGCGGACACGCAGGTGATCCTCGCCCGCAACCTCTTCGGCGCCCAGATCGCGGGAGAGGCCGTCCCCACCCCCGACACGGCGACGCTCGAGGCCGTCGAGACGAAGCTCCCGCTCGAGCTGCTGGGCACGGTCGCGGGCGAGGACGCCTCGGTCTCGAGCGCCGCGATCCAGGACCTCGGCACCCGCAAGCACCAGGTCGTCTACGTCGGCGACGCGATCGCCGCGCACCCGTCGTACACGGTCGATCGCATCGACCGCGGCGTCGTGTATCTGCGCGGCCCCGACAAGCTCGAGAAGCTGCTCCTCAAGGAGGACGAGCCCGACGGCGCGAAGGTGGCCGCCGCTCCGCAGCGCCGGGGCCGGCGCGTGGCCGCACGCACCCGGGCGCAGGCCGCCCCCCCGAGCGACTCGATGGCCGAACGCCTCGCCGAGCTCCAGGAGGAGGTCGGCGCGCGCACGACGGCGGCCCTGTACTCGCAGGCCCGGATCATCCCGAAGTGGGAAGAGGGAAAGATGGTGGGCGTCCAGCTCAACCAGGTGAAGCCGGGCAGCCTCTACGACAAGATCGGCATCCGCAGCGGCGACGTCATCACGTCGCTCAACGGGATCGCGATCGACAGCCCCCAGGCCAGCTCGCGCCTGCTGTCCGAGTTCACGCAGGCCGAAGAGTTCGACATCGTGAAGCAGGACGGCAGCACGCTCCACGTCGGGACGAGCGAGCTCGAGGGAATGCTGTCGGGCGACGACGAGGGATGATGCGCACTCGCCAGACCGATGTTCGCGCGCTCGCCGGCGCGCGTCCCCACCTCGCCTTCGCGATCGCGGCAGTGTTGCTCGCGCTCGCCGCGATCGCGCCTTCGGCCGGCGCGCAGCGCACGCCGCCCGCGCGCGAGACGGTCGAGGACAACGGGGCGAAGCTCGTCCAGCTCGACTTCGACGACGTCGAGCTCGCCGCGGTGATCGAGGCGATCGCCAAGCTCACGAACAAGAACTTCATCTACGACGATCGCGTCCGCGGCCGCGTCACGATCGTCTCGCCGACGCAGGTCACGGTCGACCAGGCCTACGCGGTCTTCGAATCCGTGCTGCAGGTGAAGGGCTTCTCGACCGTGCCCGGGCCCGGCGGCGTGATCAAGGTCGTTCCGGTGCGCGAGGTGAAGGAGTCGAGCATCGAGACGGTGCGCGAGGGCGAGCCGAGCCCGAACCGCGACCACTTCGTCACGCGCCTCATCCCGCTCCGCTACATCGACGCGACCGAGATCTCGAACACGCTGAAGCCGCTCGTCTCGAAGGACGCCGCGCTGATCGCCTACGCGCCGACGAACACGCTGATCCTCACCGACTCGTCGTCGAACATCCGCCGCCTGCTCGACATCCTCGGGTCGATCGACATCTCGTCCTACCGCGAGGAGCTCGCGGTCATCCCGATCGAGTACGCCGACGCGACGACGCTCGGCGACCAGATCTCCGAGATCTACGGCGCCGAGGTGAGCGCCGTCGCCGGCAGCGTGCGGCGATCGACGCGCCGCGCGGTGAACCGCGGCGCGGAGCAGGCGAACCCGCAGCTCGCGCCGGGCATCCGCGTCCGCATCCTGCCCGACACGCGCACGAACTCGCTCATCGTGCTCGCGCCGCGCCAGCAGATCCAGGACGTCCGCGAGCTCGTCGAGAAGCTCGACGTGCGCGTCTCGGGGGCGGGCACCATCCACGTCTACTACCTGCGCCACGCCGACGCCGAGGAGCTCGCGCAGACCCTGAACTCGCTGCTCTCCGGGCAGAGCAACACGTCGACGCCCGGCGCCACCGGGGCGGCCGGCGCGCCGGGCGCGGGCAACCCGGCGCTGCGCTCGGTCGTGACCGAGCTCGCGGAGGGCATCACGGTCACGGCCGATCCGGGGACGAACTCGCTCGTCATCCAGGCGAGCCGCGAGGGCTACGAGACGCTCGTCAAGGTGATCGAGCAGCTCGACGTCCAGCGCCCGCAGGTGCTCGTCGAGGCGCTCATCATGGAGGTCGACGTCAGCGACGGCCTCGAGCTCGGTCTCAACGCGCTCGTCGAGGCCATGAGCAACAAATGGAACGTCGACCTGAAGCAGGTGACGAACGACGTGACCGCGGGGGCCATCGACGGAATGGCGGGCGCCGTCACCGGCGGCCCGCTCGCCGTCAACGCGGTCGGCACGTCCGGCAACACGAAGATCCAGGCGATCCTCCACGCCGCGGCGAGCGACGGCACGACGAACGTCATCTCCGCCCCGCACATCCTCACGTCCGACAACGAGGAGGCGGAGATCCGGATCGGCAACAACATCCCGATCGTCACGAGCCGGCTCGAGGGCGCGACGGGCGGCAACAACCTGTCGACGTCGGTCAACGTCGAGCGCCAGGACATCGGCGTCACGCTGCGCGTCACGCCGCAGATCAGCGAGGGCGACACGCTCCGCCTCAAGCTCTTCCAGGAGCTCTCGGACGTGAACACGGGACTGAGTGCATCCGCAGCGCTCACCGAGGACTCGGGCCCCGCCCTCACCAACACGCGCATCGAGAACACGCTCGTCGTCTCGAACGGCGAGACGGTCGTGATCGGCGGGCTCCTGAGCGACAACACCAAGGACGAGACGACGAAGATCCCCTTCCTCGGCGACATCCCGTTCCTCGGCTGGGCGTTCAAGACGACGTCGACGCAGAAGACGAAGCAGAACCTGCTCGTCTTCCTGACGCCCCACATCATCCGCTCGCGCGAGGACCTCGAGCGCGCGACGATCCGCAAGCGCGAGCAGTTCGGCGAGGCGGCCGGCCCGCCGCTCGCGCTCGAGAAGGACGACCGCGCGCGCGCCGAGGAGAGCGGCATCGACCTCGCGATGGCGCGCGGCCAGAACCCCGTGCTCGCCACCGTGCGCAGCCACCGCACGCGCTACCCGCTCGAACGCATGCAGGAGCTCGAGAGGTCGACGGGGCTCGCCGCCGGGAACCTCTCCATCGCACAGACCTCGCAGCGCTACGCCGTGCGCGCGGGAGTCTTCACGGACGAGGGCGCGGCGACCGACGCGCTCGCGCGCGTCGTCGATGCCGGCCACGACGCCGCGCTCGTGACGAGCGAGGCGAACGGCGCGCTGGTCTTCGAGCTGCGCGTGGGCCCCTACCCGTCGCTCGACGCCGCACAGACGGCGAGCGCGCTCCTGCGCGGCGGGCTCGGACTCGATGCGAGCGTCGAGATCCTTCCGCCCGACGGCGCGCGCGACCCGCTGCGGGAGGACGCGCCGTGAGCCAGGCGCCCACCGCGCTCGACGGCGCGCCGGGCGCGCGCGCGGGCCGACTCGACCTCGGCGACGTCCTGCTGCGCACGACGCGGCTCGACGCCGATCAGCTCGCCGAGGCGCGCCGTCTGCAGGCCGAGACGGGCGAACGTCTCGCCGACGTCCTGATCGAGGAAGGGATGGTGAGCGCGGACGAGCTGCTCGTCGCGTTCTCCGAGCAGCTCGGGCTCCCGCTGCGCACGTCGCTCGCGCCGGACGAGATCGACGACACCCTGCTGCAGCACGTCCCGATCGGATTCGCGAAGCAGCACAAGCTGCTCCCGATCGGCCGCAGCACGGGCGCGGGGCCGAGCGCGGTCGATGCGATCCGCGTCGTCGCCGCGAGCCCGCTCGACACTGCGCCGCTCGACGACCTCCGCATGCTGTTCGACGGCGCCGAGATCGACGTCGAGCTGGCCCCCGAACGCGTGATCGTCGACGCGATCAACACCGTCTACGACCGCGGCCCGAGCGCCACCGACCAGCTCGCCGAGGAGGCCGAGGACGACCTCGACGCGCTCGCGGGCGAGATCTCGAACGAGCCGACCGACCTGCTCGAGGCGACGGACGACGCGCCCATCATCCGGCTCGTGAACTCGATGCTCCAGCACGCGGTGAAGGAGCGCGCGAGCGACATCCACATCGAGCCGTTCGAGCGCGAGATCCGCGTGCGCTTCCGCATCGACGACGTGCTCTACGAGCCGATGAAGCCGCTCCCGCGCGCGCTGCAGGCGAGCATCGCGTCGCGCATCAAGATCATGGGCTCGCTCGACATCGCGGAGAAGCGGCTGCCGCAGGACGGCCGCATCCGGCTCAAGATCGCGGGGCGCGGCTACGACGTCCGCCTGTCGACCGTGCCCGTCACCTACGGCGAGCGTCTCGTGCTGCGCCTCCTGCCCGACACGCAGGAGCTCCTCGACCTCGAGAAGATCGGGTTCGCGCAGCACCAGCTCCAGGCGATCGAGCGCATCGTCAAGCGGCCGAACGGCATCTTCCTCGTCACCGGCCCCACCGGCTCGGGCAAGACGACGACGCTGCACGCGGCGCTCGCGAAGATCAACGACACCGACAAGAACATCATCACGATCGAGGACCCGGTCGAGATCCAGCAGCCGGGCGTCGGACAGATCGAGGTCAACCCGAAGATCGGCCTCACGTTCGCGGCCGGGCTGCGCTCGGTGCTCCGCCAGGACCCGAACGTCGTGCTCGTCGGCGAGATCCGCGACCTCGAGACCGCCGAGATCGCGATCCAGGCGTCGCTCACCGGCCACCTCGTGCTGTCGACGCTGCACACGAACGACGCGGCCAGCGCGATCACGCGCCTCGTCGACATGGGAGTCGAGCCGTTCCTCGTCGGGTCGTCGCTCGTCGGCGCGCTCGCGCAGCGTCTCGTGCGCGTGCTGTGCAACGAGTGCAAGGAGGCGTACGAGGCGACGCCCGAGGAGCTGAGCGAGATCGGCGTCCGCCACCCCGGCCGCCCCGTGAAGCTGTTCCGGCCCGTCGGCTGCGCGACCTGCAGCTACTCGGGCTACCGCGGCCGGCTCGGCATCTTCGAGCTGATGCTGATCGACGACGAGATCCGCGACATGGTCACGAAGAACGTCGACTCGAAGACGATCAAGCACAAGGCGGTGTCGAAGGGCATGGGCACCCTCCGCGGCGACGGCGCGCGCAAGGTCCTGCGCGGCATCACGTCCATCGCCGAAGTGCTGCGCGCGACCGAGGAGGAAGGCGCGGTCGCGCAGATCTGACGCGCTCGCGCGCGGACGTGGCAGGGGTGACGTGGCGATCTACGCGTACAAGGGCGTCCACGCCGACGGCAAGTCGGCCAAGGGCTCCGTCACGGCGGACAGCGCGCGCGCCGCCCGCGCCAAGATGCGCTCGCAGGGCGTGATCCTGACGGAGCTCGTCGAGGCCACCGAGGGCGCGCGCGGCGCCGCGCGCGAGGAGTCCGACGCCGAGGAGTCGCGCCTCGCGCGCGCCCTCTCGCTCGTCTCGGTGGGCCGCATCCCGCCGATGGAGAACGCGATCGCGACGCGCCAGCTGTCGACGCTCGTGCTGGCCGGCATCCCGCTCGTCGAGTCGCTCGGCGCGCTCGTCCAGCAGGTCGAACACGCGAAGCTGCGGTCGACCTTCGCGCAGGTCCGCGAGCGCGTGAACGAGGGCTCGTCGCTCGCCGACGCCCTCACCGCCACGCGGCAGTTCGACAACCTCTACGTCAGCATGGTGCGCGCCGGCGAGGCGAGCGGCGCGCTCGGCACCGTGCTCGCGCGCGTCGCCGACTACCAGGAGGACCAGCTGCGGCTGTCCAACAAGGTGCTGTCGATCATGCTCTACCCGGCCATCATGCTGGGCTTCTCGGTGCTCGTGATCGGCGCGCTCGTCACCTTCGTGCTGCCGCAGATCACGAGCCTGCTGGCCGACATGAACCAGGCGCTGCCGCTGCCGACGCGCATCATCCTCGGCACCTCCGCGTTCCTGCGCGGCTGGTGGTGGGCGCTCGCGCTCGCCCTGGCCGCAGGGCTCCTCGGCCTGCGCGCCTTCCGCCGCACCGAGCGCGGGCGCGAGGCCTGGGACCGCTTCCGCCTGCGCCTCCCCGTGCTCGGAAGGCTCACGCGCGTGCTCGCGATCGCGCGTCTCACGCGCACGCTCTCGACGCTGCTCGCGAGCGGCGTCGGCATCGTGAAGTCGCTCGACATCGCGAAGCACGTCGCCAACAACGCCGTGATCGCGCGCGCCGTCGACCAGGCGCGCACGAGCATCGTCGAGGGCACGCCGCTCGCCGTGCCGCTGCGCGCGAGCGGCGAGTTCCCGGCCATGGTGACGACCATGATCGAGGTCGGCGAGCACAGCGGCGAGCTCGAGGGCATGCTCGGCCGCGTCGCCGACACCTACGACGAGCAGGTCGAGAACACGATCACGCGGCTCACCGCACTGCTCGAGCCGGCGCTCATCCTCGTGATGGTGGGCATCGTGCTCGTCATCATCCTGGCTACCCTGCAGCCGCTCCTGCAGCTCACCAACTCGGTCACGCGCTAGGCGCGGCCCGCGACGGGCCGCCGCGAAGGAACGGACATGACGATGGAACCGACGATCGCCCCTCCGCCGACGGACTCCGCGGCGCGCCCGACCCGCCCTGCCCGCACCGCCGCGCGCGGGTTCACGCTGCTCGAGATGGTCGCCGTCGTCGCGATCATCGGGATCCTGATGGGACTGATCGGAACGCAGATCCTCGGGCGCGTCGGCGAAGCGCGGAAGACGGCCGCCGAGGCGCAGATGACGCAGCTCGTCCAGTCGCTCGAGCTCTACCGGCTCGACAACGGGCGCTACCCGACGACCGAGCAGGGCCTCGAGGCGCTCGTGACCGCGCCCACGACGCCCCCGGAGCCGCGCCGCTACCCGGTCGACGGCTACGTCAAGGAGCGCAAGAAGCTGCTCGACACCTGGAGCAACCCGTTCCAGTACGAGAGCCCCGGGCAGCACAACCCGCGCGGCTTCGACATCTGGTCGCTCGGGGCCGACGGACAGGCCGGCGGCGACGACCTCGACGCCGACTTCGGAAACTGGGAAGACGACGCCGCGGGCAACTAGCGTCGCGGGGCGGGGAGCACGGCGAGCGGTGAGCACGAACGGCCCGCGCAGCGCCCGCGCCTCGCACGACGGCTTCACGCTGCTCGAGATGGTCGCGGTCGTCGCGATCCTCGCGCTCGTGATGTCGCTGATCGCGCCGAGCTTCGGGCTCACGCGCCAGGGAGACCTGCGCGAGGCCGCGACCGCCGTCGCGAGCTCCCTCGAGTACGCGCGCCAGCGCGCCGTGATGACGGCGAGGCCGCACCGCCTGCGCCTCGGCCTCGAGGAGGGCACGTACCAGCTCGAGTGGTTCGTCACCGACGCCGACGAGGACCCGGATGCGCCGCCCCCTCCGCCCCTCGACCTGCGCGGCCCCATCCCGATGTCGCCGCCCACCCGCGACCTGCCGAGCTACCGCCCCGTGCCCGGCGACTTCGGGGACGCGCGTCGCCTCGACGAGGACGTGTACTTCGAGGGCGTGCAGATGGACGAGGGCTGGTTCGACACCGGCGAGTTCCAGATCGTCTTCGCCGCGGACGGCTCGACCGCGCCGGCGCAGGTCGTGCTCGGGAGCGAAGGCATCCAGGGCTACGTGCTCGACGTGAGCCCGCTGCTCGACTCCGTGAGGATCCTCGACGATGAGCCTCGTTAGGCCGGGCGGCGCCGCCGCCCGCGCGCGCGGCTTCACGATGCTCGAGGTCGTCGCGGCGATCGGCATCATCACGATCTGGTACTTCTTCCTCGTCACGCTCGCCGGCGACAGCACCGCGAGAGAGCGCGAGAGCAAGGAGTCGCTCGAGGCGTCGCTGATCGCGGACGAGGCGCTGGCCGACGCGGAGGCGGCGCTCGTCGCAGGTGGCGTGCCGCAGCCGTACGACTCGACCGCCCCCGCTGCCGAGTCGGCGCCGCGCTACGGCGACGGCTTCGGCGGCGATCTCTACGACGTGCGGGTCGCCGTCGAGCCGTTCGACGCGCTCGCGGCGCTCGGCGCGATCGAGGGCACGAGCGCGCCACCGCTCGACCTCTCGCTCGACGCGCTCCCGAAGGACGCGAAGGCCGCCGCCGCGACCGCCCTGCTGCGCGTGCGCGTCGAGGTGCGGCGCGTGACGGACGTCGAGGACGCACTCGCGACCGGCGCGATCGAGCCGCCGCCGCTCGCCGCGCGCACGACGTTCGCGATCGACCCGGCGCTCCTCGCGTCGCTCGAGAGCGCGGGCGCGAGCGCCCCGGCCCCCACCGGTCGCGACGAGTCCACCCGCGACCGCGACGCGGCGCGCGACGACGAGGACGCGGGCTGATGCGGCGGCGCACGAGCGGCTTCACGCTCTTCGAGGCGCTGTTCGTGATCTTCACGACGGCGATCGTGATCGGCATGATCACGACGATGTTCATGACCGTGACGCGCGGCTCGCAGGCCTCCGTCGCGAGCACGCGCGAGATCCGCCTCGCCACCGCCGTGCTCGACCGCATCGCGAACGACGTCGAGTCGGCGTTCCTCGTGTCGAAGGATCCCGAGGCCGACCCGCTCACGCACCCATGGGTCTTCATCGCCGAGGGAAGGCAGGGCCAGGACGGCGCGGATCGCCTGCTCTTCACGACGCTCGCGCACCGCAGCGACGCGCTCGCGGTCGACCCCGAGCAGCGCAAGAGCGCGGCCGGGCTCGCGACGTACGCCTACTTCCTCGAGCCCGACGACGCGCTCGGCGCGGGCGACGTCCCGCGCTTCGTGCTGATGCGCTGGGTGAACCCGTTCCTCGCCGAGGACCACGCCTTCCCGCGCCGCGACGACCCGGGCACGATCGCCGTCGCCGAGGACGTCGCGCGCTTCTCGCTGCACTTCCTCGCGGACGGGGGCTGGGTGGACGAGTGGGACTCGACGCTCATCGCCGACTCGAGCGAGCTGCCCGTCGCGGTCGAGATCCGACTCGCGCTCTGGCCCGACCTCACGCCCGAGGAGCTCGACGACTACGCGGATCGCGGCGAGGAGCCGCCCCTCACCGAGTACCGCCGGCGCGTCGTCCTCTACCAGCGCCCGCTCGCGGACGTCGGCGTCTCCGAAGCGGTGGCGAACCTCGCGAGCGACGGCGAGGAGGAAGAGGAGGAGTGCAAGATCACGTACGGCCAGTGCTTCGGGCAGCTCGGCGTCGCGGCGAACCCGCGCAACACCGGCTTCGCGGCGATCTGGAACAACTGCGTGCGGCCGGGTGACGAGACGATCTTCGACGCCAACGGCAACCCGATCGACGTGACGCCGTGCCTGCGATGACGCGCCTCCCCGCACCGTTCGCGAAGCCGCGCGCGCGGCGCGAGGCGGGCGTCGTGCTCGCGCTCGTGCTCGTGATCGGCCTCCTGCTGATGACGGTCGTGATCGGCTTCTCGCGCCGCGCGATCGTCGACTACCACATCGCGCGCAATCGCGACGCAGCCGCGCAGGCCGACGCGCTCGCACGCGGCGGCGTCCAGCTCGCGACCTTCCTGCTGCTCGCCGACTCCCTGGCGAGCGCGCAGGGCGGCCCGCCCGGCGACACCTACCTCGACGCCTGGGCCCAGGCCGAGCGCTACGAGATCGCGACCGACGACGGAGCCCGTCTGCGCGTGCGCATCCGCGACGAGGGCAGCCTCCTCGACCTCAACGCGATCGTGCCGGAGACCGCGACGGGCGAGGCGAGCGAGGAGGCGGTCGACTTCCTGATCGCGGTCCTCGAGAAGGTGATCGACGAGCTGCCCGTGGCTCCCGGAGAGCGCGCCTTCGACGCCCGCGAGCTCGCCTACAACCTGATCGACTACGTGGACGCCGACGAGGAGCGCCAGCGCGGGGGCCCCGAGAACGCCTGGTACGAACGCCAGTCGCCGCCCTACGAGGCCGCGAACGAGCCGCTGCGCAGCGTCGACGAGCTCGGCATGGTGGAGGGCTTCACGCCCGTGCTCGTGGACGGCCTCCGCCCCTACGTCACCGTCCACCCGCGCAAGGACGGCACCGGGATCAACCTCAACACCGCGCCGCCGCACGTGCTGGCGCTCGTCTACCACGGCAGCCAGGGGAGCCGGACCCTCGCGAGCGAGGACACGGTCCGCCGCATCCTGCGCGCGCGCGAGGAAGGCCGGATTCTCTGCACGACTACGGGCGCGGACGACCGATGTATCCTCGCCGCCGAGATCGTCGAGGGGTCGATCTTCCCCGATGCCAGCCTGCCTGCGCAGGCGACCCTGTTCCGGGTCGAGGCCGAGGCCACGGTGGGGGACGTGCGGCGGACGATCGCGGCGGTCGTGGATCGCACCGACCCGTCGAAGCCGACGGTGCTCGAGTGGCGGCACGGCTCGTGACGGTGGGCACCGTCACGCGGGCGCACCGCGCGCGCGGTCGACGAGCCGCGCGGCGCACGGCGACGCGGTCGACGGGGCGGACGCGGCCGACGCGGCCGAAGGAACGCGAGGGGCGGGAGAGTCGACGTTGCCGCTGATGAAGAACGTCCTCGGGCTCGATCTCGGCGCCCACACCATCAAGGCGGTCGAGCTGCGCCAGACGCTGAGCTCGCTCGAGCCCGCGCAGATGCGCATGCATCCGCGCGCCCTCCCCGACCACCCGCTCCCCGACCTGCTCCGCCGCTTCGCGGCCATGCACCAGCTCGCGACCGACCACGTCGTCGCCGCCGTTCCCGCCGAGCGCATCTCCGTGCGCTCGATGTCCTTCCCGTTCCGCGACCGCAAGCGCCTCGCCGCGGCGGTGCCGTTCGAGGTCGAGGGCGAGACGCCCTTCGACCTCGAGGACGTGATCGTCACGTGGGACTCCGTCGGCGGCGATCGCGCGCGCGCCGAGCTCGCGGTCGCGATCGCGCCGCGGCGCGCGGTCGCCGAGCGCCTCGACGTGCTGCGCGAGGCCGGCTGCGAGCCGCGCGTGCTCGAGGCGGAGGGGCTCGCGCTCGCGAACCTGCACGCCGTGCTCGGCTGGGACGGCGCGCGCCTCGTCGTCGACATGGGGCACGCGTCGACCAAGCTGTGCGTCGTGCGCGACGGGAAGGCGCTGCTCGCGCGCGCGATCCCGGTCGCCGGCCGCCACGTCACCGAGGCGATGGCGCGCGACCAGGGGCGCTCGCTCGACGACGCCGAGCACGCGAAGTGCGAGGACGGCGTCTTCCACCTCGGGTTCGACAGCGCGTCGCCGTCGGCCGTCGGCGTGCTCGACCGCATCGCGCGCGAGGCGGTGCGCCTGCTCGAGTCCGCCGAGCCGCTGCTCGGCGGCGCGGCCGCGACGCAGGTCGGCGGCGTCGTGCTGGTCGGCGGCTCGGCGCGCCTCCACCGGCTCGACGAGTACCTCGGCGAGCGGCTCGGCATCGCCACGGCGCGCCCGGCCGTGCCGCCCGAGGGCCTGGGCGCCGCGCTGCTCGCGGGCGGCGACCCCGCGCTCTTCGCCCCCGCCCTCGCGCTCGCGCTGCGCGGCACCTCGCGCGCGACGACGGCGACGGACTTCCGCCAGGACGACCTCGCGTACCGCACGGACTTCCGCAGCTACCTCGGGCGCGACCTGCGGCCGACGGCGGTGCTGGCGGGTGTCGTCGGCGCGCTCGGGCTCGCGACCGCGGTGACGTCGCTCTCGCTCGAGTCGCGCCGGGCCGACGCGATCCGCGGGCAGATCGCCGCCCTCTACGAAGAGGCGGTCGGCACCGCGCCGACGACGAACCCGGTGACGCAGCTCGGCAACGAGCTCTACGCGGCGCGCGAGCGCGCGGACTTCCTCGGCGTGTACGGCGGCAGCCTCTCCGCGCTCGACCTCCTGTCCGAGCTGTCGCGACGCATCCCGGCCGACCTCGAGGTCCGCCTGCTCGAGCTCAACATCACCGGACGCGTGATCCGTCTCAAGGTCGCCGGCAGCAACTTCGAGGCGGCCGAGCGGCTGACGCGCGTGCTGAGCGCCGAGCCGCCGTTCCGCAACGCCGAGGTCAAGGGCGGCATCGAGAGCACGAAGGACGGCACGCGCTTCACGGTCGCGATCAGCCTGACCGGCGGCACCGACGACGAGGAGACGTCGTGAACGAGCTGCTCGTCCGGCTCCAGACCGCGTGGGACGACCTCTCGCAGCGCGAGCGTCTGCTGCTCGGCACGGCCGGCGGGCTCGCCGCGCTCATGCTCGTGTGGTTCGTGGCGGTCGCGCCGCTCCTCGACCTCGCGGGGCGCGCGTCGGCCGGCGTCGTCGACGCCGAGCAGGACCTCTCCTCGATGAAGCGCCTGCGGCGCGAGTACGACGAGGTCAAGGCGCGGCTCGGGTCCGTCGAGCGCCGCATCCAGGCGAAGGGCCAGAGCCGCAACATCCTCACGCTGCTCGAGTCGCTCGCGGCGACGTCCGGCGTCAAGGTCGAGTCGCTCGACCCGCGCCAGGGCGCGAGCAACGAGGTCTATCGCGAGACGAAGGTCGAGGTCGAGCTGTCCGGCGTCACGCTCTCGCAGATCGTCGACTACCTGCACAACATCGAGTCCTCGCCGCAGCTGCTCAGCGTGAAGTCGCTGCGCATGAAGACCCGCGGCGAGGGCGGCCCGGATGCGCTGCTCGACGTGACGTTCGCCGTCTCGAGCTTCGAGCCGCTGTAGTGGTGGCGCGCGGTCTCGACCCGGGCGCGGGCCTGCTGCCGCGGAGCGTGCGCTGGCCGACGCTCGCGCTGCTCGCGGGCGTGCTGACGACGCTCTTCGCGATCTGGATCTTCCCCTACGGGCGGCTCGCGCGCGCGATCTCCGACCGCAGCGAGGCGCTCGTCGGCGTGCAGATCGAGCTCGACGATCTCGCGCCGCACCTCGGCCTCTCGGGCCTCGGTCTCGCGGCGACGAACGTGCGCGCGACGCTCCCGCGCGGCGATGCGCTGCTGCTCCCGCGCGTCTTCCTGCGGCCCGCCCTCTCGCTCGGCTGGCTGCGCGGCGAGCCTTCCTTCGCCGTCGACGTCGACGGCGGCGGGCTCGGCCGCGTCGCGGGCGAGATCGCGGTGGGGGCGCACGGCGGCTTCCGCGGCGACCTCGACGGGCTCGCGCTCGCGCTGCTGCCGCTCGACCAGGCCGTGCCCGGCCTCTCCATGGAAGGCCGCGTGACGGCCGCGGTCGACGTCGCGACGGGCGACGCGGGCCGGCCCGAGGGCACGCTCGTCTTCCACGCGACCGAGGGGAACCTGATGGGCCCGGGCCTGCCGATCGCCGTCCCGTTCGCGCGCTTCGAGGGCGATCTCGCGCTCGGCGGCGACGTCTTCGCACGCGTGGCGAAGCTCGAGCTCGACGGCCCGATGCTGTTCGCGAGCGCGACGGGCACGGTCGCGCTCGCCGAGGTCGCCGGCCAGGAAGCGCTCGACCTCGCGCTCGACGTGCGGCCGGCCGGTCGCGCGCTCGTGCCCGTCCTCCGCGACCTCGGCATCGACGCGCAGCCCGGACAGACGACCCGCCTCGCGATCACCGGGACGCTCGCGCGCCCGACCTTCCGCTAGGCGACGGGCCCCGCGCGCGAGTCGGTTAGGCTGTGCCCTCCATGAGCAGCGCGACCGACGAGCTCCAGAAGATCTTCAAGACGCTCTCCGACCCGACGCGCGTGCGCATCCTGCGGCTGCTCGAGTCCGAGGAGCTGATGGTGCAGGAGCTCATGGAGGTGCTCGGCATGGCGCAGTCGCGCGTGTCGCGGCACCTCGCGATCCTGCGCGAGGCGCGCCTGCTCGTCGACCGCCGCGACGGCACCTACGTCTTCTACCGCTTCGCGCCGCCCGCGTCGGGCGCCTGGCACGACACCTGGGAGGTCGTGCGCCGGAGCCTCGCGAACGACCCGACGGCGCGCCGCGACGAGGCCGCGCTCGAGCGTGTGATCGAGGCGCGCGGCGCGCGCGCCCGAAGCTTCTTCGACGCCGTCGGCCCCGAGTGGGACGCGCTGCGCAAGGTCTTCGACGACGACGTGCTGCGCGCGCGCGCGATCGCGCGCCTCGTCGACCCGGGGCTCCGCGTCGCCGACATCGGCACCGGCACGGGCGTGCTCGCGCTCGAGCTCGCGCGGCTCGGGCTCGACGTGGTCGGCGTCGATCGCTCGCGCCGCATGCTCGACACCGCGCGCGCGAAGATCGAGGCGGAGGGGCTCGCGCGCGTCGAGCTGCGCGAGGGCGACGCGAGCCGGCTCCCGATCGAGGACGCGAGCGTCGACGCGGCGCTCGCGCACATGGTGCTGCAGTACCTGCCGCAGCCCGCCGAGGCCGTGCGCGAGATGGCGCGCATCGTGCGCGCGGGCGGCGTCGTCGTGATCGTCGACTTCGTGCGGCACGACCAGGAGTGGATGCGCCACGAGCTCGGTGTGCAGTGGCAGGGCTTCTCGCCCGACGAGGTCGAGGGCTGGCTCGCGGCGAGCGGCCTCGCGCGCGCGAACGTGCAGGTCCACGACCCGCGCGCGCGCGGCCGCGACCTGCCCGCGACGTTCATCGCCTCCGCGCGCCGCGCATGACGGACGCGCCGCCGCCCGCGGACGCCGCGACGGGTGACGCCGCGACGGGCGACGGCGCGCCGCGCAGGTCGCGCGCGCCGCTCGAGGCCGTGCTGCTCGACGCGATGGGCACCCTGATCGAGCTCGCGGAGCCGCCGGGCGACACGTACGCGCGCATCGCGGCCGAGCACGGCGTCGCGCTCCCCGCGTGGCGCCTCGGCGACGCGTTCGAGCGCGTGCGCCGTCGCATGCCGCCCATGGTGTTCCCCGACGCGGACGCGCGCGACGTCCCGGCGCTCGAGCGCGCGTGGTGGCGCGATCTCGTGCGCCAGGTCTTCCTCGCGACCGACGGCACGGCGCACTTCGCCGACTTCGAGGCGTTCTTCGACGCGCTCTTCGCGCACTACGCGCGAGCGGCGGCCTGGCGGCTGCGGCCGGGCGCGCGCGACGCGCTCTCCGCCATGCGCGCCCGCGGCTGGCGGCTCGGCGTCGTCTCCAACTTCGACCATCGCCTCGCAGGAATCCTCGAAGACCTCGGGATTGCTAGCTTCTTCGACGTCGTCGCGACACCGGCGACGGCCCGGGCCGCGAAGCCCGACCCGGCCGCGCTCGCGGCCGCGCTCGCCGGCGTGCGCGCGCCCGCGGCCGCCTGCGCGTACGTGGGCGACGACGCGGCGCTCGACGCGCGCGCCGCCCGCGCCGCCGGGATGCGCTTCGTGGACGTCTCGGCGCTCGACGCGCTCGACGCGCTTCCGGCGCTCGTCGAGGCCGCCTAAGCTGGCCGACCGCCGCGCGGAGCCGCCCGCGCGCGCTCGCCGGGTGCGCCGCGCGCGCGCCCGGCCCGGGGAGGACGCAGCACCATGCCCGACGCCCGCAGCGACACCGCGGCCGACGCCCCGGCCGCGCAGCGCGCCGAGCGCTTCTTCCGCGAGCGCTTCGGCGTCGACGAGCGCGCGGCCGCGCGCGGCCTCGGCACGGCACTCGCGCGCGCCGTCGACGACGCCGACCTGTTCTTCGAGTACACGACGCAGGATGCGGTCTCGCTCGAGGAAGGCATCGTGAAGAGCGGCGACCGGCACGTCGCGCAGGGCGTGGGCGTGCGCGCGCGCCGCGGCGAGCGCCAGGGCTATGCGCACTCCGACGACATCACGCTCGAGAGCGTCGAGCTCGCCGCCGCGACGGCGCGCGCGATCTCGCAGTCGAGCGGCGAGGCCGGCTCCGTGGCGGTCGCGGGGCGCGCCCGCGCGCACGACCTCTACCCCGTCGCGACCGCGCCCACGGACGTCCCCGTCGAGCGCAAGATCGCGCTGCTCTCCGCCATCGACGCGCACGCGCGGGCGCGCGACCCGCGCGTCGTGCAGGTGATGGCGAGCGTCGTGTGCCAGCAGCGCTACGTGCTCGTCGCACGCGCCGACGGGTGCCTCTCGGGCGACGTGCTCCCGCTCGTGCGGCTCAACTGTCAGGTCATCGCCGCCGACGGCGGCCGTCGCGAGGTCGGCTACGAGGGCATGGGCGGACGCCATGCGCTCGACCGCCTGCTCGATCCCGCCGTCTGGCAGCCGCTCGTCGACGAGGCCGTGCGCACCGCGACGCTCAACCTCGAGGCCGCGCCCTGCCCGGCCGGCGAGATGGACGTCGTGCTCGGGCCGGGCTGGCCGGGCATCCTGCTGCACGAAGCCATCGGCCACGGCCTCGAAGGCGACTTCAACCGCAAGAAGACCTCGGCCTTCAGCGATCGCATCGGCGAGCGCGTCGCCGCCCCGGGCGTGACCGTCGTCGACGACGGAACGCTCCCCGGCCGCCGCGGCTCGCTCAACGTCGACGACGAAGGCACGCCGACGCAGCGCACGACGCTGATCGAGGACGGCGTGCTCACGGGCTACCTGCAGGATCGGCTGAACGCGCAGCTCATGGGCATGGCGCCGACGGGCAACGGCCGCCGCGAGAGCTACGCGCACCTGCCGCTCCCGCGCATGACCAACACGTTCATGCTCGCCGGCGACGACGCACCGGAGGACATCCTGCGCTCGGTGCGCAAGGGGCTCTACGCCGTCTCGTTCGGCGGCGGCCAGGTCGACATCACGAGCGGCAAGTTCGTGTTCAGCGCGAGCGAGGCCTACGAGATCGAGGACGGCCGGCTCGGCCGACCGGTCAAGGGAGCCACGCTGATCGGCAACGGGCCCGACGTGCTGCTGCGCGTCTCGCGCATCGGCAGCGACCTCGCGCTCGACCACGGCGTCGGCACCTGCGGCAAGGACGGCCAGGGCGTGCCGGTCGGCGTCGGCATGCCGACCGTGCGCATCGACGGCATCACGGTCGGCGGAACGCAGGGATGAGCGAGCCGACCCACGCCGACGCGGCCGAGATCGCCGCGCGCGCGATCGCGCGCGCGCGCGCCGCGGGCGCCGCCGCCTGCGACGTCGTGCTCGTCGCGTCGCGCTCGAGCGAGGCGCGCGTGCGCGACCGCGAGATCGACTTCGTGAAGCAGGCGCGCGAGCGCGGGCTCGGAATCCGCGTGCTCGTGCGCGACCCGAAGCGCGGCGCGGGCCTGTCGTCCGCCGTCACCTCGACGAGCGACCTCGCGCCCGCGGCCGTCGATCGCATGGCCGAGGAGACGGTCGCGCTCGCGCGCGCGACGGCGCCCGACCCGCACGCGGGCCTCCCCGAGGAAGGCTTCGCGCGCGACGCGGCCGGGCTCGACCTCGACCTGTACGAGGCCGCCGACGCGGACGTCCCGATCGAGGCGCGCATCGACGACGCCTTCGCGGCCGAGGCCGCGGCGCGCGCGACCGACCCGCGCATCGCGAACTCCGAGGGCACGCAGGTCGGCTCCGACGCGAGCTTCGTCACGTACGCGAACAGCGAGGGCTTCGTCGGGAGCTACGCGAGCGGCGCGCACTCGCTCTTCTGCGAGCCGCTCGCGCGCGACGCGCGCGGCATGCAGCGCGACTGGTGGATGACCGTCGCGCGGCGACTCGCCGCGCTCGAGCGCCCCGAGCGCGTCGGCCGCACCGCCGCCGAGCGCGCGCTGCGGCGGCTCGGCGCGCGCCGCGTCGCGACCTGCCGCGTCCCCGTGATCTTCGACGCCGTCACCGCGCCGAGCCTCGTGCGCCACGTGGCCGCGTGCGCGTCGGGCGGCGCCGTCTACCGGGAGTCGACCTTCCTCGCCGGCCGCCTCGGCGACGCGATCGCGAGCGAGCGCGTCACGATCGTCGACGACGGGAGGCTCCGCGGCGGGCTCGGCTCGAAGCCCTTCGACGGAGAGGGACTGCCGACGCGTCGCAACGTCCTCGTCGACGGAGGACGCCTGCGCACGTGGCTGCTCGACAGCTATGCGGCGCGCAAGCTCGGGATGGCCTCGACCGGCAACGCCTCGCGCGGCGTCGGCAGCGCGCCGGGCGTCGGCACCACGAACCTGTGGCTCGAGCCGGGCGACGGCGGCACGCTCGCCGACATCGTCGCCGCGACCGACCGCGGCCTGCTCGTGACCGAGCTCATCGGCATGGGCTTCAACCCCGTGACGGGCGACTACTCGCGCGGCGCGGCGGGCCTGTGGATCGAGAACGGCGAGATCGCGTATCCGGTCGAGGAGATCACGATCGCGGGCCACCTCGGCGACATGCTCGCGGCGATCGACCGGGTGGGCTCGGAGCTCGCGTGGCTCGGTGCGGCCGCGTCGCCACCGCTGCGCATCGCGGAGATGACGATCGCCGGCGAGGGAAGCGGATGACGACACCCCCCGTGATGCTCGGAATGCAGCTCCCCGACGTGGATGCGTGGAGCGAGCGCGTCCTCGTCGCGCTCGGCCAGAACCCGAGCGCCTTCACGGGCCCCGGCACGAACACCTACCTCGTCGGCACCGGCGCGGCGCGCATCCTCGTCGACCCCGGCCAGGGCCTCGACGCCTACCTCCCCGTGCTCGAGCGCGCGATCGAGCGCGCGGGCGGCGTCGCGATCGAGCGCATCGCGCTCACGCACGGCCACCCCGACCACATCGGCGGCTGCGAGCAGGTGATGCGGCGCTACGGCGAGGTGCCGGTGCACAAGTGCCCGTGGCCCGAGGTCGACGGCACCTACCCGTTCGCGATCGAGCCGCTCCGCGACGGCGAACGCGTCGCGACCGAGGGCGCGACGCTGCGCGCCGTGCACACGCCCGGCCACGCGCCCGACCACCTGTGCTTCGTGCTCGAGGAGGAAGGCGCGCTCTTCTCGGGCGACAACGTGCTCGGCGTCGGGACCACGGTGATCCCGTCGCAGAGCGGCGACCTCGGCGCCTACATGGCCTCGCTCGAGCGGCTGCTGGCCGAGGCGCCGACGCGCATCTACCCCGCGCACGGGCCGTGCATCGAGGACGGCGTCGCGAAGGTGCGCGAGTACATCGCGCACCGCCGCGAGCGCGACACGCAGATCCTCGCGGCGATCGAGGCCGGCGCGACGACGGTCGGCGAGATCGTGAAGATCGTCTACGCCGCGTATCCCGAGGCGCTCCACGCGGCCGCGGGCCAGTCGGTGACGTCGCACCTGCGCAAGCTCGAGCGCGAGGGGCGCGCGCGCCGCGCCGACCCGGACGAGGACGCGCTGGTCGCGCGCTGGACGTCGGCGCGGAGCTAGGCGGCGTGTCCGCGATCGCCGACGCGCTGCGGGACGGCGACGCCGCCGCGCGCAGCGACGCCTGCCGTCGCGCGTCGCGCGACCCGGCCGCCGCGTTCTTCGTCGAGGCGCTCGCGGCCGCGCTCGGCGACGCCGCGCCCGGCGTGCGGCGCGCCGCTGCGGACGCGCTCGTCGCCATCGCCGCGGCGGGCGGCGGTGCACCCCCAGCGGGCGACGCGACGCGACGCTCCGTCGAGCGCGCGCTCGCCGGGGCCCTGCGCGGTGCGCGCGGGCCCGCGCGCATCGCGGCCGTGCGCGCGCTCGCGCGCCTCGCGCCGCCCGATCCGGGGTGGCTTCCCGCCTGCGTCGACGCGCTCGGCGACGCCGACGGAGAGTCGCGCTGGCTCGCGGTGCGCACGATCGTCGCGATCGGACGCGCGGAGCCGTCGGCGACCGCCGTCGTCGCCGCGCTCGCGCGCGGCGACGACGCGAACGGCGTGGCGCGCGCCGCCGGGAACGCCGCGGCGGGGACGCGCCGAGCGCCGCGGCGCGGCGGATGGCGCTCTTCGCGTGGGCCGAGCTCGCGCCGGACGACGCGGCGCTGCCGGAGACCGTGCGCGCGCGCCTCGCCGCGCGCGCCGGCGACGCCGCCGAACGACGCGCGGCCGCGACCGTCGCCGCGCGCATCGACGACCCGCCCGCCGCGCTCATCGACGCGCTGCTCGCCGTCGCCGAGGAGCCGGGCGAGCGCGACGACGCGCTGCGCGCGCGCGCCGCCCTCGCGCTCGCCGCGATCGCGGCGCGGCGTGCGGAGCTGCGCCCGCACATCGCCGATCGCCTCGCGCGCGCGGCGTCGCGCGACCGCACGGGCGTCCTCGCGAGCGCCGCGGCCCGCGCGAAGGGCGTGACGCGCGGCACCGGCGCGTGATACCCAATGCGCGCCCGCTCACCGAAGGCCGCCCGCACGGAGCGCGCGCGCGCGCGTCGCGCCCGCGCCCTGCACGAGGAGAACCGCGCATGGACCTGTCGAGCCTGTTGACCGCGAGCAGCGACGGCGCCGTCGATCTCGCCCTGCTCGTCGTCCGCCTGTTCATCGGGCCCTGCTTCGTCGTGCACGCGCTCGGCAAGCTCGGCGTGGTCGGCAGCGGGAGCCTCGACGGGTTCGCCGCGTGGCTCGCCGACCTCGGCGTTCCGTTCGCGGCCCTGCAGGCGCGCATGGCGATGCTCTCCGAGCTCGTCGGCGGAGTGCTCCTCGCGGTCGGGCTCTTCACGCGCCCGGCGGCGCTGGTGCTGATCTTCACGATGCTCGTCGCGGGCACCGTCGGTCACCGCGGCGCGGGCTACCTGATCACGAACGACCCGCCCGGCGCGGAGTACACGATCAACCTGGCGGCGATCTGCGCGGCCGTCCTGATCGCGGGCCCCGGCGCGCTCTCGCTCGACGCCGCGCTCTTCTAGCGCCCGCGCTGCGGCAGCGGACCGGCAGGCCCGCCGCAGTCCGCGGGCCTCGCTTCGGGCCGGCTCGTGCGGGCGCGGCGCGCCCGTGCGATTCCTCTTGCCACCCGCCGGCCGCCGGCACACCCTCCCGCGCCGAGGAATCGGCTGCATGGGTCGGCGCTCGCTCGGCCTCGCGATGGCGTTCGGTCTGCTGCGCGCACTCGCGGCGCCGATTGCGCATGCCGACGCTCCGCCCAATCTGATCGTCGTCGTGCTCGACGACATCGGAATCGACCGCGTCGGCGCCTTCGGCAGCGCGACGTCCGGACCGACCCCCCACATCGACGCGCTCGCGGCGCAGGGCGTGCGCTTCGACCGCTTCTGGGCGCAGCCCGTCTGCTCGCCGTTCCGCGCGTCCGCACTCACGGGGCTCGAGCCATGGCAGCACGGCGTCGGGAGCGTGATCTTCCCCGACGGCGAGGCGCGCGCGATCGGGCTCGATCCGAACGCCGACACGATCGCGAAGCGGCTGCGCGCGGCGGGCTATCGCACCGAGGCGATCGGAAAGTGGCACCTGGCGGGCGACCCCGTGCCGACGGGGCTCCACCCGCTCCTGTCCGGCTTCGACCACCATCGCGGCACGCTCGGCAACCCGGCCGACAGCGGTGGCAACTACTCCCGTTACGTGAAGTGCAGGGACGGCTCCTGCTGGATGCGCGAGCACCGCCCCTACCTCACCACCGACACGACGAACGACGCGATCGACGTCCTGTACGGCAGCGAGCCCTTCTTCCTGTGGCTCGCCTTCAACGCAGCGCACGTCCCGCTCCACGTCCCGCCGCCCTACCTGCACTCGTTCGCCGTCTCGAACTGCTTCGCGACGCCGGCGACGAAGGTCGAGTGCTCGAAGGCGATCACCGAAGCCGTCGACCGCGAGCTCGGTCGGTTCCTCACCTACGTCGACTGGAGCACGACGACCGTCATCGTCGTCTCGGACAACGGGACCTCCGCGAACGTCCTCGAGCCGCCCGATCCCGACCGGGGAAAGGCGACGCTGTACGAATCGGGGATCCACACGCCGTTGATCGTGCGCGGGAGCGCCGTCGCTCCGGGTGCGGTGGGCGGCGTCTCGCACGCGCTCGTCCAGGCTTCGGACCTGTTTGCGACGGTGCTCGAGCTGGCCGGCCTCGGCGATGCGCCGCCGAGCTCGATCAGCTTCGCCGCGCAGCTCGTCGACCCGGCGGCGCCGTCCGCGCGCACGCACGCGTTCGCGGAGACGTTCACGCCGAACGGCGGCCCGCCCGACCCGTCGCGCAAGCACGGCCGCGCAGTGCGCGACGACCGATACAAGCTGATCGAATGGGCCCAGGACGACGAACGGCGCATCGAGATGTACGACCTCGGCGGGAGCGCGCCCGACGTCGACGAGACGAACGACCTGCTCGCCGGAGGCCCGCTCGACGCGAGCGAGTCCGCCGCACTCGCCACGCTCACGCGCGCGCTCGCGACGACGGGTGCCCTGCCCGTGCCGAGCGCGACGCTCGCGAGCCCATCCGGTGCGGCGGGCGCGGCCGCGCTGCTCGCGCTCGGCAGCGCGCTCGCGACCGCGCGCCGCGAGCGCGCGCGACGCGCACGGCGGCGCGCGCGCGATTGACACGAGCGTCGCCGCTTGGCCACCATGGCGCGCTCCCACGAGCCACCCGACGAGCGATGCCGCAGGAGCGGGCCCGTCGCTCGCGCACCACCACGCAGGAGACTCCATGGCGAAGCTCAACGGCACCAAGACGCACCAGAACCTGAAGGACGCGTTCGCCGGCGAATCGCAGGCCAACCGCCGCTACCTCTACTTCGCGAAGCAGGCCGACATCGAGGGCTACCCCGAGGTCGGGGGCCTGTTCCGCGACACGGCCGAGGCCGAGACGGGTCACGCGCACGGCCACCTCGACTTCCTCAAGGCCGCCGGCGACCCGGCGACGGGCAAGCCCATCGGCGACACGTCCGCGAACCTCGGCGCGGCGGTCGCCGGCGAGACCTACGAGTACACGGAGATGTACCCGGGCATGGCGAAGACCGCGCGCGACGAGGGCCTCGGCGACGTCGCCGACTGGTTCGAGACGCTGGCGAAGGCCGAGAAGTCTCACGCCGGCCGCTTCCAGAAGGCGCTCGACGGGCTCGAGGAGCTCTGAGCCGCGCGCGCTCGCGCGCGCCGCGGATGCGCGCGAGACCGCCGCGCACGCACGGCACGCGCGACGAGAGACGGAGGGGAGGTGGCGCGCGCCACCTCCCCTCTTCGCTTCGCGCGCGCGCCTTGGCCCCGCGACACCGCGGGCTAGAGTCGCGCGCATGAAGGTGGACCCGCCCGAGCTCCCGACGTCGCAGTGGTCGTACGACGACCCGGGCTTCTGGGACGAGGACGCGCTCTTCCGCGAGCTCCGCCGCGTCGGCGACATCTGCCACCAGTGCCGCCGCTGCCTGCCCCTCTGCCCGTCCTTCCCGAAGCTCTTCGAGCTCGTCGACGCGACCGACGACGAGATCGCCGGCGTCGCACGGGCGGGCTTCGACGAGGTGAACGAGCTCTGCTTCCACTGCAAGCAGTGCTTCAACCACTGTCCGTACACGCCGCCGCACGAATGGGACGTCGACTTCCCGCAGCTCATGCGCCGCCACCAGCTCGTGCGCACGAAGCGCGACGGCGTCCCGCTCTCCCGCCGCCTCGCGACGAACACGGATCTGCTCGGCAGGGTCGGCCGCGCGGCGCCGGCGCTCCTCAACCTCGCCAACACGAACCGGCTGTCGCGCGTCGCGATGGAGAAGACGGTCGGCATCCACCGCGACTGGGTGATGCCGTCGTACACGTCCGACACGGTCGATCGCTGGTTCGGCGCGCGCGGCCCGCGCGCCGAGGGCGCGAACGGGCGCGCCGTCCTGTTCACCACGTGCAGCGTGAACTACAGCGACCCGGCCGCGGGGCGCGCCGCCGTCCTCGTCCTCGAGCGCAGCGACGTGCGCGTCGACGTCTGCTACGAGCGCTGCTGCGGCATGCCGCACACCGACACGGGCGACCTCGACGCCGTGCGCGCGAACGCGCGCCGCAACGTCGACGACCTGCTCCCCCACGTCGAGGCGGGCGCCGCCGTCGTCGTGCCCGGGCCGTCCTGCTCGCTGCTGATCCGCAACGAGTACCCGAAGCTCCTCGGCACGGAGGCCGCGCGCCGCGTCGCCGACGCGACGATCGACCTGATGGAGTTCCTGCTCCGCCTCGGCAAGGAGAAGCGCCTGAACCGCGACTTCACGCGGCCGCTCGGACGCGTCGCCTACCACGCCCCGTGCCATCTGCGCGCGCAGAACGTCGGCTTCCCGTCGCGCGCGCTGCTCAAGGCCGCCGGCGCGGACGTCGTGCTCGTCGACGCCTGCTCGGGCGTCGACGGCACGTGGGGAATGCAGGCGCGCTTCCACGACGCGTCGATGCAGGTCGCGAGCCGCATGCTCGAACGCATCGAGGCGGCCGAGGCCGACCACGTCGCCACCGAGTGCCCGCTCTCCGCGCTGCGCATCGAGGAGGCGACCGGCCGCAAGGCGCTCCACCCGATCGTCCTGCTCCACCGCGCGTACGGCGGCGACGAAGCGTGAGCGCGCTCGCCGCGAGCGACCTCCTCGACCGCGCGCGCTACGAGCGCGTGCGCGACGCGTACCGCGCGCGCGTGATCGCGCACAAGCGCGATCGCCGCGTCGCCGTCGGCGAGCTCGTCTCGCTCGTCTTCGAGGATCGCGAGACCGTCCGCTACCAGATCCTCGAGATGGCGCGCGTCGAGCGCATCGACGACCCCGCGAAGCTCGCGCACGAGATCGAAGTGTACGGCGAGCTCCTCCCCACTTCGCACGAGCTCGCGGCGACGCTGTTCATCGAGATCCCGGAGATGGGCCGCATCCGCAGCGAGCTCGACCGCCTGCTCGGCATCGACGCGCACGTCGCGCTCGTCGTCGGCCGCGGCGACGGCGCCGCGCGCGTGCGCGCGCGCTTCGACGAGCGACAGATGGAGGCCGACCGCATCTCGGCCGTCCACTACCTCCGCTTCCCGCTCGACGACGGCGCGCGCGCGCGCTTCCTCGCGAGCGACGACGCGGAGCCCGCGCGCCTCGTGATCGACCACCCGGCCTACGCCTTCGAGACGGAGCTCGCGGGCGGAGTGCGCGAGAGCCTGCGGCGCGACCTGCGCGGCGAGACGCCGTCGCTGCTCGACCCGTCCTCGGTGCCCGCCGGCGCACCGACCGCTCCGGTGCGCGTGCTCGAGGAGGACGCCCTCGTGCGCGTCGTCGAGCCCGCGCTCCGGCGGCGCGTCGTGCACCTGCGCGTCGAGCCGCGCGCAGCCGTCGCCTCGCTCGCCGACTGCGAGCCCGCGGTGGCGGCCGCGCTGTTCGAGAAGGCGCGCGGGATCGCCGGCTCGCTCGCCGCGCGCGGAGTCGCGGCGCGCGTCGTCGGGGTGTTCCCGGCGGCGGACGGACGCGCAGCGCCCGCGGACGCCGGCGCCGCGCTCGAGGTCGTCTCGCTCGAGGCCTCGACCGACGCCTAGCGTCGCCGCGGGCGTGGCGCGCGCGTCACTGGATGCGCACGCGCGAAGCGAAGCCCTCGTCGTAGCCGTGGAAGTGCGCGACGTCGTGCTCCGGCCAGCGCCAGCAGTAGTACCCGCTGCCGTTGTCGAAGTCGACGAGCCACGCGCCCTTCACCTCGAGACCGAGCGCCTCCATCTCGCGCACCCAGCGGGAGATGCACGCGCGCAGGCGCGCCTCCACGCGCGCGCGCTCGTCGCCGGCATCGAACGCGTCCTCGTCGGCCGCGGGCGCCGCGTCGTCGCCCGCCTCGTCGGCGTCGTCGCCCGTCTCGGCCCCGGGCCGCTCCGCGAGCGCGCGCCGCTCGGCGTCGAGCGCCTCGAACTCGCGGACGGCGCGCTCGGTGCGCGCGCGCACCTCGGGCAGCAGCGCGCGCGCCGTCTCGAGGCTCCAGCGTCGCCGCTCGTCACTCACGCCCCGACTCCACCGACATGCGGATCAGCGAGCGCACGACGCCGCTCCGCTGCGCGCCGCCGACGAGGATCTTCAGGTCCTCGTAGAGCGTCGGGTCATTCAGCATGAGCCCGAACGTGCCCTCGCCGCGGTCGACCTTCGCGAGGATGGAGTTGAGGCGCGCACCCGCCTCGAGCACCTCGACGACGAGATCCTGCTCGTTCGTCTCCTTGTAGATCAGGTCGTGCAGGATGCCCTCGCCCGTGCGCACGGCGTTCAGGATGTGCTCGAGCGACGCGAGCGAGCGCTCGATGCTCTCGACGCCTCCGCCCGCGTAGTTGTCGTACACGAGGCTGTGCAGCAGGCCGTCGCCGTCGCGGACCTCGAGCGCGAGGTCGTTCAGCGCGTGCGCCGTCTCGGCGAGATTGCGCCCGAGCTCGCCGCTGCGCAGCTGTCCGACCACGCCGTCGACGTCCTCCGCGAGCGACGCGATCGAGTCGAGCGCGAGGCCCGCCTTCGAGATCAGCGCGCCGAGCCCGACGGGCGTCACGGTCGCGATCTCGTCGCCGTCGCGCAGCGGCCCGGCGGAGAGCGTGCCGATCCCGATCTCCACGTACGAGTCGCCGAGCACCCCGATCGTCCCGACGCTCGCCGTCGAGTCGCCGCGCACGAGCTCCTGCACGTCCATGTCGATGCGCAGCTCGACCTCGATCGGGTGCCGCCCGCCGAGCTCGCCGAAGCGCACGCTCTCGACGCGGCCGACCTCGCGGCCGGCGAGCCACACGGGCGCGTTCGCCTGCAGGCCGAGCACGTTCTCGAAGTGCGCGACGAGCCGGTAGCGCGGCCGGAAGAAGCCGCGCTCCGCCGAGAGCGACACGACGACGATCGCGAACGCCGCGAGACACGCGACGACGAAGCCCCCGACGATCACGCGCACCCGCCGCTCACCGTCCACGTTCCGCCTCCTTCCGGCTCTCGTCGCCCGGCCCGCCGTCGCCCGGACCGTCGTCGCCCGCCTCCGCGTGCGCGGCGGCCGCGTCGTCCTCGCCCTCGCCGTCGAGGAACTCGGCGACGGCCGGCAGCGCGCCGGCCCGCAGCTCCTCGATCGAGCCCTCCTCGCACACGACCCCGTGGCGCAGCAGCGCCACGCGGTCCGAGATCGTCTTGCACAGCTCGAGATCGTGCGTGACGACGACCGACGTCGCGTGCAGGCGCTGCTGCAGCGAGCGGATGAGCCGCCCGATGCGGCGCGAGTTGCCCGGGTCGAGGCCGGTCGTCGGCTCGTCGTAGAGGATGGCGCTCGGCTCGAGCGCGATCGCGCGCGCGACGCCGACGCGCTTGCGCATCCCGCCGGAGAGCGCGGCGGGCATGCGGCGCTCGACGCCCGCGAGCCCGACCGCCTCGAGGCACTGCGCGACGCGCCGCGCGATGCGCTCCTCGGGCCAGTCCTCGTGCTCGCGCAGCGGGTAGGCGAGGTTCTCGTAGACGTCAAGCGAATCGAACAGCGCGGCGCCCTGGAAGACGTAGCCGATGCGGCGGCGCACGGGGATCCACTCGGCCTCGCCGAACGCCGTCGCGTCGACGCCGTCGACGACGACGCGTCCCGCGTCGGGGCGCAGCAGTCCGACCAGGTGCTTGAGCAGCACGCTCTTGCCCGAGCCCGAGCCGCCGAGGATCGTGAACACGCTGCCGCGCGGGACGACGAGGTCGACGCCGCGCAGCACGCGGTTCGCGCCGAACCGCTTGTGCAGCCCGCGGATCTCGACGAACGGAAGCGCGCCGTCGTCGGTGCGCGCCGCCGTCCCGTCCGTCGCCGCCGTCGTGCCGACCGCGCTCCCGCTCATAGCATCAGCAGCAGCTTGCTCAGGAAGAAGTCCGAGACGAAGACGGCGATCGACGAGACGACGACCGCGCGCGTCGTCGCCTTCCCCACGCCGACCGTGCCGCCGCGCGTGTGCACGCCCGTGTAGCAGGCGACCGACGCGACGATCCATCCGAACACGAACGTCTTCCCGATGCCCTGGAGGAAGTTCTCGAGCGTCACCGTCGTGGTCACGGTGCTCATGTAGAAGTCGGCGCCGATGCCGTTCTGGCCCGCGATCAGGCCGCCGCCGAGCACGCCGAGCACGTCGGCGACGACGGTCAGCAGCGGCAGGCCGAACGTGCACGCGAGGACGCGCGGCAGCACGAGCTTCTGCACGGGGTCGGCACCGAGCGCGCGGATCGCGTCGATCTGCTCCGTCACCGCCATCGACCCGAGCTCGGCGGCGATGCCCGCACCGACGCGGCCCGAGACCATCAGCGCCGTCAGCACGGGCCCGAGCTCGAGCGCGATCGCGAGCCCGACGAAGCTGCCCGTGTACGGCTTCGCGCCGAAGCGCGAGAGCGACACGACCGTTTGCAGCGCGAGCACCATCCCGGTGAAGAGCGCGGTGACGCCGACGATCGCGAGCGAGCGCACCGCGAGCGACTCGAACTGCGCGACGACGTCGCGCGCCGGGAAGCGCGGCGCGAGCACCGTGCGCCAGGTGCGCGCGCCGAGGAGCAGGAAGTCGCCGAAGGCGTCGAGCCCGTCGAGCACGCGGTCGCCGAGGCGCTCGAGCGCGAGCTCGCGCGCACCGTCGCCGCCCGGCGCGCCGCCCGCGCCTTCGTCCCCCCGCGACGCGGCCGTCACGACGCGCCTCCGCGCGACGGCTCGAAGCTCTGCCACCAGCGCTCGAACGCGGCATCGACGGCCGGGTCGCTCGCGTCGACGAGCACCCAGTCCATCGTGCATCCGCCGCCGCGCAGCGTCACGCTGCGCACGAGCACGGCGCGACTTCCTTCGTAGGCGCGGAAGAGCTGCTGCCAGCCGTCGTCGCCGCGCAGCGTGACGGCGCGCGACTCGATCACCTCCTCGTCCGCGCCGCGGATCCCGATCCGCAGCTGGCGCGCGAGGACGGCGGCCGGCGCATCGCCGCGCCCGCACTCCCGCAGCATCGTGAGCGTCGCACCCGTCGAGGCGCGGTACGCGAGCACCGCGCCGGCCACCCGGATGCGTTCGAAGGCCGGCGTCGACGGCGTCGGCGCGCTGTCGGCGGCGCGCGACGACACGCGCGCGAGGTCGGCGATCGCGAAGCGCCCGTCGGCGTCGTGCCAGCGGCCGTCGTCGCCGCGCTCGACCCCGTCCGCGCCACGCCAGGGCCACGGGAGGCCGCCGCTCGCGCAGCCCGCGCTCGCGAGCGCCGCCGCGAGCGCGAGCGCGATTCCGAGCGAGCGCACGGCGCGCCGGACGGACGGCGATCGTTGCATGCGCGAACGCTACCGCATCGCCTCGCCGTCGAGCGCCGCGCGCGCGACGCCGCGCGCGCTTGACGCTAGGCGGGGCCGGGGGTACTCCCGCCGCCGTGCCTGCCCGCGTCGCCGCCGCCGCTCCCGCCCCCCGCCTCGTGCTCGCGAGCGCCTCGCCGCGCCGGCGCGAGCTGCTGGCGCGCGCCGGCTTCGCCTTCGAGGTCGAGCCCGCCGACATCCCGGAGGAGCGCGCCCCCGAAGAGGCGCCCGAGGCGTTCGCGCGGCGCCTCGCGCGCGAGAAGGTGCTCGCCGTCGCGGCGCGCGCGCCCGGGGCCGTCGTGCTCGGCGCCGACACGATCGTCGTGCTCGGCGGCGACGTGCTCGGCAAGCCGCGCGACCCGGAGCACGCGGTCGCCCTGCTCTCGCGCCTGGTCGGCCGCGCGCACGTCGTCGTCACCGCGGTCGCCGTGTGCGCGGGAGGCGTCGCGCGCGAGGTCGCGGTCGCGAGCGAGGTGCGGATGCGCGACGCGACGCGCGACGAGATCCGCGCCTACGTCGCGACCGGCGAGCCGCTCGACAAGGCCGGGGCCTACGGACTCCAGGGCGAGGGGCGCCGCTTCGTCGTCGCCGTCGCCGGGAGCGAGACGAACGTGATCGGCCTGCCCGTCGCCGAGACGGTCGCCCTGCTGCGCGCGGCGGGTGTCGCGCCGTCCGCGCCCGCTGCGCGCGACCGCGGCGCGACGGCGGATCGCGCGTGAGCGGGCGCGCCGAAGCCGCGCTCCGCGACGCGGCGCGCGCGCTCGCGCCCGAGCTCGGCGAGCGGCTCGCGGCCGTGCGCGCGCGCATCGCGGCGGCCGCGCGCCGCGCCGGGCGCGCGCCCGACGAGGTGCGGCTCGTCGCCGTGTCGAAGCGCCAGCCCCTCGAGCGCATCGCGGCCGCCGTGCTCGCCGGCGCGCGGGACCTCGGCGAGAACTACGTGCAGGAGGCGCGCGACAAGCGCGATGCCGTGCTCGCCGCGGTGGCGGGCGACGCACCGCCGCCGCGCTGGCACCTGATCGGGCCGCTCCAGCGCAACAAGGCGGCCGCGGCCGTCGCGCTCTTCGACACGGTCGAGACCGTCGACCGCGCGGCGCTCGCCGACGAGCTCGCGCGCCGCGCGGCGGCGGCGGGCCGCGTGCTGCCGGTGCTCCTGCAGGTGAACGTCGACGGCGACGACCGCAAGAGCGGCGTCGCGCCCGAGGGCGCGGAGGCCCTCCTCGCCGCGTGCGCGCGCCACGGCGCCCTGCGCATCGAGGGGCTGATGACGATCCCGCGCGCCGCCGGTCCGGACGCGGCGCGGGCCGCCTTCGCGCGGCTGCGCGCGCTGCGCGATAGGCTCCGCAGCGCGCCGGGCGGCGCCGGGCTGCGCGAGCTCTCGATGGGCATGTCGGGCGACTTCGAGATCGCGGTCGAGGAAGGCGCGACGTCGGTGCGCGTCGGCACCGCGATCTTCGGCGAGCGCGAGGACGCGCCGCGGCCCGCCCCCGGCGGAAGCGACGGCGATGCGAGCGGCGGCCCGGGCGCGGCGAGCGACGGAGGACGGACGTGACGGCAGCGACGGATGCGACGGAGTCGACCGCGGCGGTGCGCGGGAGCGACGCGCTCGGCGCGCTCCGGATCGGCTTCACCGGCTGCGGGGCGATGGCGCGCGCGCTGGCGGGCGGCCTCGTCGCGGCGGGGGTCCGCCGCGACCACCTGTGCGCGAGCGACCCGGTCGCGGCGGCGCGCGAGGCGTTCGGCGCGCACGTCGGCGCCGAGGCGCTCGAGGACAACGCGCGCGTCGTCGAGCGGAGCGACGTCGTCGTGCTCGCCGTCAAGCCGGGCGTCGTCGACCCGGCGCTCGCGGCACTCGCGGGCCGGCCGGGCCTCGATGCGAAGCTGTGGGTCTCGATCGCGGCGGGCGTGCCGATCCACGCGATCGCGGCGCGCCTCCCGGCCGGCGCCCGCATCGTCCGCGCGATGCCCAACACGCCGGCGCTCGCGCGGAGCGGCGCGACGGCGTTCGTGGCGAACGCGCACGCGACGCAGGCCGATCGCACCGCGGCGCGCGCGCTCTTCGAGGCCGTCGGCTACGCGTGGGAGGCGCCGAGCGAGGCGCTCCTCGACGCGGTCACGGGGCTCTCGGGAAGCGGGCCGGCCTACGTGTTCCTGTTCCTCGAGGCGCTCGGCGACGCCGGCGTCCGAGCCGGCCTGCCGCGCGACGCGGCCTACGCCCTCGCCTTCCACACGGTGCGCGGCGCCGCGCAGCTCGCGATCGAGTCGGGCCTCCACCCGGCCGCCCTGAAGGACCAGGTGACCTCGCCCGGCGGCACGACCATCGCCGGCCTCGAGCGCCTCGAGGCGGGCGGCGTCCGCGCCGCCCTGCACGAGGCGGTCGCCGCGGCGACGCGCCGCTCGCGCGAGCTCGGCGGCAGCTGAGCGGGCGCCGGGCGCAGCCGGCCAACCGCTAAAGCCCGCGCCGGCTTGCGCCGATCGGCTGCCGCAGCGCGAAGCGGAGTTGCCGCCTCGCGAGCCCGGCCCGATCGACGCCGGGCGATTCCGCCGCCCGCTGGGAGTGCGCATGCGCCTGACGCCGCTCGACATTCGTGGCCACAAGTTCCGGTCGGCGTGGCGCGGCCTCGACGCGGTCGAGGTCGAGACGTTCCTCGCGGGCGTCGCCGAGGACTACGAGGCCGTCGTGCGCGAGTCGGAGTCGCGGGCCGACCAGATCCGTCGGCTCGAAGCGAGGCTCGAGGAGCTCTCGCTCAACGAGGCGCTCCTCAAGGAGACCCTCGTGACGGCCCAGAACCTGGGCGACGAGCTGCGCAAGACGGCCCAGACGCAGGCCGACGTGCTGCTCGCCGAGGCCGAGGTGAAGGCGGAGAAGATCCTCGACGCCGCCCATCGCCGGGCCGCGCGGCTCTCGGAGGAGATCCGAAGCCTGCGCGGGCTCCGCAGCCGGCTCGCGAGCGCGCTGCGGACCTCGATCGGAACGCACCTGTCGCTCGTCGACGCGCTCGCGGCCGATCCGGATGCCGACGAGGCCGTGCTCGAAGGCGAGCTGCTCGACGGCGACGCGCCGCTCGGCGGGCCGCGCGCGAGCGCGACGCGGGGCCCGACGTCGACGTAGCGGCCCCCTCGACCGCGTCCGCGCGGCGGCCGGTCGTCGCGCGGCGGGGTTGCCATCGGCGGTGGAGCGCGCATTCTCGGGCGCCCGTCGAGCGGATGCCGACGCGACCCGACCCGTCCCTGGAGGCCCTGCATGCCGGTCTACGAGTACCTCTGCGCGAAGTGCGAGCACGAGTTCGAGCGCGAGCAGCGCATCACCGACGCCCCGGTGAAGACGTGCCCGAAGTGCAAGTCGCGCCGCGTCAAGCGCCTGATCTCCCAAACATCGTTCGTGCTGAAGGGCGGCGGCTGGTACGCGGACGGCTACGGCAGCAAGAAGGACGGCAAGAAGTCGGACGACGGCGGCGCGTCGAGCGGCGACGCGGGCGCGAGCAAGAGCGAAGCCGCGAGCACCTCGAACGAGTCGACCTCCGAGTCCGCTCCGAAGAAGGACAAGGACGCGAAGGGCTCGGCCACGAAGAAGTCGAAGTCGGGCGCGGGCAAGTCGAAGGCGAAGGCCGCGTAGCGCGCTCCTCGGCCCGCATCGCACACGGAACGGCGAACGCGCCCGCGCGCCTCACGGCGCGCGGGCGCGTCGTTATACTGGCGCCCGCTCATTCGGAGGGGGTGCCGCCACATGGGTCAGGCCGCGTCCGGCCACATCGAAACGCGCATCGTCGACGGGCTCGCGCTCGCGAAGGCGATTCGCAAGGAGCTCGCCGAGGAGATCGGCGCGCTCGTCGCGAAGGGCCATCGCGCGCCGAAGCTCGCCGTCGTGCTCGTCGGCGACGACCCCGCGAGCCTCTCGTACATCAAGGGCAAGCAGCGCGCGTGCGCGAACATCGGGATGGACTCGGTCGAGCACCTGCTCCCCGAGCGCACGACGCAGGCCGAGCTGCTCGCGCTGCTCGCCGCGCTCAACGAAGACGACGCGGTCGACGGCATCCTCGTACAGCTCCCGCTCCCGAAGCACATCGACCCCAACGTCGTCGCCGAGGCGATCGACCCCGAGAAGGACGCCGACGCGCTGCATCCGACGACGGCCGGCCGCATGCTGAAGGGGACGGCCGAGCTCGTCTCGTGCACGCCGCTCGGCGTGCTCGCCGTGCTCGACCACTACCAGGTGCCGCTCGAGGGCGCGCACGCCGTCGTGATCGGACGCAGCGAGATCGTCGGCAAGCCCGTCTCGTTCCTGCTCCAGCAGCGCAACGCGACCGTCACGATGTGCCACTCGCGCACGCGCGACCTGCCCGGCCTGTGCCGCACGGCCGACGTGATCGTCGCGGCCGCGGGCGTGCCGCGCATGGTGAAGGCCGACTGGATCCGACCGGGCGCGGCGGTGATGGACGTCGGCGTCTCCGAGGTCGACGGCGCGCTCGTCGGCGACGTCGACTTCGAGAACGCGATCGGCGTGGCCGGCATCCTCACGCCGTCGCGCCGCGGCATCGGCCCGATGACGATCACGATGCTGCTGCGCAACACCGTGCGCGCGTACCGCAAGCGCAAGGGCGTGTAGGCCGGCATGGGACTCCGCCGCACCCCTCTCCACGCCGTGCACGCCGCGCTCGGTGCGAGGCTCGTCGAGTTCGGCGGCTTCGAGATGCCCGTGCAGTACGCGGGCATCAAGCACGAGCACGCCGCCGTGCGCGAGCGCGCGGGCGTCTTCGACGTGTCGCACATGGGCCAGATCCACTTCTCGGGCCCGGCCGCCGCGGCGACGCTCGAGCGGCTGCTCACCTGCCCGGTCGACACGCTCGCGCACGGCGCCGTCCGCTACGGGCTCCTGTGCAACGACGGCGGCGGCGTGGTCGACGACGTCACCGTCTACCGCGTCGCCGACGACGTCTTCTTCCTGTGCGTGAACGCCGCCAACATCGAGAAGGACCTGGCGTGGATCCTCGCGCACGCGCCCGAGGACGCGGGCGTGCGCGACCGGAGCGCCGAGACGGGGCTGCTCGCCGTGCAGGGGCCCGAGGCGCCGCAGAAGCTCGTCGCGATCGGCGCGACCGACGCGCCCGGCATCCGCCGCTTCCGCTTCGCGCCGGCGCTCGTCGTGGGCGGCATCGAGGCCATCGTCTCGCGCACCGGCTACACGGGCTCCGACGGCTACGAGGTCTACGTCGGCGCGGGCGACGTCGCGCGCGTCTTCGAGGCGCTCGTCGAGGCGGGCGCCGAGCCCTGCGGCCTCGGCGCCCGCGACACGCTGCGGCTCGAGGCGGCGCTCCCGCTCTACGGCCACGAGCTCGACGACGAGACCTCGCCGCTCGAGGCCGGGCTCGACCGCTTCGTGAAGCGCGAGCGCGGCGGGTTCCTCGGCGCCGAGGCGATCGAGAAGCGCGCGGCCGAGGGGCATGCGCGCCGGCTCGTCGGCTTCGAGCTGGTCGGCCGCGGCGTCGCGCGGGCCGGCTACCCGCTGCTCGCGCCGGCCTCCGCCGGCGGCGGTGCGATCGGCGCCGTCACGTCGGGCGCGCCCTCGCCCACCCTCGGCAAAGCCATCGGACTCGGCTACATCCGTCGCGAGTTCGCCGAGGCCGGCACCGCGATCCAGGTCGAGATCCGCGGGAACGGCGTCGAGGCGCGCGTCGTGCCGACTCCCTTCGTGCGCGCGCGACAGGATGCACGGGCCCCGCGAGGCAGGGCCCGGTAGGAGCGGAGCACGCGCGTCGCGAGCGCGCGCGCCGCAGGAGGATTCCGCGTGGCCGACTACGAGCTCCCCGACGAGAACTTCTACAGCAGCGAGGACGAGTGGGTGCGCGTCGAGGGGAAGCGCGCCTACGTCGGCATCACCGACTACGCACAGGACCAGCTCGGCGACATCGTGTTCGTCGAGCTGCCGACGGTCGGCACGACGCTCCAGCAGGGCGACACGTTCGGCGTCGTCGAGTCGGTGAAGGCGGTCTCCGACCTCTACGCGCCGATCTCGGGCGAGGTCGTGGAAGTGAACGAGGACCTCGCCGATTCGCCCGAGGCGATCAACGAGTCATGCTACGGGGACGGCTGGATGATCGTGATCGAGCCGTCGGACACGGGCGAGTTCGACTCGCTGATGAACTCGGCCGACTACCTCCAGTACATCAAGGATCGCCAGGAGTGAGCTTCCGCTACATCCCCCACACCGACGAGGACGTCGCCCGCATGCTCGAGGCGATCGACGTCGCGAGCGTCGAGGCCCTGTTCGCGCCGATCCCCGAGAAGCACCGCCTCGCGCGGCCGCTCGACCTGCCCGTCGCCGCGAGCGAGCTCGAGGTGACGCGCGAGCTCTCGCGGCTCGCCGCGCGCAACGCGAACCTCGAGACGCACGACTGGTTCCTCGGCGCGGGCACCTACGCGCACTGGATCCCGAGCGCGATCGACGCGCTCGTCTCGCGCGCCGAGTTCACCACCGCGTACACGCCCTACCAGGCCGAGATCAGCCAGGGAACGCTGCAGACCATCTTCGAGTGGCAGACGATGATGTCGTCGCTCACCGGGATGGAGGTGTCGAACGCGTCGATGTACGACGGCGCGTCGGCGACCGCCGAGGCCGCGCTGATGGCGATGCGCTCGACGCGGCGCTCCCGCGTCGTCGTGAGCGAAGGTCTCCACCCGCGCTACCGCGCCGTGCTCGAGACCTACCTCGACGGCCTCGAGACCGAGATCGCGACGCTCCCGCTCGGCGCGGACGGCCGCACGCTCGCCTCCGCCGTCGACGACGCGACGGCCTGCGTGATCGCGCAGCAGCCGAACTTCTTCGGCTGCGTCGAGGCGCTGCCCGCGCTCGCCGAGGCCGCGCACGCGGCGGGCGCGCTGCTCGTCACGTCCGTCGCGGAAGCGCTCTCGCTCGCGCTGCTCGTCCCGCCCGGCGCGCAGGGCGCCGACGTCGTGTGCGGCGAGGCGCAGAGCTTCGGCGTCCCCATGGGCTTCGGCGGCCCGCACCTCGGCTTCATGACGACGACGCAGAAGCGCGTGCGACAGATGCCGGGCCGGCTCGTCGGCGAGACGGTGGATGCGCGCGGCCGCCGCGGCTTCGTGCTCACGCTCTCGACGCGCGAGCAGCACATCCGGCGCGAGCGCGCGACGAGCAACATCTGCACGAACCAGGGCCTGTGCCTGACGATGGCGACGATCTACCTGACGCTGATGGGCCGCCGCGGCCTGCGCGAGCTCGCGGAGCAGAACCTCGCGAAGGCCGCGTACGCGAAGGCGCGCGTCGCCGACACGCCGGGCGTCGAGCTCGTGCACGCGGCGCCCTCGTTCAACGAGTTCGCGGTGCGCGTCGCGGGCGGCGCCGGGCCGGCGCTCGCGCGCGCGCTCGACGCGGGATGCGTCGGCGGCCTCGACCTCTCCGAGCGCCCGCGCGGCGAGGGCGGCCTCGACGACGCGGTGCTCGTCGCCGCGACCGAGCTCGCGAGCCGCGACGCCATCGACCGCCTCGTCGACGCGCTCGCCGGCCGCGCGCGGGCCGGAGGACGCGCATGAGCCCCGCGCCGCAGTCGCCCGCTCCCGCCCTGCCCTCGTTCGACAACGTCGCCGGCGGCACGACCTACGAGGAGCCGCTCTCGTTCGAGCTCTCGCGCGAGGGCCGACGCGGCGTGCAGCTGCCGCCGCTCGACGTGCCGGCCGTCGACGCGGCCACCGTGCTCGGCGCGGAGGCCGTGCGCGACGACGTGCTCGACCTGCCCGAGATGTCGGAGGTCGACGTCGTCCGCCACTTCACGCGCATGTCGACCTGGAACGCGGCCGTCGACTTCGGGCTCTACCCGCTCGGGTCGTGCACGATGAAGTACAACCCGAAGATCAACGAGCGCATGGCGCGGCTGCCGGGCTTCGCGCACGCGCACCCGCTCCAGCCCGAGGCGCTGTCGCAGGGCTTCCTCGAGCTCGCCTGGCGCCTCGAGCGCCACCTCGCCGAGGTGAGCGGAATGGACCGCGTGAGCCTGCAGCCGGCCGCCGGCGCGCAGGGCGAGCTCGCCGGCATCATGATGATCCGCGCCTATCACGAGAAGCGCGGCGAACGGCGCACGAAGGTCCTGATCCCGGACACCGCGCACGGCACGAACCCCGCGAGCGCCGCGCTCAACTCCTACGAGTGCGTCGAGATCCCGTCCGGCCCCGACGGCATCCTGCACCCCGACGCGGTCGCGGCCGCGATGAGCGACGACGTCGCCGCGATCATGATCACGAACCCGAACACGCTCGGGCTCTTCGAGAAGCACATCGCGCGCATCTGCGAGATCGTGCACGCGGGCGGCGGGCTCGTGTACGGCGACGGCGCGAACCTGAACGCCACGCTCGGCATCGCGCGCCCGGGCGACCTCGGCATCGACGTGATGCACTTCAACCTGCACAAGACGTTCTCGACGCCGCACGGCGGGGGCGGCCCGGGCGCGGGCCCGGTCGGCGTGAAGAACGTGCTCGCGCCCTACCTGCCCGTGCCCGTCGTCGCGCGCGACGAGGGAGCCGAGGGCGAGCGGTTCCGGCTCGACTGGGACCTGCCGCGCTCGATCGGCAAGCTGCACGGCTACTTCGGCAACGTCGGCATGTTCGTGCGGGCCTACACGTACCTGCGCAGCCTCGGGCCCGACGGCCTGCGGCGCTGCGCCGAGATGGCCGTGCTCAACGCCAACTACGTGCTCGCGCGGCTGCGCGACGTCTACCACGTCCCGTACGACGAGCCGGTGATGCACGAGTGCGTGCTGTCGGACCGCAGGCTCGAGGACACGGGCGTCACGACGCTCGACGTCGCGAAGCGACTGATCGACTACGGCTACCACCCGCCGACGACCTACTTCCCGCTCATCGTGCACGGCGCGCTGATGATCGAGCCGACGGAGAGCGAGAGCCTCGAGGGGCTCGACCGCTTCGTCGCGACGCTGCGCGCGATCGAGCGCGAGGCCCGCGAGGAGCCGGAGCTCGTGAAGTCCGCGCCCGTGCGCGCCCGCCACGCGCGCCTCGACGAGACGCGCGCGGCCCGCCACCCCGTCCTGCGCTGGCAGCGCCCCGCCTAACGACGCGTCGCGCGTCTAGACGCCCTTCTGCTTGGTCTTCGCGATCAGGTTGAGCGGCCAGACGAAGTTCGGCGGGCTGTTCGTGCGGTCGATGTTCGCCGCCGAGCAGGTGATCTTCGTCGACGTCGAGAGCACCCGGAAGCTCCCCTGGAAGACGTTTCCGACGCTCGGGATCGACACGTCGCCGAAGGTGTAGGCGATGCCGCCGCCGTCGTTCTTCACCTCCCACGTGATCGTCCTGCCCGGCGCCGTCATGAGAGACACTCCGATACCCGTGGCGACGTCGTTGAGCACCGTCGCGTCCCACTGGTAGACCTCGACGGCCATCATGACGTCCTTCGACTTCTCGAGCGACGTGCACAGGACCACGAGACCCGTGTTGGCGTCGATCCGGACGCCGGAGCCGGTGAAGACGTGCGTCGCGCGCGTCGTGCCGTTCAGCAGCGGCACCGGGTCGGCCGGGCCGGCCTGCGCAGCGCGCGCGAACGCGAAGGCGACGGCGAACGCCGCCGCGAGGGACATCACTCGTGCCACGATGGATTC